>JBPCJA010000212.1:0-5395 GCA_051005755.1 Solirubrobacteraceae bacterium
TCTTCGTGCCCTCCGACCAGCTGGCGAAGATCAGCCGCTACGTCGGGGCGGGCGGCAGCCACCCGCCGCTGTCCAGGCTCGGCGGGCGCAGCTGGGAGACCATGAAGGCGCGCGCGCGCCGCGCCGCGCAGGAGCTCGCGGGTGAGCTGCTGAACCTCTACGCCGAGCGCCGGCGGCGCACGGGGCTGGCCTACGAGCCGGACTCCGACTGGCAGCGCGAGTTCGAGGCGGCGTTCCCCTACACCGAGCCCGCCGACCAGCGCGAGACGCTCGAGCTGGTCAAGGCCGACATGGAATCCGACCGCCCGATGGATCGCCTGATCTGCGGGGACGTCGGCTACGGCAAGACCGAGGTCGCGCTGCGCGCCGCGTTCAAGGCCGCCGACGCCGGTAAGCAGGTGCTCATGCTCGTGCCGACGACGATCCTCGCCCAGCAGCACTACGGCACGTTCACCGAGCGCCTGAAGGACTACCCGTTCACGATCGAGCACGTCAGCCGCTTTCGCCCCGTGGCCGAGCAGCGGCGGGCGATCGAGGGCTTTCAGAACGGCGCCGTCGACATCCTCATCGGCACCCACCGGCTCCTGAGCCGTGACGTGCGCGCGAAGGACCTCGGGCTCATCATCGTCGACGAGGAGCAGCGCTTCGGCGTCAAGCAGAAGGAGCTGCTGCGTCAGCTCAAGCTCCGCGTCGACGTCATCTCGATGAGCGCGACGCCGATCCCGCGCACCCTGCAGATGTCGCTCGCCGGCCTGCGCGACATCTCGGTCATCAACACGCCGCCGGAGGGTCGCCGGCCGGTGAAGACGTACGTCGGCGAGTACGACGAGGAGCTCGTCAAGCAGGCGCTCGTGCGCGAGCACGAGCGCGGTGGCCAGGCGTTCTTCCTCCACAACCGCGTCGAGTCGATCGACGAGACCGCCGAGCGCCTGCGCGGGCTGTGCCCGGGGATGCGCTTCGAGGTCGCCCACGGCCAGATGGATGACACCGCGCTCGAGAACCGGATGCTGCGCTTCCTGCGCGGCGAGGCCGACGTGCTCGTCTGCACGAGCATCATCGAGTCGGGCATCGACATCCCGCAGGCCAACACGCTCATCGTCGACCGGGCCGACGTCTTCGGCCTCTCGCAGCTCTACCAGATCCGCGGACGCGTCGGGCGCAGCCGCGAGCGCGCCTACGCCTACCTCCTGTATCCGAGCGCGGCGGCGCTGACGCACGAGGCCGCCAACCGGCTGGCGGCGCTGAGCGACTACACCGAGCTCGGCGCCGGCTTGCAGATCGCGATGCGCGACCTCGAGCTGCGTGGTGCCGGCAGCCTGCTCGGCGACGAGCAGTCCGGCCACGTCGCCGCGCTCGGCTTCGAGCTCTACATGCAGATGCTCGACGAGGCGGTCGCCGCCCTGGATGCTGAGCGCGAGGGACGAGCGGGCGAGGAAGCGCCCGAGCCGGTCCGCCTCGACGTCAACGTCGACGCCTACGTGCCCGCCGACTACATCCCGTACGAGCAGGCGAAGATCGACGTCCATCGGCGGATCGCGGGCGCCGTCGACGTCGCCGACCTCGAGCTGCTGCGCGAGGAGCTCGACGACCGCTTCGGCGAGCTGCCCCAGCCGCTCTCCAACCTCATCGACCTCCAGCGAGCGCGCATCAAGCTCGGCCAGGCCGGCGCGACCGCCGTGAGCTTCCGCGGCGGCCGCCTCGCCGTGACGCCGATCGAGCTTGACTCCGTGCGCGCCAAACGCGTGCGCGCGGAGATCCCGGGGGCGCTGTACGAGTCCGGCAAGAGCCAGCTCTCGGTGCGCGTGCCCGACGATCCGCAGCAGCGCTTCCCCGCCGTCGTGCGGGCTGCCGACGTGCTGCTCGCGGTCACGCGCGAGGCCACATAGGTGAACAATTCCATATGAAGCTCTCGTGAAGACGCATGGATGGACGCGTGGAACGGCACGCCTTCGCTACGATCGGCTGCATCGTGAACCGAACCATTCGTCTGATCCCGGCGCTTAGCGCCTTTTTTATGGCTGCGATCCTCGTCGCCGGCTGCGGTGACTCCGTCCCCGGCAACGCCGTCGCGAGCATCGACGGCGAGGCGATCTCGCGCAGCGACTTCGACCACTGGATGGGCATCGCGGCGGCGTCGAGCCAGGGCGGCTCGACGAGCCCGAAGGTCGCCTACAACCCACCAGACTTCACCTCCTGCGTCGCGAGCAAGCGCAAGACGGCGCCGAAGCCCGCCAAGGGCCAGCCGGCGACGACCGATGCGCAGTTCCGGACCCAGTGCAAGCAGGAGTACGAGGGCCTGCGCGATCAGGTCATGCAGTTCCTCATCCTCGTGAAGTGGGTCAACGGCGAGGCCTCCGACCAGGGCGTCAACATCTCCGCCAAGGAGGAGAAGAAGGCCTTCGACGATGCCGTCAAGCGGTCGTTCCCCAAGACCGCCGACTTCCAGAAGTTCCTGAAGAGCTCGGGGATGACCGCTGCCGACGCGCGCTTCCAGGTTCGCTTCAACACCGTCTACACGAAGCTGAGCAAGAAGGCCCTCAAGGACTCCGACAAGGTCACCGACAAGGCCGTCGCGGCGTTCTACGAGAAGAACAAGGCGCGCTTCGCGACGCCGCTGACGCGCGACCTGCGCGTCGTGCTCACGCGGACGAAGTCCAAGGCCGACCAGGCCAGGGCCGCTCTGGACAGCGGGCGCAGCTGGTCGTCGGTCGCCAAGCAGTTCTCGATCGACCCGGCGTCCAAGGCGCAGGGCGGGGTGCTCTCGGGCATCGCGAAGGGCCAGCAGGAGAAGGCCTTCGACGACGCGATCTTCTCGGCGTCGAAGGGCAAGCTCACCGGCCCGGTGAAGACGCAGTTCGGCTACTACGTCTTCGAGGTGCAGAAGACCACGCCGGCGTCGCAGCAGACGCTGAAGCAGGCCACTCCGGTGATCAAGCAGCAGCTCGACGCGCAGAACAAGCAAAAGGCCGACGACGAGTTCAACAAGGGGCTGCGCAAGAAGTGGAAGGAGCGGACCAACTGCCGCGACGGCTTCGTCATGACGCAGTGCAAGAACGCCCCGCGCGAGACGACGACCGCGGCGCCGGGTCAGACCGGCCAGGTGCAGCAGCAGGCGCCGCCGCCGCAGCAGCAGCAGGCGCCGCCGGCGCAGCAGCAGCCGTAGCGCGCCTGAGCGATCTGCACGTGTCGGCGCGGCGCGTCCGGCCCGTGAGCGGCCACTAGGCTTCGCGGCTCGTGGCCGCCCCCGGGATCCCCGAGGCGCTCGTGCGCCTCGACGAGCTGACGCGCCGCCTGCGCGCGGAGTGCCCGTGGGATCGCGAGCAGGACGAGCGCACGATCGTCCCGCACACCATCGAGGAGGCCTACGAGCTCGCCGACGCCGCCAACGCCGGCGACGACGCCAAGCTGCTCGACGAGCTCGGCGACGTGCTCTTCCAGGTGTACTTCCTCGCGCTGCTGCTCGAGGAGCGCGGTGCCGGCGATCTCGCCGCCGTCGCCGAGCACTGCCGCCGGAAGCTCATCCGCCGCCATCCGCACGTGTTCGGCGAAGTCCCTGAAGGGCGGCCGGACGGCGCTTTGCCCGATCAGGACGCGGGGCCGGATGCCCCGCGGAGCACTCTCCTTTCCGCCGGCGACGTGCTGCTCAACTGGGACGTGATCAAGGCCGGCGAGGTCGGCCGCGAGCCGGGGATCTTCGGCGACGTTCCCGAGAACCTGCCGGCGCTCCTGTACGCCCGCAAGCTCCAGCGCCGCGCGGCGACTGCCGGTCGCCTGCCGGCGGCCGGCGACGCCCCGCCGGCAGGCGAGCGCGCGGCCGCCTTCGACGACATCGGCGAGCGCCTCTTCGCGCTCGTCGACGAGGCGCGCGGCGCTCGCGTCGACCCGGAGCTCGCGCTGCGCGCGGCCGCCCAGCGCTTTCGCGACGCAACGCAATCCCAAGGAGACACATGAGCCAGATCGAACGCGTCCACGCCCGCCAGATCCTCGACAGCCGGGGCAACCCCACCGTCGAGGTGGACCTGCGGCTGAGCTCGGGCGCCAGCGGTCGTGCGGCGGTGCCGTCGGGCGCCTCGACCGGTGAGTTCGAGGCCACCGAGCTGCGCGACGGCGGCGAGGCCTGGGGCGGCAAGGGCGTGACGCAGGCCGTCGCGAACGTCAACGGCGAGATCGCCGACGCGATCTCAGGGCGCGACGCGCTCGACCAGGCCGGCCTCGACGGTGCTCTCGTCGAGCTCGACGGCACGGAGAACAAGTCTCGTCTGGGCGCCAACGCGATCCTCGGCGTCTCGCTCGCCGCCGCGCACGCGGCGGCCGCGCATGAGGGGCTGCCGCTCTGGCGCCACCTCGGCGGCGCGGACGCGCGGGTCCTGCCGGTGCCGATGATGAACGTCCTCAACGGCGGCGCGCACGCCGACAACAAGGTCGACTTCCAGGAGTTCATGGTCGTGCCGGCGGGCGCAGAGACGTTCTCGCAATGCATGCGGATGGGCGCCGAGGTCTTCCATGCGCTCAAGCGCACGCTCCATGACGCCGGCCTCGGGACCGCCGGCGGCGACGAGGGCGGCTTCGCCCCCGACCTCGGCTCCAACGAGGAAGCGCTGCAGATGCTCGTGCGCGGCATCGAGGCCGCCGGCTACGCGCCCGGCGAGGACGTCTTCATCGCGCTCGATCCGGCGACGAGCGAGATCCACGACGCCGGCGCCTACGTGCTCGAGCACGAGGGCCGCTCGCTGAGCGCGGACGAGCTCTCCGCCTACTGGGCCGACCTCTGCGCTCGCTACCCGATCGTGTCGATCGAGGACGGCATGGACGAGGAGGACTGGGATGGCTGGAAGACGCTGACCGACACCGTCGGCGACCGCGTCCAGCTCGTCGGCGACGACCTCTTCGTGACGAACACCACGCGGCTGCGGCGTGGCATCGAGGCCGGCGTCGCCAACTCGATCCTCGTGAAGGTCAACCAGATCGGCACGCTGACCGAGACGCTCGACGCGATCGCGACCGCGCGCGCCGCGGGCTACACGGCGGTCATGTCGCACCGCTCCGGCGAGACCGAGGACACGACGATCGCCGACCTCGCGGTGGCGACCGGCTGCGGGCAGATCAAGACCGGAAGCCTCGCGCGCTCGGACCGCACCGCGAAATACAACCAGCTCATCCGCATCGAGGAGGAGCTCGGCGCGCAGGCGATCTATGCCGGGATGGGCGCGTTGATGAAGCGGGGGTGACGCGGCGCGAAAACCGCCGAGCCCAACTCTTCTCATACCGCCGATAAAAGATCGCCATTGTCACAAACGTGACAGGTCGCCCGGCGTCGAAGCGCTATGGAACAGCATTTGCCGCTTCCGGGCTTCTCGCCGAGAGAGGACGCGAAGCGGCGCCAAAGCGATATTCC
>JBPCJA010000213.1:0-3565 GCA_051005755.1 Solirubrobacteraceae bacterium
GCCGAGCTGTCGAACTCGGGCCCACATCCGTCGCCCAAACCAAGCCCGGCCCCGGCCGGGCTTCCTCATGCCGCTACATGCTCACGCTCGATGACGCGAACATGCTCAAACTACGTGACGCCTTACATGAGTCCACGCGCTCGGGCACACCAGGGCTTGCATTGGCCCTCTGTGCTCGCGCGCCTGGACGCACCCGCACCATCGGCCCTGCGCGTCCCGCTCGACGCGTTAGCGCTGGCGACACCTCCCGAGAATCCGTGCGTCAGCGCCACCTGATCTCCCGCAGCGGGGCGTGGGTGGCGTGCGCCAGCGGCGGCCAGGCGGAAGCGCTGCGCGGTGTTCAATGACGAGCTCGGCGTGGCGATCGTCACTTCGCTGAGCGGCCTCAAGGTCGACGACTCGGTCATCAAGATCCTGACGGTGTTCAACGTCGCCGGCGAGACTTCAGCGCTGCGGTTCTCCCGCGTACCCGCTCAAGGCGCCTCTACTCAGCCGCCACGAGCCACCAGTAGCTCGGCTGCCCGCCGACCTCCCACTCCAGCTCGACGCCGCCGTCGATGAGCGCGCGGACGCTCGCCTCGTCCAGCGGCGCGCCCTCGCCGGCGATGCAGGTCAGCAGCTCCGCATCGGCGCCGAGCGCGTAGAGGACGGCGCCGAGCGTCGGCCCCGGCTCGCCCCAGGCGACGATCGCGTCGTCGACGAAGCCGACGGCGTCGCCGGCGGAGACGCGGCCCGCGCCGTCGTCGCGGGCGGCCGGCGCGACGGCGCCGGTGCGCAGGCGCTCGAGGGCGGCGTCGACGGCGACCACGTTCTCGGCCGCGGAGCGCGACGGATCGAGCGCGAGCGCGGCCGCCAGGCCCGCCTGTTGGGAGCGCGCGGCCGTTACGTGGACCACCTTCTCCGACAGCTCCGCCGCGTGCTCGGCGGCCATGACGACGTTGGGCGAGTTCGGCAGCACGACCACCTCCTCGGCGGGCACCTCGTGGATGCCGGCAAGCAGCTCGTACGTCGACGGGTTGAGCGTCGCGCCGCCGTCGAGGACGGCGACGCCGAGGCTCTCGTAGAGCTCATGCATCCCGGTGCCGGCGACGACGGCGAGCGCGCCGCAGCGCGGCTGTGCGACGGTGCCGGCGCCGATGGCCGGCGCGAGGCGCTCGGAGCGTGCCTGCACCTGCGCGTGCATGTCGGCGACGTCCAGGCGCGAGACCTCACCGGCGGCTTCGAAGAGCGCCGTCGCCGCCTCCGGCTCGTCGGTGTGGACGTGGACCTTGAGCGTCGCGGCGTCGCCGACGACGAGCACCGAGTCGCCGATCTCCTCCAGCGGCGCGATCCAGGCGCCCGGTTCGAGGTCGTGACCGGTGACGGCGAAGTTCGTGCAGTAGCGGTACGTCGAGGAGCTGTGCTCGGGATGGCTGATGCGGACGGGCGGCGCATGGCGGGCCACGGCGGGGGCGTCGCTACCGCGCAGCGCGGCGATCATGCCGGCCACGATGACCGTCAGCGCGTGGCCGCCGGCGTCGACGACGCCGCTCTCGCGCAGGATCTCGAGCATCTCCGGCCCGCGACGGACGGACTCCTCCCCGGTCTGCAGCGCGCGCTCGAGGACGTCGGCGATGAGCGTGTTCTGGACGGCGGGATCGCCCTCCGAGCCCAGCCGCGTGTCCCCCATGTGCGCGAGGTCGGTCGCGACCCGTGTCGCCATCTCGCGCATGACGGTGAGGATCGTGCCCTCGGCCGGCGCCCGCACGGAGCCGTAGGCGCGCGGCGCGGCGCGCGCCATCGCAGCGCCGATGAGAACAGGGTCGACGAGCTCGCCGGGGCGGCTGACGAGCTCCTCAGCGGCGCCGCGGATGAGCTGGGAGAGGATGACGCCGCTGTTGCCGCGGGCGCCCAGGAGGGCGGCTCGGGCGACCGATTCGACGATCTCGTCGCGGCCGATCTCGTCGATGAGGCGTTGCCCGTCGGCGGCGATGCGGTCGACCTCGACGAGCACGGCCTGCAGCGTGAGCGCCATGTTGTCGCCGGTGTCACCGTCGGCGACGGGAAAGACGTTGAGGTCGTTGATCTCCTGGCGGCGGCTTTCTAGGTGCGCGAGCGCACCCTCCACCACGGCGCGGAAGCGGACGAGGCTGGGGTCCGACACGGCCTCGGCGGGCCGGTTCAGACGGCCTTCGTGACTTTGCCGGCCTTGAGGCAGCGGGTGCAGACGTACACCCGCCGCGGCGCGGCGCCGACCAGGATCCGGACCTTCTGGAGGTTCGGGTTGAAGCGCCGCTTCGTCGCGACCATCGAGTGGCTGCGGCTCTGGCCGAACGCCGGCTTCTTCCCGCAGCTATGACAGACCTTGGCCATGGCGTCCAGCAGTGTAGAGGACCGGCGGCTGCCGGGTTGGGCCGGGGCGGCTGATGGGTATCGTGACGGGACAGATGCCCCTGGCCTCGCAGATCGAGCTGCCAGAGCGCTACCGCGTCGCCCGCCACATCGCCAGCGGCGGCATGGCCTCCGTGTGGGAGGTCGAGGACCTCCTGCTGCGCAGGATCGTCGCGGTCAAGGTGCTCGGCCCCCAGTTCGCCGCCGACCGCGGCGCCCGTGCCCGCTTCCAGCGCGAGGCGCGGACCGCGGCGCAGGTCTCGGCGCATCCTCACGTCGTGACGATCTACGACATCGGCGAGCACGGTGACGATGCCTTCATCGTCATGGAGCACTTCGCCGGCGGCACGGTGGCCGACCGCCTGCGCGAGGCGAGGGCGAGCGGCCGGCGGGTCGATCGCAAGACGGCGCTGCGCTGGCTACGGGAGGCGGCGGCGGGTCTCGACGTCGCGCACGCCGCGGGGATCGTGCACCGCGACGTCAAGCCACCGAACCTCCTGATCGACGCCCGGGGCCGTGTCGCCGTCGCCGACTTCGGCATCGCGCGGCTGGCCGACGACACCCAGATGACCCAGACCGGACAGGTGCTCGGCACCGCCGCCTATCTCTCGCCCGAGCAGGCCACGGGGCAGCCCGCGACGCCCGCAAGCGACCGCTACGCGCTCGCCGTCGTCGCCTACGAGCTCCTCTCCGGGCGGCGCCCGTTCGAGGGCGGCGCGCCGGCGGCGCAACTGCGCCAGCACGCCGAGGAGCGACCGCCGCGCGCCTCGGCGGCCGCTCCGGAGCTCCCGAGCGCCGTCGACCCGGTGCTCATCCGCGGGCTTGCGAAGGACCCTGCCGCTCGGCCGCCCACCGCGACCGAGTTCGTGGACGAGCTCGGGCGCGCGCTCGCCGACGAGGCACCGGTCGAGAGCACGCGCCCGCTGCGCTCGGTGGCGGCCGCAGCGCCCGAGCCGGCCGCGGCCCCAGAGCCGGCCGCCGCCCAAGAGTCAGCCGCCGCCCAAGAGTCAGCTGCCGCCCCAGAGTCAGCCGCCGCCCAAGAGTCAGCCGCCGCCCGAGAGTCAGCCGCCGCGCCGGAGTCGGCCGCCGCCCAAGAGCCGGCCGCCGCGCCCGAGCCGGCCGCCGCGCGCGAGCCGGCCGCCACCAGTCAGCCCGAGCCTGCCCCCCGGCGCGCCGCCACGCGGCCCGTCCCGCC
>JBPCJA010000214.1:0-8288 GCA_051005755.1 Solirubrobacteraceae bacterium
GAGCGAAAGCGAACCACCGATGAAGTGTCGAAAGCGTATCGACGACATCCGAAACCGGGGTCGAGTCGTTGCCTCGGGAGGAGTCTGGCGGGAGCCTGCTGACTGGCCAGATGGGTGTCCGGCATGAATGGAGTTCCACCGCCGTCGCCGTGTTCGACCTGATCGATGGCCGATCGATCAGTGCCCAGTGAGCGGTCGCGCCGTAGGGCTCATCAGTCGTCCGCTAACTGCGATTGACGAAGGATCTGGGCCTACGAGCTACGTCTAACACCGACGAGCACTCGACGGCTTGGGCGGCGAGGGATGTCGGTCTCGCTCAGCTCAGCCACGCGGACAGCTCCTTCAGTGCTTCGGGACGGACGTAGTAGTACGCCCACAGGCCACGCCGGTGGGAGTCGACGATGCCTGCCGCGCGCAGCTTGGAGAGGTGATGCGACAGCGTCGCCTGCGAGTGGACCGACTTCTGGATCTACGTCGTGGGTCCCGTCACCGGCGCCGCGCTCGGCGCGGGCGCCTACCAGTTCATCCGCGCGCCGCGGGTCGCCTGATGGCGCGCGGTCAGCGTCTGCCCCGCACAACGCGAAGGCGAGGTGCGCGCGATCCGCGACGATCTCGCGCGCCGTGTCGAGGAGCTGCTCGCAGAGCTCGACACGGCGCGGTGACGGCCGATCAGGAAGGAAGCGGCGCTCCGGTCGGCTGCGGCTCGTCCGCGCCGGCCTCGTGGACCGCGGGCGGCGGGCCGGACGGCATGCTGAGCACGGTCGACTGGACCTTCGCTTCGCCGAGGCTCTTGCCTGCGCCGAGCACGCCGCGGCCGAGGCCGAGGCCCGCGATCGCGAGCGCGAAGCCCTTCACGTCGTCCAGGTAGGCGCGGAACGTGTACGTATCCGGGTTGAGCAGCACGACGCCGCCGCCCACCCCCAGCACGATGACCGCGGCGACGATCATCAGCACGGTCATCGGTCCCCACTCGTCCAGCTTCAAGGTCATGGTGTCCTTCCCCTCATCTCAAGTTGTGCGCGCGCGCAGCGACCGGATGCGTCGCCTGCGCTGTCGTGTCCAGCCCTTGCCGTCGCCGCCCTCGCTTCGCGGCCTCGCCACACGCTCGATCTCGTCGGCCTGCTGGGCGATGACGCGGGCCGCGGCGGCCGGCGGCCTGAGCTCTGCGGCCCGTTGGGCACGAAGTCCGCGGGGCTGCCGCCCACGGCGACGAAGGCGGCGCGCATCGTCAGCCAGGTCAGCGCCGCCTCCGGCCACAGCCTGCCGCCGGGGATCGGATCGGTGTTCGCGCTGGTGAACTCGCCGTTGCGCTGGACGCCGAGCGCGCGTCCGTTGATCGTGACGGGGCTCATGTCTCATAGAGAGAGCGCGTGCGTTTTGGATACACCAAGTTCGGGCGAGCCGGACGGGTGCGCGAGGAGTGACACCGCGCCGCCTCCTACCATGGATGCATGGCCGTCCTCATCGCCTCCGACCTCAGCAAGGACATGGCTGGCTCCCCGCTGCTGCGCGGCGTGTCGTTCAAGCTCGAGCGGCGGGAGCGGCTGACGGTCGCCGGGCGCAACGGGGCCGGCAAGACGACGCTCCTGCGGATGCTCGCGGGCGAGACGTCCGTCGACGGCGGCGAGCTGTCGTTCGAGAAGGGCTGCAAGGTCTCCCTGCACGACCAGCGCCCTCCGCGTGACCGCGACCTGACGCTGCGCGACTACGTGCTCGGCGGCTGCGCGGAGCTCATGGCGCTCGAGGCCGACCTCACGCGCCTCGCCCAGGCGATGGCCGACGGCAACGAGGCCGCCTTCGACGCCTATGCGCGCGCCGAGGCACGCCTGGAACACGCCGGCGGCTGGACCTGGCGCGACCGCGCGACCGCGATGGTGCGCGGCCTGGGCTTCGACGACGACGCCGACCTCGACCGCTCGCTGCGGACGTTCTCCGGCGGCGAGCTCACGCGCGCGTCGCTGGCGCGGGCGCTCGCGGGCGATCCCGACCTCCTGCTGCTCGACGAGCCGACGAACCACCTCGACATCGAGTCGCTCGAGTGGCTGGAGAGGACGCTCGCCTCGCTCGACGCGGCGGTCATCCTCGTCGCCCACGACCGCTGGTTCCTCGAGGCGGTCGGGACCGCGGTGCTCGAGCTCGAGGCCGGCCGCGCGCGCTTCTTCCCCGGCACGTGGACGGCCTGGCGCAAGGAGCAGGCCGCGCGCGAGATCGCCCTCGGCCGCGCGATCGACCGCCAGCAGGCGGAGATCGCGCGCCTCGAGCGGTTCGTCGAGCGCTTCCGCGCGAAGGCGACGAAGGCCAAGCAGGCGCAGTCGCGCGTCAAGCGCCTGGAGAAGATCGAGCGCATCGAGCGCGACCCGCGCGACCGCGAGGCGCTGAGGTTCGACTTCAAGGCGCCCGAGCGCTCCGGCCGCGTCGTCTTCGAGATGACCGGCGGGCGCGTGGAGGTCCCGGGCAAGGTCCTGCTCGACGACGCCGAGATCTGGCTCGAGCGCGGGGAGCACGTGTCGCTCGTCGGTGCCAACGGCAGCGGCAAGACGACGCTCATCGACACGCTCTCCGGGCTGCGCCCGCTCGCTGCCGGCAAGCTCAGCACCGGCCACAACGTCAAGCTCGGCCATCTCTCCCAGCACGCCGACGAGTTCGGCCGTGGGGTGGGTGGGGACGGACATCGCGCGCGGACCGTCATCGAGGCGTGCGTCGTCCACACCGGGCTGACGCCGAACAAGGCGCGCGCGCTGCTCGGCCGCTTCCTCTTCAGCGGCGAGGAGGCCGAGAAGCCGCTCGACGGGCTCAGCGGCGGCGAGCGCCGGCGCCTGTCGCTGGCGATCGTGGTCGCGTCGGGCGCCAACGTCCTCATCCTCGACGAGCCGACGAACCATCTCGACCTCGAGAGCCGCGAGGCGCTCGAGGACGCCCTGCTCGCCTACGAGGGCACGCTGCTGCTCGTCTCCCACGACCGCGCGCTGCTGGAGGCCGTCGGCACGCGCACGGTCGCCGTGCAGGACGGGACGCTGCGCTCCTACCTCGGGGGCTGGCAGGAGTACCTGCGCGTGCGCGAGGAGCGCCGGCTGGCCGGGCGCGCACCCGAGCGGCGCGCGGGTCTGCCCGCCAAGGCCCCCAAGAAGGCCAAGCCGCGGCCGCCCGCTCCCGCCCCGGGCTGCGCCGGAGAGCAGCTCGCGGCGGCGACGGTGGCCGAGGTGCAGCGCGGCAACGGGGGCGGCGCGACGAAGGGGCGCTCGAAGAACGCGCGCCGCCGCATCAAGGACCTCGAGCGCGAGATCGAGCAGGCCGAGGGGGCGCTGAAGGCCGTCGAGGCCGACCTCGCCCAAGCCGAGGCATGGGCGACGCCGCAGCGCAGCGCGGCGTCAAGCGAGCGCCACGCGGCCGCAAAGCGCGGCGTCGAGGAGGCGTTCGCACGCTGGGAGGCGGCGGCGTCCTGAGGACGGGGTCGAAGACCACCTCGCGCTGACGCAGCACGAGGTGTGATGCGTGAGCCCTTGGGGGGCTATTGGTGAAGTACGGCCGCGCATAGGTTCGTGGCCATGAACTGCGACCAGAAGAACCGCTGATGGATGCCTGGCTGATCTGGATCGCGTTGGCGGTCATCCTGGCGGCCGGCGAGGTGATGTCGCTGAGCTTCTTTCTTGTGCCCTTCGCCGCCGGAGCGATGCTTGGCGCGCTGGCAGAGTTGGGCGGATTGGGCAGCGTCGCGGCGCTGAGTGTCTTTGTGGTCAGCTCGGGGTTGCTGCTTCGCGGAATGCGACCGATCGCGCGACGTCATCTGTTCACGCCGATGCCACTTCGCACCGGCACGGCTGCGCTCGTCGGTCAGACGGCGGTCGTCACCGCGCGCGTGGACGACACCGCGGGCGCCGTGAGGCTCGGCGGTGAGATCTGGACCGCCCGGGTCTACCACGACGGCGAGGTCATCGCGGCGGGTCGCCGCGTCGACGTCGTCGAGATCCGGGGCGCGACCGCGCTCGTCATGGACACCGACTAGGAGGTTGGGATGCAAGCCGGCCTGATCGTGCTCGTCATCATCGCCCTGTTCGCGCTGCTGCTCGCCGCGCGCACCGTGCGCATCATCCCGCAGGCTCGTGCCGGCGTCGTTGAGCGCTTCGGTCGCTACCAGCGCACGCTGTCGCCGGGACTCGGCATCGTCGTGCCGTTCATCGATCGCGTGCGACCCTTGATCGACCTGCGCGAGCAGGTCGTCACGTTCAAGCCGGCAGGGGTCATCACCGGCGACAACGTGGGCATTCAGATCGACAGCGTCCTGTACTTCACGATCACCGATCCGAAGTCCGTCAGCTACGAGGTCGCCAACCCGCTGCAGGCGATCGAGCAGCTCACGGTCACCACGCTGCGCAACGTGATCGGCGGCCTGACGCTGGAGGAGGCGCTGACGAGCCGCGACGAGATCAACTTGCAGTTGCGCACCGTGCTGGACGACGCAACGGGTCGCTGGGGGATCCGCGTCAACCGCGTCGAGGTCAAGGCGATCGACCCGCCGGCGACGATCCAACAGGCAATGGAGAAGCAGATGCGCGCCGAACGCGACCGCCGCGCGGCGATCCTCACCGCGGAGGGCTCCAAGCAGTCGCAGATCCTCAATGCCGAGGGCGAAAAGCAGGCCGCCGTGCTCAGCGCCGAAGGCCAAAAGCAGGCGGCGATCCTGCGCGCACAGGGCGAGGCGAAGGCGATCGACACCGTCTTTCAGGCGATCCACGACGGCGATCCCGACCAGGGCCTGCTGTCCTACCAGTACCTGCAGATGCTGCCCAAGCTCGCCCAGGGCCAGGCGAACAAGATCTTCATCATCCCCTCGGAGTTCAGCCAGGCCCTTGGCAACATCAGCGGCGCGATCTCAGGCGCCGCCCGTCCCGTACCAGCGCCGATACCGCCGGCGCCGTGAACCCCAGATGTCCCGGCGACTGCGTCCTGTGACGCCTGCAGAGCCGAACCCGTAGAACCGGCGTTGCCGCCGCGGCGCCGCGGGCGTAGTGTCACTCGGGCCAGCCGTCGACGAAGGGACGTACCGTGGTTGCTCTCGCGACTGCCCTTCGGGGTGCTCGGGGCCGAGGACTCGCTGGCGGTCGGCGAGCACCGGCTCGTAGATCGCAATTGCGTCGTCGACGCGCCCCTCGTCGAGATAAGCGCGGCCGAGGTTGTTGCGGGCCCTGAGCGTTTCGCGGTGGTCGGGGCCGAGGATCCTCTCGCGGTCGGTTAGCAGCGCCTCGCAGATCCTGAGCGCTTCGCCGACGCGCCCGGCTTCGAGGTAGGCAAGGGCGAGGTTGTGGCGGGTGGTGAGCGTTTCGGGGTGCTCGACGCCGAGGATTCGCTCGTGGTCGGCCAACAGCGGCTCGAGGATCGCGATCGCCTCGCCGCTGCGCCCCGCATAGTGGTATGCCAGGGCGAGATGGTCGCGGGTGGTGAGCGTGTGAGGGTGCCCGGGGCCGAGGACGCGTTCGGCATGCCGGAGGGTGATCTGCGCGGTCGCAAGTCCTCGCTGGCCGGGCTCAGCGCGGTTGAGGTAGTCGGATGCGCGGTTAAGCAGGTTGATGAGCTGGGGGCCTGCTTCGCCGGGTTGTTGGAGTGTGTCGGCAAGCGTGGGGGCGTGTGCGAGCACCTGCTCGCACAGCGGCCAGTTCGCAGGCAGTCTCACGTCCTCTGGAAACGCGTCGTCCAAGGCGGCGAGGGCGCGCAGCGCCGCGGTCTTGTCGTTGCGGGCGGCGGCGTCGTCGCAGACAGTTTTCTGCAGCAGGCGATGCACGCTCACGCTGTCGTCGTCGACGGTCGCGAGGCTGAAGCGCGCCAGCGCGTTTAGCGCGTCGGCGAGGCGCTTTCGCCCGACCGCAGTGTCCGCATCGACGAGCACCACAAACAGCGATCCCAGGCCCCAGATGCGCAGCCATGTCGAGCGCGCCGGCGGCCACCGGAGCATCCGTGCTCGCGGCCTGGATCGAGGCCTTCCAGGTCGACGCGACCGTCTGCGCGTAGGACAGCTCCGGGTGGCTGTCAAATAGCTCGCGGGCCGGCAGCTCGCCCAGCAGCTCCAGATAATCGGTAAAGCTCGTGCCGCTCTGACAGTACGCGGCGGCGTGCGACAGCGCGAGCGGCAAACATCCCAGGGCCCCGGCGAGTCGCCTGGCAGCCGGCTCGTCGTCGCGCCTGCCGGCCCGATCGGTCAAGTAGGCGGTCGCGGTCTCTTCGTCGAAGACGTCGATGGTGAGCACCGGCCCGAACTGGCGCAGCGCGCGATCGCGCGAGGTCAGGAGCACCCGCCCGATGCCGCTGCGTGGTCGCAAGCCATCGAGCTGCTCAGCGGACTGGACGTTGTCGAAACGCGAGCAGCCAACGCTGCTCGCTGTCGCCCAGCCACTCCAGCGCCAGCTGCGCGGCCTCACTCCGGCGATAGCCCGTCGACGTTCTCGCCGAGCTTGGCGGCGAGCTGCGCGAGGTCGGCGATCCCGCCGTCCTCGGCACGGATCCACGCCACGACGTCATAGCCATCGACACGCTGCTGGACGTAACGGGCGGCGAGCTGGCTCTTGCCGATCCCGCCGAGCCCGGTGATGGCCTGTGTGATCACCACGCGATCGGCAACCCCCAACGCGTCGTCGAGCGCGTCGAGCTCCTCCTCACGGCCGGTGAACGACGCCGCAACCGCCGGCAGGTTGAACCGCACGCGGCGTCCCGTGGCTCGAGCTCGGTGCGGCGCGCGTGCTGGGACGCTCGTCAGCAGGTACCGGGTGAGGTGCTCGCGCAACAGCGCTCAAACTGGCCGACAGACTCGTAACGCCACGCGAACTGCTCGCTGGGCAGGTCACGCTGAAACTCAAGCACACGCTGCCACTGCGCAAGCTCATCAGGCGACTTCGGGGCATAGGCGCGCGCGCAGAAGTAGACCATCACCTCCGGGCGCCCGCGCTCCTGCCAGGCAGACCACGCGCGGCGCAGCTCATGCTCGGTCCCCGAGGCCGCCTCCCCGGTCGGCGTGCCAAAGCGCTTCCAGAACACACCCACCACCACGTCGGCGTCCTCGATGTCCATCAGCTCGTCGATCAGCTCCTGCGAACCCTGCAGATGCATCCCTGGCCGCGCGTCTGTCTCCCACCGCCACAACGACAGCCGACACCCACGGTCCGCCGCCACCCCGCGATTGAGTTCATCGACCACCGTCTGCGCCACCGCGCGCTCCTGCGCGACATCGCCCGGCGACACCACCACAATCCTCACGACCCCGATCTGCTCGCCGGCCTTGCCCATGACCAGATCACCCTAACCCGCGCTCGCACGCTCGCCGTGCGTGAGTAGGCCGGCGTCGACGCAGCAGCCGTGGTGCCGCGCGCTGTCTGTGGCTGCGCGCGGAGGGCGTCGAACGCGCGGGCGACGGCACCTCATGATCCGGCGCGGAGGCCCGGCTCGTCGGCGTCGTGTAGTGGTCGCGATGAGCACGACCGTGGAAGGCAGCCGCGCGTCGGTTGCGGCGGATCCCGGAGAGCATCAGATCCCCGTGGGCGTGGACTGCACGATTCTGACCAGCGAGAGGGAGGTGTGGGGGTGGTGACCGAGCAGCGTTACGCCTGGGGGCGCGCGTATCGCAGTGGGCGGCTGGTATGCGCCCGCGTGCAGGTCACGATCGGCCGCGACGGCGATCGCCTCGGCCTGGCGCGACACGAGCGCCGCTACGTCCTGGCGCGGTTTGCGGAGCGCGTGGATCCCGCGTTGCGCGCCGAGCTGGTCGCGCTGGTGCGTCATCGTGGAGCGGCTGCGCGGCCGCATCGCCGAGAGGCTGTCGCCGATCGCGATCGTCGTCGACGATCCTCGTCGAGGGCGCCAGCGCATCGTTGGTCGCCTGCAACCGCCCCAACTGCGCTGTGGCGAGCTACGCGAGATCGAGTTCAGCGTCCGTGAGCCGAGGTGAGCCACGAGCCGACGCACCGCCTCTCCGACGATGAGATCGCGGTGCTGAAGTTTGCCGCGCATCGGCAGTTGGCGCGGTGGGCCAAGACACGTCAGCTGCCACCGCGCCGGCAGGCGCAGCGCGCCGCGCTCATCCGCGCCGTCCGCACCCTGCAAGATCCGGCGCTCACCCACGGCTGCGAGCTGCGCCCCACCAGTCAGGACGACTAGCCGCGCTAGCGCGGAAAATGCGACTAGTGGTTCGTCCTGCAATTTCGTGCCCGAGTGGGGGTTTGTGGCGTTGTTGTTGAAGGCCTTGCCGACATGTTCGGCGAGGATGGGAGTAGCGATGCGGGCGGGGGTGGGCAAGCGGGTGCGAG
>JBPCJA010000215.1:0-7637 GCA_051005755.1 Solirubrobacteraceae bacterium
CCGGCGCCCAAGGCCGCCGGCGACGCCGCGTCGGCGCCGGCGGCCGCGGCCGCCCAGGCGGCGGCGTGAGCTGATGGCCACCCGGGGCCACGGCCGCCGCCGGTCCTCGCACGACGAGGTCGAGCACGAGAACGAGGAACGCTGGCTGCTGACCTACGCCGACATGATCACGCTGCTCATGACGCTGTTCATGGTGCTCTTCGCGATCTCCTCGGTGAACACGTCGAAGTTCGAGGCGCTGGAGGCGTCGCTCTCGGAGGCGCTCTCGGGCAAGATCGTGACCGGCGGCGGGAGCATCCAGGAGACCGGTGCGACGGAGAAGACCGAGCAGCCGGCGCCGGAGCCGCCGTTTCCCGCGATCGAGCCGGTCGTCCAGTCCGACTCCTCGACGAGCAAGAGCGCAAGCGCGAGCTCCAACTCCAGCCGCGCCGCCGCACACGAGAACGAGGACTTCCGCGAGCTCAAGCGCAAGATCGACGCCTACGCGCAGGAGCACGGCCTGCAGGACAAGCTGGAGACGCACATCGTCCGCCGGGGCCTCGTCATCCGCCTGCTCACCGATCGCGTCCTGTACGCCAGCGGCAGCGCTCGCCTGCAGCCCGCATCGACGGGGCTGCTGTCCACGATCGCGCGCCTGCTCGTGCTCGAGGTGCGCCACCCGATCGTCGTCGAGGGCCACACGGACAACCACCCGATCTCGAGTGCGCGCTTCCCGACGAACTGGGAGCTGTCGACGGCGCGCGCGACGCAGGTCGTGCGCTTCTTCATCGACCAGCGGCTCGCGGCGCGCCGCCTGCAGGCGGCGGGCGTCGCTGCGCAGCGACCGATCGCCTCCAATTCCAACGACGCCGGCCGATCACGTAACCGGCGCGTCGAGATCGTCCTGCTGCGCCTGAACCCCTCGCCCTAGACCTCACGGACGGATTCTGACCATGGCTTCGAAGCTCAAGATCGTCGTCCCGGTGGTGCTGCTGCTCGTGCTGGGCGGCGTCTACAAGTTCGTCCTCGCCAAGCCCGAGGCGCTCCCGACGCCGAAGATCGCCGGCACCGTCTACGTGCTGCCCAAGGAGTTCCTCGTGAACCTCGCCGAGGGGCGCTTCGCCAAGCTCGGCGTCGCGCTCATCCTCGATCCGAAGGACCACAGCCTTGCCGACGCCGCCGCCGCGGGCGGAGCGCACGGCGCGGCGCCCAAGCCGCCCGAGGGCTTCGGCCCGCTGCCCCAGGAGGCCGTCATCCGCGACATCGTCACCGACACGCTCACCGACCGCGCGAACAACGACCTCATCGACCGCGAGGGCCGCGAAGGGCTCAAGAAGCGAATCATCCGGGCGATCACCAAGCGCACCGACGTGCATGTCGAGGATGTCCTCTTCACCGACGTCGCCGTGCAATAGGAGACCCTATGCAAGACGACCTGCAGCGCCTGCACGACGTGCCCGTCGAACTCGCCGTCGAGATCGGTCGCACGCGCATGACGATCGGCGAGACGCTCGCGCTCGGCCCCGGGTCGATCGTGTCGCTCAACCGGCTGGCGGGCGAGCCCGTCGACCTGCTCGTCAACGGCCGCCCGATCGCGCGCGGCGAAGTCGTCGTCGTCGACGAGGAGTTCGGGTTGCGGGTGACCGAGATCGTCTCGTCGGCCGCGTCGTCGCTGCGCGAGGCGGGCTGAGCCACCCGCTCAAGGAATGAACCGGCCCGGTCGATGACTGGGTTGACCGACTCTCCCTCGGAGTCCCCTCATGTGTAGCCGATCTCTCCACGCCATCGGGGCGGTTGTGGCCTGCGCGCTCCTGACGGCGCCGGCTGCCCTCGCCGCGACCACCACCACTCCCAGCGGCGAGAACACGCCGCTGCATCTCGATCGCGTCCCCGCGGCCGAGCACACCACCAGCGGTGGCGGCGGCGGGCTCGTGCGCACGATCGTCGGCCTCGCGGTCGTCATCGGCGTCATCTTCGGCCTGCACTGGCTGCTCAAGCAGATCAAGACCGGCCGCGAGCACCGCTCCACCGGCGGGGGCCTGCAGCCGCTCTCGACGCTCCCGCTGGGGTCGGGCCGGTCGCTGCACCTCGTCCGCGCCGGCAGCGAGATCGTGCTCGTCGGCAGCGCCGAGCAGGGCGTCACGCCGATCCGCGTCTACCGTGAGGACGAGGCGCGCGCGCTTGGGCTCGTCGACGACACCGACGGCGATGACGACGGCGACGACGGGCCGCTGCACGCCGGTCCCGGCTCCCCGCCGTACCTGCGCGACCTCATCCGCCGCTTCCAGCGCAGGACGGTGCGCGGATGAACGAGCTCACAGAGGGCACAAACGCCGTCCAGATCCTCCTGCTCCTCGGGGGCCTCACACTCGTGCCGGCGCTCCTGTTCACGGTCACGGGCTTCACCCGGATCATCATCGTCCTGGGCTTCATCCGCTCGGGCCTCGGCACGCCGACCGCGCCGCCCAACCAGGTCCTCATCGGGATCGCCTTCTTCCTGACGCTCTTCGTCATGCAGCCGACGCTCAAGGACATCAAGACGGAGGCCTGGGATCCGCTGAACGCCGGCCGGATCACCCAGGTGCAGGCGCTCGAGCGCGGGCAGGGCCCGCTGCGCGAGTTCATGTTCCGCCAGACGCGCGAGAGCGACCTCGCCCTCTTCGCCGGTCTCGCGAAGATCGACCGCCCGAAGACGCGCAAGGACATCCCGACCCACGTCCTCATCCCCGCCTTCACGCTGTCGGAGCTCAAGACGGCGTTTCAGATCGGCTTTCTCATCTTCCTGCCCTTCCTCGTCATCGACATCGTCGTGAGCTCGACGCTCATGTCCATGGGCATGGTGATGCTGCCACCGGTCTTCATCTCGCTGCCGTTCAAGATCCTGCTGTTCGTCCTCGTCGACGGCTGGAACCTCGTCACCCGATCACTCGTCGAGAGCTTCCACTGATGGACCAGGGCACCGTCGTCGACCTCACGATGCGTACGCTGTCGCTGTCGCTGAAGCTCGCGCTGCCGCTGCTGCTCGCCGGGCTCGTCGTCGGCCTCGTGGTCAGCGTCTTCCAGGCCGTCACCCAGATCCAGGAGATGACGCTCTCGTTCATCCCCAAGATCCTCGCGATGGTCGTCGTCATCGTCGTCGCGGGGCCCTGGATGCTCGGCCAGCTCGAGAGCTTCACGATCGAGCTCTACGGCTCGATCCCGGAGCGGGTGGGCCGATGACGCTCGACGCGCTCCTGCGCCAGTTCGGCGAGCAGCAGATCGCCGGCTTCCTGCTCGTCCTCGGCCGGATCGGCCCGCTCTTCGCGCTCGCCCCGCTGTTCTCGTCGAAGGCCATCCCGGCGCGGGCGAAGGGCATCTGCGCCGTCGCGCTGACCGTCGGCATCGCGCCTATCGCGCTCGCCGGCGCCGACGGCAAGGTGCCGATCGCGGTCGGGAGCTTCGTGGAGCTCATGCTCAAGGAGATCCTCGTAGGCCTGGCGTACGCCTTCGCGCTCGCGGCGCTGTTCGCCGCCGTCAGCACCGCCGGATCGTTCCTCGACACGCTCATCGGCTTCTCCTACGGATCGCTCGTCGACCCGGTGACCGGCAACCAGAGCGCAGTCCTCACGCAGGCGTACATCCTCGTCGGGATCCTCGTCCTCATCGCGATCGGCGGCGATCAGCTCATCATCAAGGGGCTCGCGCGCTCCTACGAGCTCGTCCCGCTCCTGGAGGTGCCGTCGCTGCCGGCGCTCGCGGGCGGCGCGCAGTCGGCCTTCGCTCAGGTCTTTCTCTCGGCGCTCGAGCTCGCGGCGCCGGTCGTGCTCGCGATCGTCATCACGGACGCCGCCTTCGGCGTCGTCTCGCGAGTCGTGCCGCAGCTCAACGTCTTCGCGGTCGGCTTCCCCGCGAAGGTCGCGGTCGGCCTGGTCATGATCGGCGTCTCGCTGCCGTTCGCCGCCGGCTGGATGGCCGACGAGCTGCAGCGCTCGGTCGGGACCGCCCTCCAATCCATCCGGCTGGGCTAGAGGTTCGCTGGATGTCCGGTGGCGGCCAGAAGACCGAGAAGGCGACACCCAAGCGTCGCCAGGAGGCGCGGCGCAAGGGCCAGGTCGCCAAGAGCCAGGACCTCGGTGGCGCGGTCGTCCTGCTCGCGTCGCTGATGGCGCTGAGCTCGCTCGGCCCGGCGAGCTGGGGCCACATGCGCGACGCGATGATCCGCTGCCTGTCGCTCATCGCGACGCCCGAGGTCGTCGCCGACGGCGCGATCGGCAAGCTGCTCGGCAGCGCGATGATCGACGCCGCGCTCGCCGCCGCCCCGATCGCGTTCGTCTGCATGGCGGCCGGCACCCTCACCGGCGTGCTGCAGGTCGGCTGGAAGCCCAGCGCGCAGACGCTGAAGCCCGACCCCAAGCGAATCAACCCGCTCAAGGGGGCGAAGAACCTCTTCGGCGTGCACTTCCTCTTCGAGTCGGCGAAGACCGTCGTGAAGTTCGCCGTCGTCGGTGCGATCGCCTCGATCGCGCTCTTCGGCCAGCTCGACGAGCTCGGGGCGCTCGTCGGCATGGCGCCCGACGAGCTCCTGAACCGCGGAGCGGACACGATCCTGCAGATCGCCCAGCGCGCCGCATTCGGCTACCTCGCGATCGCCGCCATCGACTTCGCCTGGCAGCGCTACCGCCTCGACAAGCAGCTGATGATGGACAAGGAGGAGGTCAAGCAGGAGCACAAGCAGCAGACGGTCTCGCCCGAGGTCCGCGGCGCGATCCGCCGGCGCCAGATGCAGGTCGCCCGCGGGCGGATGATGGCCGCGATCCCGGGTGCCGACGTGGTCGTCACGAACCCGACCCACTTCGCCGTCGCCCTGCAGTACAGCAGCGCGGCGCCGGCGCCGGTCGTCGTCGCCAAGGGCCAGGACCTCGTCGCCGCGCGGATCCGCGCCATCGCCGCGGAGCACGGGGTGCCGGTCATCTCCGACCCGCCGCTCGCGCGCACGCTGCACTCGAGCCTCGAGGTCGGGGCCCCGATCCCCGAGGAGCTCTTCGGCGCCGTCGCCCAGCTGCTCGCCTTCGTCTACCGGACAGCCGGCAGGCGCACGGAGGCGGTCGCATGACCGCGCGTCATGCCTGCACCGACGTCGCCGTCGGACCGCCGCGGAGGTCGTCGCGATGAACCTCGACAGCCCGCTCATGAAGAAGCTCGCCGGCCACAGCGACCTGCTCGCGGCCGGCGGCGTGGTGCTCATCATCGCGATGCTCGTCGTCCCGCTGCCGCCGTTCCTGCTCGACATCGCGATCACGCTGAACATCGCGGCCGCGCTCGCGATCGTCGTCACGACGATGTACGTGCAGAAGGCGCTGGACTTCAGCTCGTTCCCGACGCTGCTGCTGCTGACGACGCTCTTTCGCCTCGCGATCAACGTCTCGGTGACGCGGCTCATCCTGCTCGAGGGCGACGGCGGCCATGTCATCAAGGCCTTCGGCGACTTCGTCGTCGGCGGCAACGTCGTCGTCGGGCTCATCATCTTCCTCGTCCTCATCGTCATCCAGTTCGTCGTCGTGACGAGCGGCGCGGGGCGCGTGGCGGAGGTCGGCGCGCGCTTCACGCTCGACGCCATGCCCGGCAAGCAGATGGCGATCGACGCCGACCTCAACTCGGGTCAGATCACCGAGGACCAGGCGCGCGAGCGGCGCTCCGAGGTCAGCCGCGAGGCCAACTTCTACGGCGCGATGGACGGCGCCTCGAAGTTCGTCAAGGGCGACGCGATCGCGGCGGTGCTCATCGTCCTCATCAACCTCATCGGGGGGATCATCGTCGGCGTCATGCAGCAGGGGATGCCGTTCTCCGACGCCGCCGCGCACTTCTCGCTGCTGACCGTCGGGGACGGTCTCGCCGCGCAGATCCCGGCACTGCTCATCTCCGTCGCGACCGGCATCATCGTCACGCGCTCGGCCTCCGAGCGCGACCTCGGCAGCGACATCGCCGGCCAGATCTTCGACCAGCGCAAGGCGCCGCTCGTCGCGGGCGCGGCGATCTGCGCGATGGCGCTCGTGCCGGGCCTGCCGAAGATCCCGTTCCTGGTCGTCGGCGTCGGCCTCCTGCTCGTCGGCCGCGCGCTGAAGGATCGCCCGACGCGTGCCGAAGCCGCCGCCGCCCACCAACTGGAGCGGGACAGACCGCAGCCACAGCTGCCGTCGCCGAGCGACGCCGCCGTCGGCGCGCTGGCGATCGACCCGCTCGAGCTCGCGATCGGCTTCGGCCTCGTGCCGCTGGCCGACACCGCCGCGGGCGGATCGCTGCTGGCCCGCGTCGGGGTCGTGCGCCGCCAGATAGCGGCCGAGCTGGGCATGGTCATCTCGCCCGTGCGCATCCACGACGACATCGCGCTGGACTCGCACGAGTACGTCATCAAGGTGCGCGGCTCGGATGTCGCACGGTCGCGGCTGATGCCCGGGCACCGCCTGGCGATGGACCCCGGCGACGCGGTGGGGGAGCTGCCCGGCGTGCCGACCGTCGAGCCCGCCTTCGGCCTGCCGGCGGTCTGGATCTCCGATGATCAGGCCGCCGAGGCCGAGGCGCTCGGCCACACCGTCGTCGACGCCGAGTCGGTCATCGTCACGCATCTCACCGAGACGATCCGCCAGCAGGCCGCCGAGCTGCTCACGCGCCAGGAGACGCGTCAGCTGCTCGATCGCCTCAAGGAGCACAACGCGGCCGTCGTCGAGGAGGTCGTGCCCGACCTGCTGAGCGTCGGCGAGGTCCAGCGCGTGCTGCAGGCGCTGCTGCGCGAGGGCGTCTCGATCCGCGACCTCGGCGCGATCGTCGAGGCGATCGGCGACAAGGCGCGCGTGACGCGCGACCCCGGCCTCCTGGCGGAGTACGCGCGCCAGGCGCTCGGGCGGGCGATCACCGCGCCGCACCTCGACGGAGAGTCGACGCTGCGCGCGATCGCGCTCGATCCTCAAGTCGAGCAGGAGCTTGTCGATGCCATCACCGTGACGACCGACGGCGAGTACCTCGCGATGGAGCCCGCACGGGCCCAGGCGCTCGTCCGCGCCCTCTCCGGCCAGCAGGACTCCGCAATCGCCCGCGGCCGGCGGCCCGTCGTGCTGTGCTCGGCGCGCGTGCGCCGCCACCTGCGCCGGCTGTGCGAGCAAAGCCTCCCGCTGCTGGCCGTCTGTTCCTACAACGAGATCGTGTCCGGGATCCGGGTCGAGACGATTGGAGTCGTCGACGCATGAGCACCATGACCAACAACGAGCCGCGGACATACCGCGGGACAGACCTCGAGGAGCTGCTGCCGAAGATCCGTGCGGAGCTCGGCCCCGACGCGATCGTGATGCGCCAGCGCGACGGGTTGGAGGGCGGAGTCGGCGGCTTCTTCCGGCGCCGCTGCGTCGAGGTCGTGGCGCGGCGAGGCGCTCCGGGCGTCGACCTCTACGACGAGGGCTCGGCGCCTGCGCCCGAGCCGCCCGCCCCGGCGATCCGCGAGATCATGCGCCTGGCGTCGCCGTTCGTCGCGCAGCTGCACGCCGCGCAGGCACAGGCCGGACCCGAGGCGCGGGCGCCGGAGTCCCGCGAGCCGGAGCAGCGCGAGGCCGCGCGGCACGAGCCGGAGCGGCGCGAGCCGGAGCGGCGCGAGCCCGCGCGGCACGAGCCCGAGCGGCGCGAGCCCGAGT
>JBPCJA010000216.1:0-6144 GCA_051005755.1 Solirubrobacteraceae bacterium
GGTGGGGCCTTTCTGCTTTTCTGGCTTTGCCGCGCCGCGAAGGCACATCTAAGCCCCCCCCCCCCCCCCCCCCCCCCCCCCCGCCGTCGTGCTCGCCGCTACTACGGCTTGAGGTTGAACTGCAGCGGCCCGGTGAGCTTGACCTTGCAGTACTCCACGCCGGCGTCCGAGCACGCGCCCTGGCTCTCGCTGCCGTCGAGCGACGAGGACGTCGCGGCGCCGAGCGCGTCGTTGGCCCAGGCGGTCGAGTTGTACCGCGGGGACCCCTTCGCATACGCGAGCTTCGACCCGCTCAGCGTGTAGCGGATGAGCCGATTGCCCGCGCCCGAGCCGATGTTCGTGCGCGCCCAGAGGAAGCCCTCCGGCTTGGCCACGTACGTCGGGCGCGTGACGTCCGCGGCGTTCGCCCCGCCCGAGGCCGCCCGGTAGACCTGACGGTCGGCACCCGTGCGGATGTTGCGGATGCGCACGTGCACCTCGCGGAATTCGGCGGGGACCGACTCGACGTAGGCGACGTGCGTGGTGCCGAGCTCCGCGCCGAGGATCGAGCGCTTGCGGACGAGCAGCCTGCTGCCCTTCGAGCCGGTCGTCGTGTTGCCGATGCGCAGCTGGTCGAAGCCGCCGTCGCGGCGGATGAACGCGATCTCGCCACGCTGGATGGTGGGGTCGCGCTCGGCGAGCGTCGGCGAGCTGAGCTTGTCGACCTTCACCTCGCTGCCGGTCGCGACGTTCAGGCGGTAGATGTCTCCATCGCGGGTGTAGACCGCGTACGTCGAGCCCGAGCGATTCGTGCCGAGGTCGATGTCGAACGGCGTGTCGCTTCGGGGCGCGACGCCGACGGCGACCGGGGCGCCACCGTTGACGGACTTCACGAGCGAGTAGGTCTTCGTGGCCGGATCGAAGTGCGACCACATGACGGTGCCGTCCCAGGCGGCGACACGGGTCGGAGCCTGCTCGACGGCGAGCGTTGTCGGGGCGCCCTGGGCCGCGGCGGCGGGCGAGAGCACCGCGCCGGCGACGGCCGCGGTGAGGAGATATGTGCGCAGTTTGGTCATGGGTTCATCGTGGCCATAGGCCACGGCGGATCGGGATCACCAAGGTGGTGCGTTTTCACACCCGCGCGTCGCGCGGACGGCGCTGGCGGCAGGCCGCCAGCGATCGAAGCCCGAAGAGCAAAATGGCGACTGCTTCGCCTCAGACCCGAAGAACTCGCCAAACGATGGCGTAGCGCCTCAGTCCCACCCCCGCCCCAGAACCACCCTCCTTCATCGATGCAGTTCGTCGACCGCAAGCGCGCCAGCTCACGGGAGCGCCGCGCGCCCCCCGTCAGCTCCCCGCGCCACCGCGAGCGCAGTCAGCCGCCCGCGACCGCCGGCAGGATCGTCAGCTCACCGCCGGCGGGCACGGTCGTTTCGAGCCCGTCGAGGAAGCGGATGTCCTCGCCGCCGAGGTAGACGTTGACGAAGCGGCGCAGGCCGCCGTCCTGGTAGAGGCGCTCGCGCAGCTCGCCGTGCTCGGCGAACACCGACTCCAGCGCCTCGCCGACCGTCGCGCCCTCGACCTGCATCGAGGAGACCCCGCCGGCGGCGTCGCGCAGCTGGGTGGGGAGCCTGACCGTAATCGCCATGATCGTCTCCTATGCCGGGACCGACTCCGCGAAGGCCGCCTCGAAGGACTCGATCGAGGGTTCGACCTCGTAGGCGCGAAACGAGTCGCGGACGGCGTCGAGCGTCTTGAGTCCGTCCCCGGTGATGACGAGCACGACGCGCTCGTCGGCACCGATGTCGCCGCGCTCGGCGAGCTTGGCGAGCGTCGCGGTCGTCACGCCGCCGGCCGTCTCGGTGAACACGCCCGTCGTCTCGGCGAGCAGGCGGATGCCGACGCGGATCTCCTCGTCGGTGACGGCGTCGATCGACCCGCCCGTCGCGCGCGCGAGGTCGAGCGCGTACGGGCCGTCGGCCGGGTTGCCGATGGCCAGCGACTTGGCGATCGTGCTCGGCTTCACCGGCCGGCAGAAGTCGTGGCCGGCACCGAACGCCGTCGCGACCGGCGAACAGCCGGTGGCCTGGGCGCCGTTCATCGTCGGGAGGTCCCCGTCGATCAGGCCGACGTCGATGAACTCCTGAAAGCCCTTGGCGATCTTCGTGTACAGCGAGCCCGAGGCGACCGGCACCACGCAGCGGTCGGGCAGCTCCCAGCCAAGCTGCTCGGCGATCTCGTACGCGACGGTCTTGGAGCCCTCGGCGTAGTACGGGCGCATGTTGATGTTCACGAAGGCCCAGTTCTCGCGGTCGCCCGACAGCTCGGTGCACAGGCGGTTGACGTCGTCGTAGTTGCCGCGGACCTTCACGAGGTTCGTGCCGTAGACGCCGGTCGCGAGCACCTTCTGCTCTTCGAGGTCGGCCGGGATGAAGACGTAGGACGCCATCCCCAGCGCGGCGCCGTGGGCGGCGACGGAGTTGGCGAGGTTGCCGGTCGAGGCGCAGGCGAGCGTGTCGAAGCCCAGCTCACGGGCGCGCGTCGCGGCGACCGAGACCACGCGGTCCTTGAACGAGTGCGTCGGGTTGTGGGCGTCGTTCTTGACCCACACCTCCTCCAGACCGAGGCGCTCGGCGAGGCGGTCGGCGCGGATGAGCGGCGTGCAGCCGGCGGGCAGCCCCGTGCGGGTCCGCGGCTGCGGGCCCTCGAGCGGCAGGAAGTCGTGGTAGCGCCACATGTTCTGCGGCCCACCCTGGATGCGCCGCCGGACCTCGCCGACGTCGGCGAGCCGCTCGTGGTCGTAGCCGACCTCCAATGGACCGAAGCAGCGCGAGCACACATAGCGCGCCTCCAATGGATACTCCGTTGCACACTCTCTGCACTTGAGCTGCTTGGCCGCCATAGAACCCTCTCGCCGTGGATCTTGTGGCGAAGGCCCTGCGGCCCGTGCCACATCTGACAGGAATTGGCACCGTTTCCCGCGCGAGCGGGATGGTTGCCGGGGCTTCGTAGGGCCTGTCCCTCCACCCCTCTCGATGTGTTCAGCTCTCGGCAGGCACAATATCAGCCATGCCCAACCTCCCAAAGCCGCGTTTCGGACGACCGACGCGTGGGCGCGGCCAGGCCGCGCGGCCCGCGGAGGCCGAGGCCGAGACGCCCAACGTCGAGGTCGTGGAGGGTTCGGGGCTGCGCTGGCTGCACATCGAGCGCCCGCGTCCGGCCGATCGCGCGTGGCTCGAGGAGCACTTCGACTTCCACCCGCTCGACTACGAGGACGTGTACTCGCGCAACCAGCGCCCGAAGGTCGACGAGTACGACGACTACCTCTTCGTCGTCCTGCACTTCCCCCGCTTCGACAAGTCGGTCGGGCGCCTGAACGCGGCCGAGCTGGACATCTTCGTAGGGCCGGACTTCGTCATCACGCTGCCCAACGAGCCGATCCAGCCGCTGGAGTACCTCTTCGAGCGCTGCCGCACGCGCGAGGACATCCGCGAGAGCCTGTTCTCGAAGGGACCCGGATACCTCCTCTACAAGATCGTCGACGACTGCGTCGACGCCTCCTTCCCGATGCTCGCGAAGATGGGCAACAAGCTCGAGGTGCTCGAGGACGAGATCTTCGAGGGCCGCTCCGCCGAGATCGTGCGCGACATCTCCAACGTCAAGCAGGAGATCATCAACTTCCGCAAGATCGTCCGCCCGCAGCGCGCGGCGCTGCAGGACCTCGAGCGCACGAAGCGCTACATCCCCGAGGGCCTGGACATCTACTTCGACGACATCAACGACGCCTCCGAGCGCATCTGGGACATGCTCGAGAACTTCAAGGAGGTGGTCGAGGGGCTCGAGTCGACGAACGAGTCGGTCCTCTCGCATCGGGTCAACGACGTCCTCAAGGCGCTCACGGCGATCAGCGTCGTCGTCCTGCCGCTGACGCTCGTGGCAAGCATCTGGGGCATGAACGTCGGCGTCCCCGGCGAGAACACGCGCGCTGCGTTCTGGATCATCGTCGGCTCGATGGTCGCGCTGCTCGCCGGCATGCTCGGCTTCTTCCGCAGCCGCGGCTGGCTCTGACCGGCGCATGCCGAGTGCCGGCGGCGAGTGGTCGACACGCGAAGCCCCAACCCCACGCGACCGACCTCGTCCGCGCGCGTGGAGCACGTCTTAGCGCATGCTTCGAAGAAGCTACGGGTACGTCCCCGGAGAGGGCCCGCATCACGGCGATGATTACGGCGTGTTGTACTCAAACCATCAGACATTTCGGGTGTGTGACCGAGAACAGGACGGTCACGGAGTGCGCGCATGGCTCGGCGAACCTGGCAGAGAGTATGTAAGTAAGTGGGCACCTTCCCAAGGCTGCGTTGAAGACAAAGCGCCATCAAGCTCTACTCGCTTCCTGGTTTGCGAAGAGACGCAGTTCTGCGTTGAGACCAGGCACGGGGGCTGACGGGTAGGCTGCGTGCTGACGACAGGGGCTCGTCGGACGGCTCCCGACGTCTGCGGTGATGCGGGTGCGCTGGCGCGACGCCAGCCTTGAGCAGCGAGCGTCTCTGGAGTGTCTGCACGATCGCTGTAGCCGGCCGGGACGTTCCGAGGATGCTCTGGCGGCTGAGCAGGACCGCATCTGCGAGTGCGCGAGCGGACCGACTGGAGTCCCCCGATTGATCGCCAAGCGCTTGCAGCGCTTCGTGGTGCCCGGCCAGGCGGTGACCGGCGATCGGCGTCAGTGCAGCGACGGAGCCGGCCACGAGTTCGCGCATTCATCGTCGATGACTACAGGCCGCCTGGCCTACACCGAGGTGGCTCAAGACCAACGGCAAGGTCGAGCGCTACCAGCAGACGCTCGCACGTGAGTGGGAGAAAGTCCTGACCTACAACACGTCAGCTGACCATCGGGCTGCGCTGCCACACTGGCTTGAGCACTACAACAACACGCAGACTCCACAGCAGCGATTGCGCGAAGATCAGCACCGTCGCAAGATCGTCGTCGTCCTGGTCCACGTCCCGGTCGGGATGCTCGGCTTCTCTCGCGAGCGCGGCCGGCGGTAGAGCGATAGCGTCAGGTGCCGTGACGCTCGAGTCCCTCCAGCGGCTGGCGGAGTCCGTCGCGCACGGCGCCCCGTCCAAGCGCCGGCGCATGCTCGTCATCGTCAACCCGGTCGCGACGACGATGTCCGCGCGGCTGCGCAACCTCGTCGTCGCCGCGCTGCACGGTCGCTACGAGGTCGAGGCGATCGACACGCAGGCGCGCAACCACGCGATCGAGCTCTGCCGCGAGGCGGCCCACGATGGCTACGACGTCGTCGTGTCCTTCGGCGGCGACGGCACCGTCAACGAGGTCGCCAACGGGCTGGCCGGCTGCGCGACCCCGCTGACGTGTCTGCCCGGCGGCGCGACGAACGTGCTGTGCAAGATGCTCGGGATCCCCGGCGACATCGTCGACGCGACCGAGCACGTGCTCGCACTGGCCGACAACTGGCATCCGCGCCGGATCGACCTCGGAACGGCCAACGGGCGCGCGTTCGCGTTCTCCAGCGGCTTCGGCCTGGACGCGAGCATCGTCAAGCGCATCGAGGCCTCGCCGCGCCTCAAGCAACACAGGCTGCGCCAGCACTTCTTCGTCTACGCGGCGGTCGAGACCGTTCTGCGCCAGTACGTGCGCAACCCGCCGCGGATGGACGTCGAGGTCGGCGGCACGACCCTGCGGGCGATCACGACGCTCATCCAGAACGGCGAGGCGTTCACCTACCTCGACGACAAGCCGATCTACATCTGCGACGGTGGCGCGCTCGACAGCGGGTCGCTGGCGGGGGCCGCACTGCGCGGGGTCCGGCCGCCGGACATCCCCACGATCGCGTGGCGGCTGCTGTCGTCGAAGCGGCGGCTCGTCGACCACCGTCAGGTCCACGGCTTCCGGGGCGTGCACGAGCTGCGCTGCACCTCCGCCGACGGCCGCCCGATCCCGCTGCACGTCGACGGCGACCACATCGGCGACGTGACCGAGGCGGTCTTCGGCATCCGTCCCGGCGCGCTGGGCGTCGTGTCCTAGTGGTTCGTCCTGCAATTTCGTGCCCGAGTGGGGGTTTGTGGCGTTGTTGTTGAAGGCCTTGCCGACATGTTCGGCGAGGATGGGAGTAGCGATGCGGGCGGGGGTGGGCAAGCGGGTGCGAG
>JBPCJA010000217.1:0-13704 GCA_051005755.1 Solirubrobacteraceae bacterium
GCCCAGGCCAGCACCACAGCGAGGTCGGACAGGTGGTCGGCGAACGGCGCGCCCGTCACCATCGCGGCCGACAGCCCGTCGATCAGGTGCGTCAGCGGCAGCACCTGTGCCATGTCGCGCATGAACGCCGGCGCATTGTCGGCGTCGTAGAAGACGCCGGAGATCACGATCACGGGCAGGAAGATCGCGTTGACGTACGCCGGCGCGGAGTCGAAGTTCGGGATCGCGTGCGACAGCGCGACGCCGAGCGAGCCGAGGCAGACGACCCCCGCGGCGACGAAGACGCCGAGCATGAGCCAGTTCTCGGGCAGCCCGATGCCGAACAGCAGCGCGCCCGCGGCGACGACGATCGACAGCTGGATCGCCGTGTTCGTGATCGCGTGCGCGGCGAGGCCGCCGAGGTACGCGCCGCTGGGCAGCGGCGTCCCGCGCAGGCGCTTGAGCACGCCCTGCTCGCGCAGGTGGACCATGTTCATCGCCAGCGCGACGAACGTCGTCGTCATGACGCTCATGCCGGCGATGCCCGGCACGATCACGTCGAGGTCGGTCTGGCTGCCCGCGAAGATCGCGCCGAACAGGCCGAGGAACAGCAGCGGCAGGACGAAGTTGAAGAACGCTGCGCTCGGGTTGCGCCAGAACATCTTGCGCTCGAGGCGGTACTGGCGCCAGGTGAGGGTGAGCGCGTCGCTCATCGCCGGCTCCTCGAGCGCCGCGAGCCGCCTGCGCCCGCGGCCACCGCCGCGGGCTCGCCGGCCGCTGCGGCGGTCAGCTCGAGGTAGACGTCCTCGAGCGACGGTCGCGTGACGCTGAGGTCCGCCAGGCCGGTGCCGCGGGCAAGCGTGGCGCTCGTGAGCTGGTGCAGCAGCGCGGTCGGGTCGTCGGTCTCGCGCGTCTGCGGCGCGCCGTGCTCGTCGCGCCAGCTCACGCGGTAGCGCGACGATGCGCCGACGCCGAGCTCGGACGGCGCGCCGACCGCCAGGATGCGCCCGTCCTTGAGGATCGCGACGCGGTCGCACAGCGCCTGCGCCTCGTCGAGGTAGTGCGTCGTCAGCAGCACGGTCTTGCCGAGGTCGGCGAGCGCGCGGATCGTCTCCCAGGCGGCGCGCCGCGCGGCGGGGTCGAAGCCGGTCGTCGGCTCGTCGAGGAAGATGAGCTCGGGATCGCCGACGAGCGCGAGCGCGAAGTCCAGCCGCCGCGCCTGTCCACCCGACAGCCGGCGCGCCAGCACGTCCTCGGACGCGCGCAGGCCGGCGAGCTCGATGACCTCGTCGACGTCGCGCGGCGCGGGATAGAAGCCGGCCCAGTGCGCCACGAGCTCGCGGACCGTCGCGTGGCGGTACACGCCGCTGTCCTGCAGCACGATTCCGACGCGCTCGCGCAGCGCGCGCGGACGGCTGGCGGGGTCGTGGCCGAGCACCGACACGATCCCGCTCGTGCGCGTGCGGTAGCCCTCGAGCACCTCGACCGTCGTCGTCTTGCCGGCGCCGTTGGGGCCGAGCAGGCCGAAGACCTCGCCGCGCGCGACCTCGAAGTCGATGCCACGGACGGCGTGGACGTTGCCGTAGGACTTGTTCAGGTCGCGCACGAGAATGGCCGGAGCGGACGAGTCCATCGCCGCAATCATGGCAAGATCGTGTGGCCCTCCGTGCCACGCTGCGCCTGCATCGACATCGGCTCGAACACCACCCGGCTGCTCGTGGCGGCGGACGATGGATCGCGCCTGCACGAGCTGTTCGCCGAGCGCGTCTTCACCCGCCTCGGCGCTGCCTGCGGCCGGGACGGCGAGATCGAGTCCGTCAAGGTCGCCGAGGTGGCGTCCGTCGTCGCGCGCCAGGTGCGCATCGCTCACGAGCTCCGCAGCACCGCGCTGCGGGTCGTGGCGACCGCCGCGGTCCGTCAGGCCGCCAACGGGCCGGTGCTCGCCGCGGCCATCGACGCCGCCTGCGGCGCCACGCTGGAGATCCTCACGAGCGAGGAGGAGGCGCGGCTGGCGTTCGCCGGCGCCGTCGGGATGCTGGCGCACCCGCCGCCCGGCTCGCTCGGGGTCGTCGACGTCGGGGGCGGCTCGACCGAGCTCGTGGTGGGAACCGCCGCCGGTGGCGTGACATGGTCGGTCTCGCTGCCGGTCGGCTCGAGCGTCGTCACCGACACCGACCTGCTCACCGATCCGCCGTCGCCGGCCGAGCTCGCGCGGCTGCGCCGCAAGCTGGCCGACGTCTTCGCGGGAGTGCAGGTGCCGCGGCCGACGACGGCCTACGCGGTCGGCGGCAGCGCGACCTCCCTGCAGCGCCTCGTCGGCGGCGTCCTCGAGCGCGAGGCGCTCGCTCGCGGGCTGCAGGCGCTCGTGACGCGCCCCGCGGTCGAGATCGCAGTGCGCCTGGGACTGCACCCCGAGCGCGCGCGCCTGCTGCCTGCGGGCATCCTCCTGCTCGACGCCGCCTCGCGCGCCCTGCAGGCGCAGCTGCAGCTCGCCGGCGGCGGCCTGCGTGAGGGGGTGGTACTCGAGCAGCTCGCGCGCCTGCGGGCGGAGCAGGCGTGAGGCTCATCTTCACGAGACGGTCACATCGCTGATCCGGCGGCGTACTCTGATGGGAGTGCATCGCAGCGTCCCCCGATGACCTCGCCCGACACCGACACGCCGCTGCAGGAGTCCGTCGACGCCAGCGATCCCGCTGCCCCCGAGCCCGAGGACGCGGATCTCGACCTCCACGACAAGTCGCTGTACTTCGGCCGCGAGCTGTCGTCGCTGGACTTCAACGACCGCGTCCTGCAGCTCGTCGAGGATTCCGAGCAACCGCTGCTCGAGCGCGTGAAGCTCGCCGCGATCTGGAGCTCGAACATCGACGAGTTCTTCCAGATCCGCGTCGCCGGCGTCCACGACCAGATCGACGCCGGGCTCGTCGATCCCGGGCCCGACGGGCTGACGCCGTCCGAGACGATCGATGCGATCCGCGAGCGCGTCCTCGACCAGCAGCAGCGCCTGGAGGACTGCGTCCTGGGCACGCTCCTGCCGGCCCTCGTCGAGCACGGCGTGCGCGTCGTCGGCATGGACGAGATCGGCGACGCCGATCGCGAGGCGCTCGCCGAGCGCTTCCGGCGCCAGATCTTCCCCGTGCTCACGCCGCTGGCGGTTGGACAGGGGCGCCCGTTCCCGTACATCTCGAGCCTTTCGCTGTCGCTCGCAGTGCTCGTGCGCGACCCCGTCCGCGACGAGCAGACCTTCGCGCGCGTGAAGGTGCCGACCGAGATGCTGCCGCGCTTCGTCGCGCTCGACGACGACCCGCTGGCCTTCGTCCCGCTCGAGGAGGTCATCGCCGCGAACCTCGAGGCGCTCTTCCCGGGCATGGAGATCGTCCAGCACGGCTTCTTCCGCGTCACGCGCGACGCGGACTTCGAGGTCTCCGACGAGGCAGACGACCTCCTGCAGGCCGTCGAGGCCGAGCTGCGCCGGCGCCGCTTCGGCGAGGCGGTGCGGCTCGAGGTCGGCATCGACATCGACGGCGGCGTGCGCGAGCAGCTCACCGAGGCACTCGACCTCGAGGAGCGCCAGATCTACGAGGTGGACGGTCTGCTCGACACGAGCCACCTGTGGCAGATCTACGAGCTGCGCGGCTTCTCCGAGCTGCGCGACCCGGTCTGGACGCCGGTGACCCAGCCGCGCCTGCAGGGCGTGGAGTCAGAGCACGTCAACGCCATGGCGGAGATGCGGCGTGGGGACATCCTCGTCCACCATCCCTACGACTCGTTCGCGACGTCCGTCGAGCGCTTCGTCGAGCAGGCCGTCGCCGACCCCGACGTGCTCGCGATCAAGCAGACGGTGTACCGCACGTCCGACGACTCGCCGCTCGTCCCGGCGCTCATCCGGGCGACGGAGCGCGGCAAGCAGGCCGTGTGCATGGTCGAGCTCAAGGCGCGCTTCGACGAGCGCGCGAACATCACCTGGGCGCGCGCGCTGGAGGAGGCCGGCGTCCACGTGGTCTACGGCCAGCCCGGCCTGAAGACGCACGCCAAGTGCATCCTCGTCGTGCGCCGCGAGGGCGACGGCGTGCGCCACTACGTCCACATCGGCACCGGCAACTACCACCCGAAGACAGCGCGGCTGTACACCGACTTCGGTCTGTTCACGTGCGACGAGGAGATCGGCGCGGACGTCGCGGACATGTTCAACTTCCTCACGGGCATCGCGCGTCCGGAGGGCTACCGCAAGGTCCTCATCGCCCCGAACGGGATGCGCGAGGGGATCGTCAAGGAGATAGAGCGCACGGTCGCCGCCCACGAGCGCGGCGAGCCGGCGCGGATCAGGCTGAAGATGAACTCGCTCGTCGACCGGCGCACGATCCGCGCGCTGTACCGCGCGTCGCGCGCGGGCGTGCCGGTGGAGCTCAACGTGCGCGGCATCTGCTGCCTGCGCCCCGGCGTGCCGGGCGTCTCGGAGAACATCAGCGTCGTGAGCGTGCTCGGACGCTTCCTCGAGCATTCGCGCGTCTACAGCTTCGAGCGCGAGGGCGAGACCCCCGTCCTCATCGGCTCCGCGGACCTCATGCCGCGCAACCTCGACACGCGCGTCGAGCTCGTCACGCCCGTCGAGGACGACGCGCTGCGCGAGGACCTGCTCGACACGATCGAGCGCTCGCTGGAGACCGACGCCACCGCCTGGGATCTGCAGGCCGACGGAAGCTGGCGCAGGCGCACCCCGAGCGACCCGCCGCGCGACGTCCAGCGCGAGCTCATGCTCAAGCACGCTGCGCGCGCCAGCGAGGTCGCGGCGGCGGACGAGTGACGGCGCCCGAGGACGCGCGGGTCCACGCCCCGGCCCGCGGCAATCGGCGCCTGCAGACGCTCCTGGAGGCCGTGGACGCCGACCTGCAGGTCAAGGCGTGGTGGCACGCGGCCGGCGTCAACGCCGAGCGCCTGCACATGTCCGACCACTCCTGGGTGCACATCCAGATCGTGCTGAACATGGCGCTGCGCCTGTCGCGGCTGCTCTTCGGGCGCGGCGTGGAGCCGAGCATCGTCGCCGACCACGGTCTCGAGGTGTGCGACGCGGAGGTCGTCATCGCGGGCGCGGCGCTCCTGCACTGCGTCGGCATGTCGATCCATCGCACCGACCACGAGGCCTACTCGCTCTTTCTCACAGCCGACAAGCTCGGCGGCCTGCTCGAGGGCATCTACGTCGAGCCGACGCGCTCGATCGTCGTCGCCGAGACGATGCACGCGATCATCTCGCACCGCTCCAAGGGCGATCCGTTCACCGTCGAGGGCGCGATCCTGCGCGTCGCCGACGCGCTCGACATGGCGCGCGGACGTTCGCGCGTGCCCTTCGAGGCCGGGCACACGAACATCCACTCGCTGTCGGCCTACGCGATCGAGAAGGTGTCGATCGGCGCCGGCGACGACAAGGCGGTCCGCGTCGAGATCGCGATGTCCAACTCGGCCGGGATCTTCCAGGTCGACGAGGGGCTGGGGGCGAAGCTGCGCGGGACGCCGCTGGAGGCCCACATCGAGGTCGTCGCCCGCATCGAAGCCGAGCACGAGCAGCGACTCGTTCCCGTCTTCCGCATCTGAAGCTCCGAACGCCAACGCGCCACGGCGTGATCTGCGGCGGGCGCCGGCACGCTATGTCGCCTGCACATGTCAACTCCCTCTGACCCGGAAGGCATCTTCGTGACCGACTCTGCACTGCGTGAGCTCGCGGACGATCCGTCCTCGCGCAAGCGCTTTTTCAAGATGCTCGGCGGGGCCGGCGCGGTGAGCGCCGCCACCGTCCTGCTCGCCGCCTGCGGCGACGACAACAAGGACAGCGGCAGCGCCGCTGCCGGTACGAATACGAGCGACGGTGACAACGCGAGCGATCTGAAGATCGTCAACTACGCGCTGACGCTGGAGTACCTCGAGGCCGAGTTCTACAAGGAGGTGCTCGACAGCGGCGCCATCAAGGACCCCAAGATCGGCGACCTCGCCAAGCGCATCCACGAGCACGAGCAGGAGCACGTCGACACGCTGAAGGCGACGGCCACGTCGCTCGGCGGCAAGCCCGCGGCCAAGCCCAAGACGAAGTTCCAGGACGTCATCGACAAGGGCCCGAAGCACATCCTCGAGACCGCCGCGACCGTCGAGAACCTCGGTGCCGCGGCCTATCTCGGACAGGCAGGCAACATCAAGAGCAAGGACATCCTTGCGGCCGCGCTGTCGATCCACTCCGTCGAGGCGCGCCACGCCGCGGCGCTGAACGAGCTCGTCGGGCGCGGCTTCGGCGGCAAGGGCGGGCTCGAAGGCTCGCTTCCGGACGGGCCGTTCGCCAAGCCGATGGACATGGCCGCGGTCCTCAAGGCCGTCAAGCCGTTCATCGCCAGCTGATTCACCACGACGACGAAAGCGAGAACGCACATGGCTTCATCGCAACCGGTGGCTGGAGAGCTGGCCGCCATCAAGGTTCACGGTACGACGCGCGAGGCATTCCTCCTGCGCGCCACCCTCGCCGCCGGCGCCACCTACGGTGCGCTGTCGGCGACTCCCTACATCGCCAGGGCGCTCGCGCAGGACGGCGGCGGCGACGTTGACATCGTCAACTACGCCCTCACGCTCGAGTACCTCGAGGCGACGTTCTACACGATGGCCGTCAAGCAGGTCAGCGGCCTCAGCGTCGACGAGAAGAAGCTCGCCAGGCGGCTGCGCGACGACGAGGACGCACACGTCGACGCGCTGATCGCGACGGTCAAGTCGCTCGGCGGCAAGCCGGCGGCCAAGCCGACGTTCGACTTCGGCAAGGCCTTCGGCGACCGCGCGACGTTCCTGAAGACGGCCAACACGCTCGAGGACACCGGCGTCAGCGCCTACAACGGCGCCGCCACGTCGATCCAGTCCGTCGACGTCCTCGCCGCCGCGGGCGGCATCGTGCAGATCGAGGCGCGGCACGCCGCGCTCATCCGCCTGGCGCGCGACAAGACCCCGGCACCGATGGCGTTCGACAAGGCCTCCGAGATGGAGACGGTGCTAGCCGCCGTCAAGCCCTTCATCAAGGGGTGATTCGCGGCCCTCGCCGCGCCTGACGCCACCCGCCGAGGGGGTCCGTGCTGACGCACTGTCCCCCCTCGGCGGTCGGCGTCAGCCACGACGATGGCTCGCTCGAGAGCGTTTCGGGCGGGCAAGCGGCGCTGGAGCTAGTATCTCCGCATGCTCCAGAATTCGCGCCTTCGTCTCGCCCTGGCCGTCACCGTCCTCGCCTGCGCCTTCGGCGCCGGCGCCGCGCTGGTCGTCGGCAAGAGCCGATCGAGCCATGTCACAGTCATCCGTGTCGCGCTCAAGGACGCCGAGGGCAAGGTCGTCGCGGTCGCCGCGTTCCGCAAGAGCTCACGCGGCGCGGTCAAGGTCTTCGTCAGGGGCCGCGGCCTGCCGCCCGGCTTCCACGGCATGCACGTGCACGAGGTGGGCGCATGCGACCCTCCGGCCTTCACGTCGGCCCGCGGACACCTCAGGAAGGAAGGCACCTCTCACAGTGATCACACTGGCGACCTGCCGAGCCTGTATGTCAAGAGCGACGGCACGGCGCGCGCCCGCTTCGAGACAGACCGCTTCGATCTTGAAGCCCTGGGCGACAAGGACGGCAGCGCCGTGATGATCCACGCCGACGCCGACAACTTCGGCAACATCCCGCCGCGCTACGCACCCGACGGACCCGACCAGATGACGCGCGACACGGGCGACAGCGGCGCGCGCATCGCGTGCGGGGCGATCGGCTGAACCCGCCGCCGGCGCCTGGGCCGCTGCCGCGGGCGGGCGCCCGCAGGAGTCGGTCCTACCAGTGCACGCCCTTCATGATGTTCGCCATCGCGATCTGCTCCATGTTCGCCTTCTCGGCCGCCGCCGGGTCTTTCTCGCCCTTCGACGCGGCGGAGTCGGGGAAGACCTTGTAGGCCATGTGGAGGATCTGGTCCATGACCTTCGGGGCGAGCGCGTGGAGGACCTCGCCGGCGGTCCCGAGGCGTGTGTTGATCTCCTTCGGGCGCGAACGTATCGCCTCGCAGATGAGGTCGGCGGCCTCGTCCGGGGAGATCGTCGGGAAGTGGTCGTAGAGCTTCGTGGGAGCGATCATCGGGGTGCGCACGAGCGGCATGTGGATCGTCGTGAACGTGATCCCGTCGCCGACGACCTCCGAGGAGACGACGCGCGTCCAGGCGTCGAGCGCGGCCTTGGAGGCGACGTAGGCGCTGAAGCGCGGCGGGTTGGTCTGCACGCCGATCGAGCTGACGTTGACGACGTGGCCGAAGCCGCGATCGCGCCAGTGCGGCAGCAGGGCCATGATCATCTTGATCGCGCCGAAGTAGTTGAGCGCCATCGTGCGCTCGAAGTCGTGGAAGCGGTCCTCGGAGAGCTTGATCGAGCGGCGGATCGAGCGGCCGGCGTTGTTGACGAGGACGTCGATGGCCGGGTGGTCGGCGAGCATCCGCTGCACGACGTCGTCGATCGCGTCGGCGTCGGAGAGGTCGGCGCTGTAGACGTAGGCGGTGCCGCCGGCGGCCTCGATCTCGTCGCGTAGCGCTTCGAGCTTCTCGAGCCCGCGGGCGACGAGCAGCGGGATCCCGCCCGCAGTCGCGACCTTCAGCGCGGTCGCGCGTCCGATGCCGCTCGAGGCGCCCGTGATGACGACCGTGCGCCCGTTGATGAGGTGCTCGAACGAGCGGTCCTTGTAGAGGTCGGGGTCGAGCGTGCGCTCCCAGTAGTCCCAGAGCCTGTCGGCGTACGTGTGCAGCTCGGGTACCTCGATGCCGGTGCCCGCCAGCGCGCGCTCGGTGTCGCGCGTGTCGAACTGCGGCTTGAGCGCCATGTGCGCGACGACCTCCTCGGGGATCCCGAGGTCGGCGAGCACCGTGCGGCGCAGCTCGCGCGCCTGCGGCAGCTTCATGAGCATCGAGAGGGTGCCCTTCGGCAGCGCGTCGGTCAGGCGCTTGTCGATGCGCAGCGCGAGCTGCGGCGCGTGCGCGGCCGCCGCGAACGCGTTGAGCGACTCGCCGACGCGCATCGGCTTGGGGTTCGTGAGGTGAAACGCCTGCCCGTCGAGGTCGGGCTGGTGGGCGATGTGATCCATCGCCGCGCCGACGTAGTCGACCGGGACGAGGTTCGTGTAGCCGAGCTCGGGGCCGACGAGCGGGAACCACTCGGGCAGCGCGTGGCGCGCCTTCTGGATCGCCTTGAAGAAGTAGTACGGACCGTCGATCTTGTCCATCTCGCCGGTCTGCGAATGGCCGACGACGATCGCAGGGCGGTAGACGCGCCAGGGCACCGTCGCCTGCTCGCGGACGAGCCTCTCGGACTCGAACTTCGTGCGGTGGTAGGCCGACGGCAGCTTCTGGCCCTCGTCGAACATGTCCTCGCGGAAGAATCCCCTGAACTCGCCGGCGGCGGCGACCGACGAGACGTGGTGCAGGTGGCCGGCGCCGAGCGCGTTGGCGAGCGCGACGGCGTTGCGCGTGCCCTCGACGTTGAGCCGCTCGTTGGCCTCGTCGGGGGCCGTCATGTCGTACATCGCCGCGAGGTGGAAGAAGTGCTCGACCTGCCCGCTGAGCTCTCGCACCTGCTCGTCGGAGAGCCCGAGGCGAGGCTCCTGGAGATCGCCGACGACCTTCTCGATCCGCTCCGGCTGCCCCCAGCGCTCGATGAGCCCGTCGAGCCGCTCCTGCGATCCCTCCCGGACGAGCACGTGGATGTCGCCGTCACGCTCGAGCAGGCGCTCGACGAGATGGCGCCCGATGAAGCCGGTCGCGCCCGTCACGAAGTACGTCATCGCTCTCCTCTGGTGTGCCCCCGGTTCCGGGCAAGCCTAGATGGTCGACCCCGCGGCCCACGCCGCCATCCAGCGGCCGCCGCCGCCTGCGAGACTGGCGCCGATGGTCTCCCGTCGATTCCGTCCCGCCACGCGAGTCGCGCTCTTCCTCGCGGCCCGTGGCCGGTGCGCGGAATGCGGGATCAAGCTCGATCCCGGGTGGCACGGCGACCACGTCGTGCCGGTCCGCGCGGGCGGCGCCACCACGCCGGCCAACGGCCGCGCACTGTGCCCGCCGTGCAACCTGGCCAAGGGCGGGCGAACGCCTTGACCGTCGCCCCGCGCGCCTGGCAGGCGGCCTTCCTGGCGCGGCACGCCGCCGCGACCGGGCGCGACTTCCTGCTCGTCGCCACCCCGGGCGCAGGCAAGACGCTGGCCGCCTGCCAGGCGGCATGCGCCGCGGGCTGCGAGCAGCTCGTGGTCGTCTGCCCGACGACCGCCCTGCGCTCGCAGTGGGCCGACGCGGCGGACCGCGTCGGCCTGCACCTCGACCCGCGCTGGCGCAACGCCGACGGCGCGTGGCGGCCCGACGTGGACGGCGTCGCCGTCACCTACCAGCAGGTCGCGTCCGCGCCGGACCTCTTCGCCCACCACCTCGCCCGCCCGACGTTCGTCGTCCTCGACGAGGTCCATCACGCCGGCGAAGCCGCGACCTGGGGGACCGCGCTGCGAGCAGCGTTCGGCGACGCGCGGCGGCGGCTCGCGCTGTCCGGCACGCCGTTTCGCTCCGACGCCCGCGCGATTCCGTTCGTGACCTACGACGAGGACCGGCGCTGCGCGCCGGACTTCGTCTATGGCTACGGGGAGGCGGTCGCGGATGCCGTCTGCCGCCCGCTCGCGTTCCGGCTGCTGGACGCGACGCTGCGCTGGCGGGTCGACGCACAGGAGACGATCGCGGCGTTCGCCGACGAGCTCGACCCGCAGGACGACGCGCGCCGGCTGCGCACGGCGATCGATCCCGCGACGCCGCTGCTGCCCCGGATGCTGCGCGACGCGGACGCCCTGCTGGTCAAGGCGCGCGCCGTGGTCGCGGACGCGGCCGGCCTCGTGCTCTGCGACAGCCGCAGTCACGCGCGGGCGACCGCGGCGCTGCTGCGCACGATCGCCGGCGAGAAGCCCGTCGTGGTCGTCAGCGACGAAGCGGGGGCGCACGCGCGGATCGCGCGCTTCGCTCGCGGCGGCTCCGGCGCGCCGCGCTGGATCGTCGCAGTGAACATGGTCAGCGAGGGAGTCGACATCCCGCGGCTCGTGCTCGCGGCGTACGCGACCGTCAAGCGGACCGACCTGTTCTTCCGTCAGGCGGTCGGACGCGTCGTGCGGCGGCGTGCCCAGGACCCGGACGATCTCGTCGCGACCGTCTTTTTGCCCGCCGACCCGACCGTCAAGGGCTGCGCCGCGCGCGTCGAGGTGGAGCTGCGCCAGCAGGTCTCGGACGAGGTTGGGCAGGGGTTCGACGTGCAACCGCCGCTCGGCACCGGCCACCGGGCGGACTTCCAGGCGCTCGACGCCGAGGTGGCACCGGGCGGGATGATCGTCGCCGGGGTGCACTACGGCAGCGAGGAGGTCGACTCCGCGCGGCGCCTGCTGCGCGAGCTGGGCCAGCCGGAGCGGGCGCTGCGCTCCGTGCTGGAGTTCGTCCGGCGCGAGCGCGTCGGCGGCGAGCAGCCCGCTGCGGCACGCCCGCCCGGGATCACGGGATCACCGGCGATCGCCCCCGCCCACCGCCGCGTCGAGGAGAAGCGCCGCACGCTGGATCGCTTCGCACGGCGCTGGGCGCGGCTGCGCCGTGAGATCGACTCGGAGTACACGTGGCCGCAGGCCCAGGCGCGCGTCAACCGGGCGATGGGCGTCGCGCGGCGAACCGATGCCGGCGAGCGCGAGCTCGACGACGGGCTGGCGTTTCTGCGCTCGGAGCTGACCAAGCTGGCTGCCGCCTATCCCGACGAGGCCGAGCGCCTGCGCATCCCCGCCAGCCTCGAAGCGATCGACGAGCGTCTCTCGGCGGCGATGCTCGAACGCTGATCACGGCGCGGGCGCAGCGTCGTGTCGGCGTAGGCCCGCGCAGATTACGCGTCCATGAGCGGGCGCGAGAGCAGGGTGGGGTGCGTCACCTTCGTAAGGGTCAGCCTTACGAAACCGACACACCCCCGCGAGGACTGGAGCGGCTTGGTGTGGCTACGATCAATCGGCGACGATGACGCGTACCCCGACCGTCTCGTAGGTGGCCTTGGCACGGGCGTCGCGGGTGGCGAGGGCAGCGCCGTGCTCAAGGGCCGCGAGCGCCACGATCGCGTCGTAGACCGCGCCGCCGGCGATTCCCAGCCGACTGAGGACCTCTGGCAGGCGCCCGGCCACGTCGGATCCCAGGAGCAGAGGCTCGACGAATCGCTCGCCGAGGAGGCGGGCCGCGTCGGCTGGCGCCAGTCGCAGGTCACCGGGCAGCCGCGTGAGGACAGAGTAGGTCTCCGCCACCGCGTGTCCGCTGAGCGCGACCTCCTGACCGCTCCACCAGCGACTGACCGCGGCGTGCGCTCGGTGGGTGGCCACGAGCAGCGGAATCGCGACGCTCGTGTCCAGCGCGAGCGCGGTCAACGCCGTCCTGTGTCGATCAGTCCGAAGACGACGTCGTCGTCGATCGCGGTGTCCCCGGTGGCGACCAGCACACCAGACTCATCGACCAGCCGAGCTGTACGCCCGGCCGGGAGCAGTTGCAGCCCGGCGCCGTAGCGAGAGATGTCCACCGTCGACCCCGGGGTGAGACCGAGTGCGTCACGCAGGGGCTTCGGGACGACGATCCGTCCGACAGAGTCGATCGAGCTCTTCATTTGGGGCAAGGTTACCAGTCGTCTCCCATTCTCCAACCGCGGTGCTGCCGCCCCGGCGGGGTTGACGCTGATCCCGGCGCCGGTGTGGGCGCAGCCTAGGGCAACGCGTCGAGCAGCTTCATGAGGTTGCGCTTGCGCCCGTGGCGGACGCGCAGGTCGGCCAGGTAGGACGCGAACTCCCCCTCACGACCCAGGGCGGCGAGCAGCCCACGCACCTCTACGACGTAGCGCGTCGCCTCCTGGTAGGCGTCGTTCTTGGCGCGGGCGATGGTTGGGTCGACACGCGCCTGGTAGACCGCCAGCGCATCCTCGGGGTGGTCGGCACGGCGCTGCTCGGCGAGCTTGAGCCACAGCCCGTGCTCGCAGCCACCTGCCTGCGCCTCGCTCCAGGCTGCCTCTGGGTCGTCGTCCCACAGCAGGATGCGCACGAGTTCGGAGCGGTCGGCCGTATGCCACGCGGGGTGCCGTCTCGCCGTGTGCGCCGCGCCCCTGCGCGTGAGCTGCGCCTGCAGGAACACGAGCGCGCGCTGGCGCCGCTCGGGCCAGTCGCCCGCCGGCACGGCATGGAGCCTCAGCCGGCGGTAGGTCGCCAGGCACGGATGGCGGGCGTATGCCTCCCACATCAGCCGCGCGGCCTCGTGGTGCTCGCCACGACGGGCCCGTTCGTCGGCGAGGAAGTCGGCCAGTCTGCCATCGGGCGCGTTCGCGAACGCCGCCAGGCCGCGCTCGGCGTAGACGACCGCCTCGTCGCTGCGATCGGCGCCACGGTAGGACTCGGCGATGCGCAAGAACTGGTGGCCGCTGGACAGGTTGTGGGCGATCACGTCGACGAGCTCGTCGACGTTGCGCGCGAGCTCCTCCATGACGCGCGTCAGCGCGTATCGCCGACCGGCGTAGCCCGGCTCGCCGGGTCCGAGCGCCGGCAGCTGCGACCATTCGGCCTCGGCGAGCTCTCGGTAGCGCGCGCGGCCCGCCGCGCCAAACACCCAACCGTCAATGCGCGCAACGCCCGAAAAGGTGTCCCAATCCACACTGCCCTCCCACTCGTGCAACCGCTCG
>JBPCJA010000218.1:0-20112 GCA_051005755.1 Solirubrobacteraceae bacterium
GGGCTCGGGGCCAGCAGGAAGAAACTCCCTGCCTTCACTCTCCCGGTGTTCGGGTGGGAGGGGGCCCCCCCCGCCCCCCTCCCTCGCGCCCCGCCGGCCCCCGCCAAGCCCAAGCCGAAGCCGAAGGCCAAGCGCACGGCGGCGTAGTGGGGGGCAGGCTGAGCGGCGCGCGGACTCGGTCATCCGCGACGCTTGTCAGCTTATGAGCCATATCCGCTCATTACCTGACAAACAACGCAGTGGGCGGGTAGCTGCTCGGCCCGGACGCCATCGGCTGTGCCGAACGCTCCCGGGACGCGTCCGCTACCGTCGTCCACGATGGTCTTCTACATCTTCCTGTAGTCGCCGGTCCGGCATCTCTCGCTCAGCTCGCCTGAGCGCCGACCTCGCAGCGCGTGCGCACTCCGCGCCACCGACCGTCTCGACTGCTCCACAGGAGGACCCATGCCGTCATCGATCTCTCCGTCAACGCGATCGCTGCATATCGCATTCCAAGCCGTTCCCGCGCCCGGCCACATCAATCCCGGGCTCGGGCTCGTGTCCGAGCTCGCCGCGCGCGGGCACCGCGTCACGTACGCGATGAACGCCGCGTTCGCGCCCCATGTCGCCGCGGCCGGCGCCACGCCGGTCGTCTACGAATCCACCCCGGGGTGGGTCTCCGGGCCCGGCTCGGAGGCGATCGACCCGGGCGCGGCGATGATGGCCTTCCTCGACGAAGCGAAGGCCGTCCTGCCCCAGGTCGAGGCCGCGTACCGCGAGGACCGGCCGGACGTGATCGTCCACGACATCGGGGGCTGGCCGGCGCCGATCCTGGCGCGGCGATGGCAGGTCCCTACGTCCTGCTCTCGCCGACCTTCGTGGCGTACGAGGGCTGGGAGCAGGACTTCGCGCCCGACGAGGCGCCGGGCGACGGGCCGCCGCCGCCCGACGCGGCGTTCCCCGCGGCGATGCAGGCGTGGCTGGCCGAGGAGGGGTTCGAGGGCGGCTTCGCGGAGCTCATGACACCGGAGCGTGCCCTGGTCGTGACGCCGCGGGCGTTCCACCCCCGGGCGGACACGGTCGGCGCGCAGAACACGTTCGTGGGGCCGATGCTCGGCGAGCGTGGGTTCCAGGGCACCTGGAATGCGCCCGAGGGCGACCGCCCGATCCTGCTCGTCTCGTTCGGGTCGGCGTACACCGACCGGCCGGAGGCCTACCGCGCCTGCGTGCAGGCGTTCGCCGACGGCGCGTGGCACGTGGTGCTCTGCATCGGCCGGCACGTCGATCCGGCGGTGCTCGGAGAGCTGCCGGCGACGATCGAGGTGCACCGCAGCATCCCGCAGCTCGACGTGCTCTCGAAGGCCGACGCGTTCGTCTCGCACGGCGGCATGGGCGGGACGATGGAGGCGCTGTCGCACGGGGTCCCGATCGTGGCGGTCCCCGAGATCGCCGAGCAGCGGATCGTCGCCCGCCAGCTCGAGGCGCTCGGCATCGGCAGCGGCCTCCCGCTCGACGAGCTGACGCCGAGGTGCTGCGAGTCCGCGTCGACGGGCTCGCGCACGACCCCGGCGTCACCGCGCGGCTGGCCGCGATGCAGCGCGAGATCCAGGCGTCCGGCGGACCGAGCGCGGCGGCCGACATCGTCGAGCGCGCCGCCCGCGAATAGCCGGCCAGGCGGCAAGAATGGCAGCTAAGGGGCGATATCCGCCCCTTAGGGCTCACGACTTGGCAAATGACGGCGTGGCAGGCGTCGATCCCCAGTGTTGGCGGGCGCTGAGCCCACCTGAAGCCACCAATTGCTCAGTCGTGAGCCCTTAGCTGCCAGACGTCGCGACCGCGCTGCTCGAGGTCTTCGAGCGCGCGCGGTGGGCTCACGCCTCGTCGGCGGCCTCCTCGGCCTCCTCCCCTTCCTCGACGATGTCGCCGTCGGTGAACAGGACCTTCTGCATCGCCGCGCGCCATTTCGGAGTGCGCCGCAGGAGGTACTCGAGGTCCATCGCGAAGTGCTTGAACTCCTCCTGCTCGGCGTTCTGCATGATCGCTTTGGCGTCGCCGTCGGTCTCGAGCGCGATCCGCTGGGCGTACCAGCTGATCGCCTCGGCCTCCTCGATCAGCGAGGCGATCATCCGAGCGAACGTGCGCGACTCCGCGCTCATCTCCTCCGGCGGCTCGTGATACTGGTCAAAGCCCATGCAACGTCTCCTCGTGGCGGGGTGCGGGTCGGCGGAAACCTACCCATCCCGAGCGCGAGCATGTTCGGCGCCACCTCGGCGGCGCCGGGCGATGACATCGCTCGCATCTGCAAAACGTCGCGCGTGACCCCCTGTGCACTTGACTCCGTGGCTGCCTCATTCACGCCGGTGAGCGCTCGCGCCACCCTGGTCGCCGCCAGGTTGTAGCGCAGTCGCACCTCTCCTACGGTCATCGTCACTGCACAACAAACGACGATTGGAGTCGGTCGTGCTCCCAGCCGGACACCACCGCCGCAGAGCGCACATAGCAATCGCCTTGGCCCTCGCCGCCACCGCTGCGGGAGCCACCGGCGCCTGTGGCGGGTCCGACACGCCGGCCGACGACCGGTCCGCGCCGCCGCTGCGCGCGGACGAACGAACCCGGCTCGACGACGTCGAGCGACGGCTGACGAGCCGGTGCATGCGCGCTCACGGGTACGACCTCGAAGCCGCCATCCCCACCCCGACGCAGCGGGCCGCCCGACGCGAGCGACGGTTTCCGTACGGGATCGACGACGTCGCGTGGGCACGCCGTCACGGGCTCGGCGCGCCGGACAGTGGCCGGGCGGGGCCGTCCCAGGCGCGGCGCGCGACCTCGCCGCGACGCGAGGCGCCCGGCTTCCAGCGCGCCCTGTCCGGGGACCGCCGGAACGTCGTGGAGATCAGGCTGCCGACGGGATACACGATCGGCGCCAGCCGCGTCGGATGCGCTGCGGCGGCACAGGCACGGCTCTACGGCGACATGCCGCGGTGGTTTCGCGCGAACACACTCGTCATGAATTTCTCGGCCGAGGTCGGGCGCCGAGTGACCGCTGATCCGGCGTTCGTCGCACGCGTGCGGGCGTGGAGTCGCTGCGTGGGCGATGCCGGTCACGCGGCGCGCTCTCCCCAGGACATGCAGGAGCGCTACCTGCGGCGCAGCGCTGGGCTGCCGCCAGCTCGCCGCAAGGCACTCGAGGTGCGGATGGCGACGGCGCAGGCACGCTGCGTCATCCGCACCGGCCTCGCCTCCACCGGACGGCGGCTCGCCCGGCGCGAGCACCGCCGGGTCGCCTCGACGTACCGGGCCGCCATCCGGGACCAGCGTCGCCTGGCGCGGACGGCCCTCGAGCGCCTGTCCCGGCAGCCCCTCTGAGCTTTCCCCGAACAACACACCCCTGTCAAGTGCGGGCCGTCTTCGCGACCCGCAGACGAAAGGAGCGTCCAAACATGCGACGCATCGCACTGTCCGCTGCCGTGATCGCCGTCCTCGCGGGAGCCGTGATGATCCCATCCGTGGCCAGCGCAGCCGAACCGGTCTGTCCGGTTGGTGACTTCTGCGCCAACACCGAGGCAAACTTCACCGGTATGCAGGTTAACTGGTACGGCGACGACGGCTGGTGGGAGGGCAACATCAACAACCAGGACTCCTCCTGGGCCAACCGGGGAGTCACCGGGCCCGGCGTGCCGGCCTCGGTGGCGGTCTACGACGGCCGCTGGCAGTTGGGCTCCCGGACCATCTGCGTGCCTCCCAACAGCTACGTTTTCTATAACTCCTCGGCGAACGACCGCGGAAGCTCGCACGAGTGGACGCAGAGTTGTTGACCGCCGACTGACGTAGACCGCGAGCCGGGGATATCGGATCCCCGGCTCGACCGTCGCCCCTCGGCCGATCCGGCCGGGGGGTGACGTAGTGCACAGAACGTACCGATGCTCCCGCTATGCTGGCGCGATCGGCATGGAGAGCGTCATCGTCCAGAGGCCGGCGAGCCCCGAGGACGGGGTCCCGGAGAGCTGGCGCCTCGGCCCGGGTGACGAGATCAGGTTCGGGCGCGGCGGCGCCGGCTCCGCGGTCGAGGTGGCCCTCGGCGACCCGGGCGTGCCGCGCGTGGCCGGGGAGATCGCCGCGGCGGAGGACTACTGGCTGCTGACCAACCTCGGCGCCGAGCTGACCTACGTGGTCGAGAACCCCGAGGGTGGGGGCGAGTTCGTCAAGGTGCCTCCCGGCCGCACGCGCGCGCCGATCCCCTTCGAGTTCGCGCGCCTCATGGTTCCGGTCGCCACCGGTACCGCGGACCTGCTCGTCTTCGCTCCCGAGCACCTGCATCTGGATCCTGCCCGGCCGCAGGACGGCGAGCGGACCGCGCGGTCGTTCTCACTCGACGAGTCGGCGAAGTACTTCCTCGTCCTCGTAGCGCTCTGCGAGCCGCGGCTGCGCGCGCCGTCGACGACCGCCGTTCCGTCGCTCGGCGCCGTGGTGCAGCGGCTGCGCGACGTGCCGGGATGCGAGGAGCTCACCCGCACGGCGGTCGAGTTTCACGTCGACTACCTGGCCCAGCACAAGCTGCGGGTGCGCGAGCGGGAGCGCGACGACCCGGGCTCGGACAAGCAGGATCGTCTCGCCCACAGACGCCAGGCGCTCGTCTCGCTCGCCCTGCGCTTCGGCCTCGTCGACGCCGATCACCTGGGTCTGCTCCCCTCTCGACCGAGCCGTGGCGACCGGGAGCGAACCTGAAGCCGGCGAGCACGGCCCGGTGTCCGTTCCCCGCGGCTTCCGCGTCGGCTGCTGGGAGGTCCGGGAGCTGCTCGGCTCGGGCGGGTGGGGCAGCGTCTACGCGGCCCGCTCGATCGACGGCGCGCCGCGCGCCGGGCCCGCCGACGTCGCGCTGAAGTTCCTGCCGGCCGAGCTCGCCACTCCCGGCCGGATCGCCCATCTCGCAGACGTCGTCGAGCGCGAGCTGCAGTTCGCCGGCGGCGGACACGCCGGCCTGATTCGTACGTTCGAGATCCTGCGCGTCTCGGCGCCCGGCGCCGAGATCGACGGGGCACGCGTGCTCGTCATGGAACGCGCCCAAACCAGCCTGCGCGAGCTGATCGCCCAGCGTGGCGAAGCCACGCCGCTCCCCGGCGCCGACCGGATCCTGCGGGAGCTCTGGGACGCGCTGGCGGGGATGCATGCGCGCGGCTGGATCCACGGCGATGTCAAGTTGGCCAACGTCCTGATCATGGACGACGGCGGCGTGCGGCTCGCCGACTTCGGGCTCGCCGCCGAGCTCGACGGCACCCACGCCTACGCGCCGCGCTTCGGGTCGTTGGACTACGTCCCGCCCGAATGGTGGTCACAACGCGTCACCGAGGACGGGGCCCGCGTACGCCCGGCGCACGACCTCTGGGCGTATGGCGTCGTCGCCCACCTTGTACTCGCCGGCGGGCGCTTCCCCTTCGCTGGACAGACGGCGCGCGCGCGGACCCTGCGGATTCAGGCCTATGCGGGGGGCAACGAGCCGCTGCGGCTCGATCCGGCGGTGCCCGAGCGATGGCGGCCGCTCATCGCGGACCTGCTCGCCCCGACCGAGGCGCAGCGAACGGCGGCCGCCGAGCGGGTCGGCCGGAGCATCGGCACCATGCCGCGCGGCCCGGGCGACGCCGGGCGAGCGCCCCGCCGCCGCCCGCCGGCGCTGCCTCGCCGGTCGTGGGTCGCGGTCGCCGGCGCCGTCGTCGCGACGGCCGCCGTGCTCCTGGTCTTCGTGCTCATGTCCGGCGGGCCGGGCGGCGATGCGGCTCCCGCACGAGACCTCCCGGTCGGCGGGGAGCTGCGCCCCGACGCAGACGTGCCGGCCCGTTATCGCGCGTCGATCGTGGCCGCGGCCCACGGCTGCAGCAACCCGGCGCTGACCCCAGCGCTCGTCGCGGCGATCCTCAAGGTCGAGTCGGGCTTCAACCCGGACGCAGCGAATGAGGCGACCGGCGAGTACGGCATCGCGATGTGGACGCCCTGGCTCTTCGACCGATGGAGCAAGGACACCGACGGCGGCGGCGCTTCCTACCGGTCCGCCGCCGACTCGATCTACGCGGTCGGCCAGTACCTGTGCGTGATCGGGCGGAAGCTGACCGAGGTGCGCGGCGACCCGGCCCTCCTGCTGGCGGCCACGTACCGCGTCGGCAGCGAGCGCGTCGTGGCGACCGGCGGGATCCCGCCCCGGCAGCGCAAATATGTCGCGGACGTCGAGCACTATGCCCGCCGCTACGCCGCCACGCCCGCGGATTGACGGCGAAACGTCGCCCTCGGGCACCTCGACGCGCGCGGACCTTGCGAGCGTGGCCGGCGTCGTGGGCCACGATCGCCTTCACGAACGCCGGGGCGCGAAGGGGAGGCCCGAGACTCGACGCCCGCGTCGCGTGCGTCAGCCCGCCCGGTTTCGCGAGTCTGCCGCGGGCTTGCACGTGAGCAGCTCGCCGGGCTGGCAGTCGAGCGCGTCACACAGCGCGGCGAGCGTCGAGAAGCGAATCGCTCGAGCGCGGCCGTTCTTGAGGATCGACAGGTTCACGACCGTCAGCCCGACCCGATCGGCGAGCTCGGTCAGCGTCATGCCGCGCCGCTCCAGCAGCCGGTCGAGATGGACGCCGATCCTGTCGTCCGACGGTTCGGGCGGCATGTCAGATCGTCGTCTCCACGTCTTCGCGCAGCTGCACGCCGTGTGCGAACACCTGCGCGAGGACGAAAGCGCCCAGACCGCACAGGAGCTGCACTTCGGGGAACTCGTCGTCGGCCGGTAGCAGTCCGGGCACGCTCACGGGCTCGAAGGGCGAGCGACCGTAGGGATCCAGCAACGCGCTCTGGAGCGCCTCTCCGACGTAGTGGACGGCGAGGACGCCGACGATCAGCAGGACGCCGATAGCGCGCAGGCGCCGGACGTTCTCGCGTACGAACGGGTCGCCGTCGCGGACCGACCGGGCGACGCCGCGCAGCAGCCATAGCACCGCGACCAGCAGCAGCAGCGGGACGAGGTCAGCGGCAAGCGCGAGACGCTGCTCGCGCGCCGTCGGATCCTCGACGACCATCCCCGTGCGCTGCTCGCTGGTTGGATGCAGACCCCTCGGCAGCAACTTGAAGTCCAGCGGCGCGCTGGCGTCAAAGGCGACATGTCGTGGCCCTCCGATCACCGCGTCGGCGGTCATGAACACACCGACGCCGATCGCTGCGACGAGCAGGAACGTCGTCAACCGGTGGGCGACGGTCGCAGCATAGGACGGGCTCAGCGGTTCCACGGGGCACCTCTTATCGATAGTCGTTAGTATCGACAGACGATATGCAATGATTATCGATATGTCAAGAGCGTGCGGCTAGTGGACGTCCCCGACATCGATCTCGCGGAGCCGGTGGGTGTCGACGTCGTACACGAAGCCACGGACCAGGTCACGGTGCAGCAGGAACGGCGACCGGCGGACGCGCAGGATGGATTGGCGCACATCTGCGTCGAGATCGGTGAACGACTCGATCGCGAATGCCGGCGCGACGCCTGTCGCGCGCTGCAACTCGGCGCGGAAGCCGTCGTCTGTGAGGGACTGCATGCCGCAGTCGGTGTGGTGGATGAGCATCACCTCGCGCGTGCCCAGACGCCTCTGGGATACCGCCAGCGAGCGGATGACGTCATCGGTGATCACCCCGCCGGCGTTGCGCAGGATGTGCGCCTCGCCCTCGAGCAGGCCCAGCGCCGCGAAGACGTCCAGGCGCGAGTCCATGCACGTCACGATGACCAGCCGGCGACGGGGACGGACATCCAGATGCTGGGGAGGCAGCGAGGCCGCGAACGCCGCGTTGTTGGCGACCAGCTCGTCGACCACGTTCACCCTCCACACCCTAGACACCTGCGGCGAGGGGCTGGAGGAGGGGCGGTGTGAAACGCGTTGTCACACAGCGCCGGGCGCGTGACCAACGCCGACCGCAAAGCTCGCGTTGCGCCCAAGCGCCCGGGGATCGCAGACCGACGCCGGCGATCCATGACAGCTGATCGGCGACGGTGTCGGGCATGTCAGGCGCTGCCGCCGGGCCAGACATGGAGGATGTCCGGCGCTCGCTCGTCGTTGTCGTGACCATCGGTGCGCTCGACCTCGGCAAAGCCACGACGCTCGTAGACGCGTTGCTCTCGCGTGTTCGACGCGAACGTCCAGAGCCTCAGCCGCGCTGGGCGTTCGCGCTTGGCAAGGCCGAGCAGGGCGGTGCCGATGCCGCGACCCGTCAGCGTCGGGTCGACGTACAGCTGGTCGATCCAGTCGCCGTCGAGGACCAGGGTGCCGACAAGCGGGCGCGGCTGGTCCTCAGCCACCCAGAGTTCGGTGTTCGGCACGACGTGCTCGGCAAACCATGCCCGCACGTCGTCTGGAGCGTGGACCGGCCCGGGATGAGACCGGCAGCCGCGTCGCGAGCGCGAAGCCAGAGATCCGCCGCGCCACGCGCGTCGGCGTCCGTGCCTCGACTGATCGCGATCGCCACGACCAGATCGCACCACGCGTCTCGGCCACGGCGCACGTGGTCAGGCGGCGCGTGCGTGCGTCATGGAGCGTCCGAGGCCGATGACCGCGCGCCCGGGGATGGCGCGGGCGATCCTGAGTCGGTCCTTGGTACGGCGGGGATCGACCGTCGCCGGCCGGCCGTTTGATCCCGCGTACACCTGCCGATCGAAGAGCCTCGCCGGTTCGTCCGCACCGTCGATGAAGGTGTCTCGGCTGACGGGTTCGAGGGCTCGGGTGATCTCGATTCGGGCGGAGCGGGTTGAGTGCCCACGACCAAGCGAATGGTGAGTTCTTCCGCTCCACCCCGAACAACTCGCCAATCGATCTCCGAACGGGACCCACCCCACGCATCACGCGACAGCGCCCCTTCCTCGACCTGGTCACGACGGCCCGCGGGGCGGGGACGCAGCGGCGACCTCGTCGAACAGGACGCTGGCCGCCAGTGCGCCCCCGCCGCCACCGTCGGTGGCGCGGGATCAATCCTCAAGCGGCGGCCACCCGTCGGTCAGGAGGTACGCGTAGGCGTAGGCCCGCATCAGGTAGGCGAGCGGGAAGCGCCCGGCGTCCGCGATGCCCGCAGGGGTCGTGCCGGTGATGACGGCCACGAACCAGAGCGCGATCGACACCGCCTGGATCCACAGGCTGAAGAGGTGCAGGAGAATCACCACCGGGATCAGGAGGAAGATCCGAAGCGCGGTCGTCAGTCGGTTGTAGCTCTCTTGAGGCGGTGAGATGCTCGCCTTGACGGATACTCGGGGTGCTCGCCGCCGTCGAACGGTGGGAACTCGTCAGTGACGAGGTACATGTACGCGTACAAGCGCGTCGAGAAGCGCAGGTACCCGGCAACGAACTCGTACATGCCCTCGGGATAGCGCCCGGTGAACACGGTCGCAAACCAGGCGACGAACACGCCGGCCCCCGCAGCGAGCCCGTAGAACAAGCTCCAGATCAGGTGCGCTATCACCATGATGAAGCGGAAGAACACCGTCAAGCGGCTGCGCTCGATGGCTGGTGTCTGGTGGTAGACGACCGGGTAGGTGCTCATGGTGCCGACCGTCGCATGCGCGGCATGGCAGGCGGCCGCGAGGGGCCGGGCTTTGACGTTGACATCGTCGTTCTCCTTCGGTGGTGGCGTAGGACGAGGCGACCTGCCGGAGGCCGTTCGGGGCCAGCGCGGTCGTGTCGACAGCGTGCCGCGAACGTTGCAGCGGAACACCGGTGGCTGCCCCTGAAGCCGAGCCGTTCAGGGTCCCGCGGTTTGCCTGAGGTCGCGGCTACCGCGTTCTCCTGGTGGACAAGGCGACGTTCCCGAGCGACACGATGTCGACGCATTTCATCCACCCCCGGCGTCGCGGCCCTCAAGCGGTGGGGGCTGCTGGAGCAGCTCGAGGCCACGGGCTGTCCGGCGGTCACGACGTACTCGTACGACTTCGGGGCGATCAGGATCTCCGGCTCCCCGCGGCCGGCAGACGGCGTGCCCGAGGCCTTCTGCCCACGCCGGATCGTGCTCGACGACCTGCTCGTACGGGCCGCGGTCGCCGCAGGCGCTGAGCTGCGCGAGGCGTTCACCGTCGACGAGATCCTGATCGAGGACGGCGCGGTGACCGGCGTTCGGGGCCACGCGACGGGCGGCGCCACCGAAACCGAGCGAGCCCGCGTCGTGATCGGCGCGGACGGCAGGAATTCGCTCGTGGCGAAGGCGGTGCGCCCCGAGCAGTACAACGAGGTGCCGACGCTGCAGGCGGGCTACTACGCGTACTGGAGCGGGCTTCCCACCGACGGCGGCGAGGTGTACATCCGTGGCGAAGAGCGACGTGGCTGGGCCGCCCTCCCCACCCACGACGAGCTGACCTGCGTCGTCGTCAGCTGGCCGCGGTCGCAGTTCGAGGTCAACCGCAAGGACTACGAGCGCCACTACCTGAAGGCGTTGCACCTCGTCCCCGAGTTCGCCGACCGGGTGAATGGCGCCACGCGCGAGACGCGTTTCACAGGCACCGCAGACCTGCCGGGCTTCTTTCGAAGCCCACGGGCCGGGCTGGGCGCTCGTCGGCGACGCGGGCTATCACAAGGATCCGATCACCGCCCTCGGCATCAGCGACGCGTTCCGCGACGCCGAGGCGGTGTCGGCGGCCCTCGACGACGCGTTCGCCGGGCGACGGCCCTACGACGAGGCGATGGCGGCGTGCCACACAGCACGCGACGCTGCGTCGCTGCCGCTGTACGGCCTCACCTGCGAGTTCGCGAAGATCCAGCCTCCGCCGGCGGACATGCAGCAGCTCCTGGCCGCGGTCGCGACAAACTCCGAGGCGAGCAACGATTTCGCCAGCGTCATGGCCGGCACACTGCCCGCCGCCACCTTCTTCGCGCCCGACAACGCCGCACGAATCATGCGCGAGGCGAGTAGCGCCGCGCCAAGCTGACTCCACGCCGGCCCATCCTCAGCTCCTGAGCTGATCGCGCCGTACAGCGCAGCGCGGTCCGAACGCGGCGCAACGCGCGTTCAGGGTTCCGATCCACCTGGGAACGTGATCCAGCGGTCGGACGCAAAACGCAAGGACGCCTGCCTGATCGGCGCCCCACGGCTCGCGACGAACGCATGAAGATCCTCGATGAGCTCGCGCACGAGATCTTCGCTGCAGGCATCGCGACCGAGCGCGATTCGGGCGGCAGCATCGAGCAGGTCCGCCTGTGTCATGGCGGTGGCCGTGCGGTTCTCGGCCGGCACCGCCGCCAGGGCGACCGGCTTGCCGTCAAGGCAGAACGCACCCCAGCGCGAGACGAACGCGAACACGCCGTCGAGCTCTTCACCATCGTCGTCGGCGACGAAGCGCACCCCGTCAAGTCGTCCGAGGCAGTAGCTGACCTCGGTCCACGTGAGCTGAACGAATTGCGGTGCGCTGACCCACAGCACCGCGCAGCGCATCGCCGTGCCCGGACTCGGGAAGAGCGTCGCCGGCATCGCGCCGTATGAGCTCGGAGACGCCGCGGCACCCACGTCGAAGTCCCGCAGGGCCCCGGCGAGAACCAGCACGTCACGATCCGCGCCGCCAAAGTGGGCGAACTTCGCCGCGAGCGCGTGCGGCGCACCGTTCGCTCCGTACGCCAGGAGCGGAAATCGATCACCCTCGCCGGCCGCGACCGCGAACCGCTCGAGCAGCGCGTGACGCCGAGCATCGTCCATGGCGGCAAGCGGCTCGACGTCGTCGCCCGTCAAGAAGTACGAGCTCTCAGGCCGCTCCCACGGGTATCCGACCGCACGCTCGTACAGCGAGGCGTCGTACTCACGCACGCCGAACGCCTTGGTCACCGTCAGGAGATAGGCGGCCAACTCGTCGCTCGTCATCGCCAGCCGCTCGAGCAGCAGTTGCTCGGCGATCGGGGGCCAGGCGATCATGTCCACAAGGCGAGAGCGATTCGGCGGATCGTCTGATACTCAGTCGCGGCGCCGAGCGACTGCGATGAGGCGTGGTCCCTCCGGCTCGAATGGCGTTCCGCCCCGTCCGAACAGCTGCACATCGCCGAAGCCGGCGTCCTGCAGGCGTCGGACGAGCTGCGGGGCCGGCACCTGCTCGAGCGAGAACTCGATCTTGCGCACCCTCCCATCTCGAACGACGAAACGCTCGGTGTGCGACCGTCGGTCGACCGGGTCATAGGTCGCGCGATCGACCATGAGGTCGCCGTCGCGCTCGACGACCATCGCGGTGGTGCCGCCGGTCAGGGCGAGCAGCGCAACGAGTCGCGCCGGGTTGAGGAGCTCGAGTGCCAGTCGTCCCCCTGGGCGCAGCGCGCGGGCGAAGCCGGCGAGCACCGCGTCGTTCGTCGCGGCATCGAAGTACCCGAACGACGTAAACCAGTTGACCACGGCGTCGAACTCGCCATCGTACGGCAGAGCGCGCATGTCGCCGTGCTCGAAGGTGACCTCGGGGTAGCGGTCGCGAGCCAGTGCCAGGAAGGGCCGGCTGCTGTCCAGGCCCACCACCTCGCAACCGCGCTGCGCGAGGCGGCCGGCGATGCGTCCCTCTCCGCAGGGGACGTCCAGCACCCGCATACCTGGCCGCAGCGAGAGCAGCCGTGCCACCACCTCGGCGTCGGCATCGCTGCGCTCGTCGTCCAGGACGTCGGCGTAGAAGTAGAGGTAGTCGTCGTCGAAGAGCTCGGGCGGAACGGTCATCGATCCATCTTCGCGCGCCGACGCGCCGGGGTGGCGTAGCGTTCGGTTGCGTGCCGTGCCTGGCTCTCGTCCTCGCGCTCATCTCGCCCCGCCTGGCGCTGGTCGCGGTGTGGCTGCTCAGCGACATCCTCAGCCGCTCCTTCGAGAGCTGGCTGCTGCCGCTGATCGGATTCTTCGTGCTGCCGTGGACCACGCTGGCGTACGCGATCATGTGGGACGTCGGGACTCATGCCGTGACGGGCTTTGAGTGGTTCATCGTCGTGCTGGCCTTCCTCGCGGATCTCGGCGCCTACGGCGGCACCGCCCGCGGACGCGACTGATCGCCGCTCCCGGGGGTTGTCCCCACCCCCGCACACCGACAGGCGGCATTGCGGTGCCCCGGCGCTGCGACGATGCTCCTGGTCGTGTCCACCGCCGCGCCGATATCCAGCAGGTCGCGCTGGTCGCGCGATCTCGTCTTTCACCTCGCCGGGGTCCTGACGTCGAGCATCGCCCTGACGTTCTGGATCACCGGGGTGGCGACGAGCCTGTCGCTCGCGATCACGTACTTCGGGCTCGTCGTCGCGCTCGGGACGCTCCTCGGGTGCCGCTGGTTTGCCCGCGTCGAGCGCCGGCGGGCAGGGATCGTGCTGGGCGCGCCGATCCCGGAAGGCTACGCGCCGCTCCAGGACGCCCGCTGGACCGCGCGACTGTACGCGCTCGTGGGCGACCCGACGACGTGGCGCGACTTCGCCTGGACCGGCCTGTCGGGCATCGTCGGGATGACGCTGTCGGTGCTCGCGGTGTCGCTGTGGGGCGCCGTGGCGCAGCTGGTCACGCTGCCGGCCTGGTACTGGGCGGCTCCCGAAGCCACGGACTTCGGGATCGTCAGGATCGACACGCTGCCGCTCGCGCTCGGGGCGGCGATCGTGGGCCTCGCGCTCGTCCTGGTCGCCGGCTATCTCGGACGCGCGCTGACGGTCGCCGAGATCGCGTGCATGCGCTGGCTGCTCGCCCCGCGCTACACCGATGTCGCGGCGGCCGCAGCCGCCGCTGATCCGCAGCAGTCCCGCCCGCCGCTTGCCCTGCCGCTGGCGCTCCACGTGTCCTTCTCGCTGCTCGTCGGGCTCGTCGTCACGATCATCTGGGCCGCGACCGGCTTCGGCTACTTCTGGCCGGTCTGGGTCTGGCTCGCCTTCGGGCTGTCGGTCGCGCTCGACCTCGTCGTCCTGCGCGCGCAGGTGGGCGAGCCAGGCCCGAAGCGGCGCCTGCGCGTGCACGCGGAGCTCTCGGGGACGGTCGCGGCGCTGCTCGTGATCCTCTGGCTCCTCACCGGCGCCGGGACGTTCTGGCCGTTCTTCGCGCTGCTCGGCCTCGGCGTCGTGCTCGCCGTCCACGCGATCGTCGTCAACCGCGACCGGCTGCCGCTGCGAGCCCGCGAGCAGGCGCTCGTCGAGCGCGTCGACGTGCTGACCCGAACGCGCAAGGGCGCGCTCGACGTCCAGGCCGCCGAGCTGCGGCGCATCGAGCGCGACCTGCACGACGGCGCGCAGGCGCGCCTCGTCTCGCTGAGCATGCAGCTCGGCCGGGCGGAGGAGCGCGTCGCCGACCAGCCTGAGGTCGCCGGGCTGCTGCGCCGTGCTCGCGAGGACGCCGGCGCGGCGATCTCGGAGCTGCGCGACCTCGCCCGCGGAATCGCGCCGCCGATCCTCGCCGACCGCGGCCTCGGCGCGGCGATCGAGGCGCTCGGACGGCGCTCGGCGATCCCGGTGACGGTCGACGTCGATGCCGACCAGCGGCCGCTGCCGGTGGTCGAGACCGCCGCCTACTTCGTCGTCGCCGAGGCGCTGACGAACGTCGCCAAGCACGGCGGCGGCGCGGCCGCGCGGGTGGGCATGCAACGCGTGGGCGACCAGCTCGTCATCGAGGTGGCCGACGACGGACCGGGTGGCGCCGACCCCGCCGGTGGCGGGCTGACGGGCCTGCGCCGTCGCGTCGAGGCCTTGGACGGAGCGCTGACCGTGACGAGCCCGCCCGGAGGCGGGACGACCGTGCGTGCGGAGCTGCCGTGCGGGCCGTGATCGTCGAGGATCTCGCCCTCCTGCGCGAGGGGATCGTCGCGCTCCTGCGCGAGAACGGGATCGACGTCGTCGCCCAGGCCGAGGACGGGCCGGGGCTCGAGCGGATCGTCTCCGGCCACAAGCCCGACGTCGCGATCGTCGACGTGCGGCTGCCACCCTCGTTCAGCGACGAGGGGCTGCGCGCGGCGATCGAGGCGCGCAAGCGCCATCCCGGCCTCGGGGTGCTGATCCTGTCGCAGTACGTCGAGCCGGTCTACACCGCCGAGCTGCTCGCCTCCGGCGAGGCGGGCGTCGGCTACCTGCTCAAGGAGCGCGTCGGCGAGGTCCGCGCGTTCATCGACGCCGTGCAGCGCGTCGCAGGGGGCGGCACGGCCCTGGACCGCGAGGTCGTCGCCGAGCTCATGCGCGCGCGGACGGCGGGCGGCGCCGACGACGGCGCGCTCGGGTCGCTCACGCCGCGCGAGCGCGAGGTGCTCGAGCTCATGGCCGAGGGCCGATCCAACGCGGCCGTCGCGCGGGCGCTCGTCGTCAGCGGCGGCGCCGTCGAGAAGCACGTGCGCAACATCTTCGCCAAGCTCGACCTGCCCGCGAGCGACGACGACCACCGCCGGGTCCTGGCGGTCCTCGCGTTCCTACGCGCCGGGGCGGGCTGAGTGGTGGTTTCACGACCCGCGGGATGCCGACCGCGTGTGGCGGCGTAGGGTCGCTACGTGCCGAAGGGCGGCTGTGTCGCTGGCACGGTCCAGCTTCGGCCCGCGAGGGGCCCCATTCGATGACGCGCCCGGATCGCTGACACGGCGCGCCCCCGGGGCCTCACCGCGCCAGGGCCGAATCTGGCACGCCCGAATTGACACGACCGCCGGGTCTGAGCCGACGCCGCGGCTGGCGTGCTGTGCGCGAGCGTCTGGCTTGTAACTCTCTCGTCTGGCTTTGACCCCCGCGTTTGGCGACTCTTCGGGTAGGCAGCGAAGAACTCGCCAATCGGCGCGGCCGCCGGCATCTATTGGCGACTTCCTCGGGTTGGCAGCCAAGAAGTCGCCACTGGTGCGCGGCGAGCGAGACGAGCGCATTCGGGCGCGCACCAACGGCGTACCTCGCTCCTCGTGACGCGACTCACCCCGCCAGTGCGGCCGCCGCATCCACCAGGTACGCCAATCTCACCCCTCTCTTCGGTGATGCCGTTCATCCCCCACCGCCGCCGCCGCCGAACCGCGCGGTCTCGCCAGGCCCGCCAAGCGCCCTGACGATTGCTGTCGCCGGTCGTGAGAACAACCCCCTGCGCTTCATCCTGTCCAGACCCTGGACGCTTGATCGCCGAACGGGGGGTGAGGCACGTGAACGCCGACAGCCCCGACACCTCTCGGCGATTCACCGAGCAGGGCGTGGCGTCCGCGGTGGTGCAGCGGCGAGTGCGAACGAGAGCGCTATGAGGGTGTCGCCGTCGGTGATCTGGCGATCGGCGATGAGCCGCGGGATGTCCCGGACGGGCACCCAGTCCACCTGCGTGGACTCCGAATCGTCCTGGGGGTCGCCGACGAGCGTCGCACCGTCAGCCCGGTAGAGCGTGCACTGCACGTCTGAGATCCCCGGCATGTTGAACCAGGAGCCCAGCTCCGTCATCGGCCCAGCTCGCCAGCCGGTCTCCTCCTCGACTTCGCGCCTGATGGCATCCGATGGGGCCTCGTCGCCGTCGACCCAGCCGCCGGGCACCTCCCACCCCCACACGTCGGGGATGAAGCGGTGTCGCCACAGCAGCAGAACGTGCTCGGTGGCGTCGTCGAAGACGACCGCGGTGACCGTCGGACGCATCCGCACGACGTGATGCTCGAAGCGCTCTCCACCGGGGATCTCGACGTCGTCCAGCCAGAGCTCGATCCAGGGGCTCGTGTAGATCGACCGCCGACCGTGAACCGTCCATTTCATCGGGCGGCGGCGTGCAGGCCTGCGTCAGGATCCAGCCGATGAGGTGGCCGGCCGCGGCGAGGCTGCGTCATCTCCTGAAGTGTGCCGCAGAGCGGGCGCACGCGGTTCGCAGCGGACTCCCGCCAAGGAGCGTGATCGCTTGTGCTGGGCCGCGCGCGGGGGGTGGCGGTTCCATCCAGACGGGGGTCTGCCCCACCCCGTTCGCCCGCTCGCCACAGCGAGATCTCGGGGCCCGCGAACGAGAGTGATCGCACGATCACTTCGACCACTGGGGGTAGTCATGAGACCCGGACATCTCGCATCTCGAGCGGGGCGCTGGAGCGCCCTGCACCGCAAGCAGGCGATCCTCGGCTGGATCGCGTTCGTCGTCATCGCGACGGTCGCGGGCGGCATGATCGGAACGACCGAGCTCAAGCCCGCCGAGCAGGGCAACGGCTCGTCGCGTGCCGCGGACATCGCCGTCGATCGCGCCGGCTTCCGTGAGACGAGCGGCGAGCAGGTGCTGTTGCAGGCTCGAGCCGGCGCAGGGACGGACGAACTGCAACGGGCGACGACCGAGCTCGCGACGCGGCTGAAGGACGTGCCGCACGTCGAGCAGGTCTCCTCGCCGTTCGATGCCGGCGCGACCGGCCAGCTGTCGAGGGACGGGCGCTCGGCGCTGGTGTCCTTCGAGATCGCAGGCGAGGACGACGTCGCCGTGACGCGCGTCGATGCCACGCTCGCCGCGACCGCGGCCATCCAGCGGGCGCACCCGGGTCTGCGCGTCGAGCAGGTCGGGGCGGCATCGGCGGACAAGGCGTTCGAGAAGTCGCTCGGCGATGACTTCAAGCGGGCCGAGACGCTGTCGGTTCCGCTGACGCTGCTCATCCTGCTGTTCGCCTTCGGCGCGCTCGTCGCCGCCGGCCTCCCGCTGCTGCTGGGCCTGACGGCGGTCGGTGCGACGCTCGGCCTGCTCGGACCGATCAGCCAGCTCGCGCCGGTCAACGAGGCGATCGGCTCGGTCGTCCTCCTCATCGGGCTCGCCGTCGGCGTCGACTACTCGATGTTCTACGTGCGCCGCGAGATGGAGGAGCGCGACCGGGGCAAGGGTCCGCAGGCCGCGCTCGAAGCGGCGGCGGCGACGTCAGGTCACGCCGTCGTCGTGTCCGGATTCATCGTGCTGATCTCGATGGCGGGCATGCTGGTGTCGGGGTCCTCGGTGTTCGTCTCGTTCGGCGTCGGCACGATGACGGTCGTCGCCGTCGCGGTCATCGGCTCGCTGACGTTCCTGCCCGCGGTGCTCTCCTGGCTCGGCGAGAAGGGCTGGACGGAGAAGGGCCGCGTGCCGATCCTCGGCCGGCTGCGCCACCGCGGCGGTGGCAGGTCGCGCACGTGGAGCTGGATCCTCGACCGAGTCCTCGCGCGACCGCTCGTCTCGGCCGGCGCGGCGACGGCCGTGCTGGTCGCCCTCGCGCTGCCCGCGCTCGGCATGAACACGCTGAACCCGGGCATCGAGGGGCTGCCGGCCGACGAGCCGGTCCGCCAGACCTACGACCGCGTGCAGGCCGCCTTCCCGGGCTCTCCTGAGCCCGCCGAGGTGGTCGTGCAGGCGGCGGACGTCACCTCGCCGCACGTGCGTGCCGGCATCGCAGAGCTGCAGAGGGCGGCGATCGCAACGGGCCGGATGTCGGAGCCGATCGAGGTGCGCACGAACCCCGCGCGGACGCTCGCGGTCGTCGACATCCCGATGCGGGGCAGCGGCGAGAGCGAAGCGGCACTCGCGGCACTCGCGGCGCTGCGCGAGGACGTCGTCCCGGCGACGATCGAGCGCGTGCCCGGCACGACGGTGAACGTCACCGGCAACACGGCGGGCAGCAAGGACTTCAACGACACGATGAAGTCACACCTGCCGCTCGTGTTCGGGTTCGTCCTGGGCGCGGCGTTCCTGCTGCTGCTCGTGACGTTCCGCTCGCTCGTCATCCCGATCAAGGCGATCGTGCTGAACCTCCTGTCCGTCGGGGCGAGCTACGGCGTGCTGACGCTCGTCTTCCAGCACGGCTGGGGCGAGTCGCTGCTCGGCTTCGAGGCCGGCGGCGGCATCATCTCGTGGCTGCCGCTGTTCCTGTTCGTCGTCCTCTTCGGCCTGTCGATGGACTACCACGTGTTCATCCTCAGCCGGGTGCGTGAGGCGGTCCTCGGGGGCGCCTCGACCGAGGCGGCGGTGGCGGACGGGATCAAGTCCACCGCCGGCGTGGTCACGAGCGCGGCCGCGGTGATGATCGCGGTCTTCTCGATCTTCGCCACCCTCGGCGCGATGGACTTCAAGCAGATGGGCGTCGGCCTCGCGTCCGCGATCCTCATCGACGCGACGATCGTGCGCGCGGTGCTGCTGCCCGCGACGATGAAGCTCCTCGGCGACTGGAACTGGTACCTGCCGCGAGGGCTGTCGTGGTTGCCGATGGTCGGCGGCGAGGTGTCGGCGCAGCGCGCGTGACCGGCAGGGTGCCCGCCCCGGGTGGGGCGGGCACCCGCTGGCCTGCGGGGGCGGGGCCAGATCCTCCAGGATCTGCGCGGCGGCGAGCTGTCGGCGGGCGAGATCGCGTCGCGATTCAGCGGGCAGTCGGTCTCGCACACGAACGCCTGGCGCGTCGAGTCCGTCCGCGTGACGGCGCTGCGGTCGAGCTTCTTCGAGGACGCGCGGCGCGTCCCGTCCGGCGCGGCGGAGACGGCGGCACGGTCGACGCGAGCGCCAACGTCAGCGGCAAGGCCACGTCGATGGGCGAGGGCACCGTAGAGGCCGTCCTCCAGCAGCTCATCAAGCAGTTCACCGGGAATCTCGCGAAGGCGTAGGACGGGGTGGTCCCGGCGGCGCCAGCCGCGTCAGCGTGCGCCGATCGCACGCAAAGACGACGGCGTCCGGTTCAACCGGGCGCCGTCTTTTGGTATCCGGACTCCCGCCGCGAGCTGGCCTGACGGCCCTCAGTCGTCGTTCTGCTCGTCGGCGTCGTCGCTCTCGACCCCGATGCTCTTGAGTTGGGGCGTGAGATGAACCTCGACCTGACGACCGTCGGGCTTGGCGACCTCGACCTCCCAGCCCTGGCGGCCGTCGTCCTCGCGCTCGACATCCACGACGCGGCCGTCCGGGACGGCCTTGATGGCGGCCTTCTCGGCCTTGTCGGCCTCAGGTCCTGAGACCCGGTCCTCGGAGCTCACCGCTTGGGCGATCCCCACGCCGCTGGCCCCCAGCACGACGATCGTCGTCGCGGTGAGCACGAGCTTGTTTCTCAGGGTCATGATCGAATCTCCTGTCGCGTGGCGGCTGGCCCGCCGCGATGGTGATGGCCGAACGTGAAATGAGCGTGAGAGCCGCCCTAGTAGTGCTTTGGTAGGTGTATGGAGGTGGGATGGGGTGCGGCGGCGAATGTCGTGGGATGGTCACTGTTATGGAGGGCGAGGACGCGGCTGTGGGTGTGGTCGGCGTGGCGCCGGAGGTCAA
>JBPCJA010000219.1:0-4582 GCA_051005755.1 Solirubrobacteraceae bacterium
CGACCTTCGGGTTATGCCGACCTGCGCTCGGGGGCCCTGTCGGTGGCGCTGATCTCGGGGAGGTGGGTCGGCATAATCGCGGCGTTGGCCGGGCGTACCGGTGACCGCGGGCGTGGGTAGCTTCGCTGTCGGCCGTAAGTGAAATGGCAGGGCTCACGCAGGTCAGTGGCCCGGCTCGACGGCCTGGGAGACCGTGTCGTAAGCCGATCCCATCTGGGAATCGGCTTCAAGCGAGGTCGCGTTCGATCTCGGCTGCCGTCGTCAGGTCGGCTGCCATCGCTGCCCGGTCGGGGTCGTCTAGTTCGAGTTCGCGGATCTCGGTGAGCGCCGTGCGGGCGCGGTCGACGTCACCCATCCGGACCGCGAGTTCGGCGCGGTAGACGAGCGCAGGCAGGCGCTCGATCGGCGGGGCATCGGTGTGGCGGGCGAGACCGGCGTCGAGCATCCTCGCCGCGACGGCTTCGTCGCCTCGTGAGTCGCCCTGTCGGGCGGCGCTGCGGAGAACCAGGGCGAGGCCCCGGGGATTGTCCTGGGCGTCCTCGCTGTCGCCGGAGCGGTAGACCCGCAGCCAGTTTCCTCCTGGATCGACGACGCTAAAGCCGGCGACCGTGCCGAGCTTCTTGCGCGGCCGCAGGATGCGAGGGATCCCCGATGACGGCAGCCGTCCGTAGGCGGCGCGCAGGCGCTCAGCGAAGTCGCGATAGAGCGAGTCGGCGTCAGGGACAACGATGACCACGCTGCCGTACGAAGTCTCGGGCTCGAAGCCGGCCGGCTCGCAGAAGTGCAGCTCGATGCCCTCGAGGCGGACGACGGCGTACGGGTTCGGCCGCGCCTGACGATAGGTGACCTCGAACTTGAGAGCCTCATAGAACGGAAGCACGTCGTCGAGCGATTCGCACGGCAGGATCGGGATCGTTCGCTCGTTCGCCACCGACAACCACTATGGCGCCGGCGACGGCGTTCGGTGGCGGATCCGCTTACGGCACGCCGAAGTTCGGCGCGCGCGGCACGTCGGACCCTCTGCCATTCCACCTGCGCGAGCCCTGCCAGATCACCTGCGCCCGACACTAGCTTCGCTGATCGGCATTTATGGGTTGCGCTGCGCGCAACCCTGCCTGCATTGGCAGGGCCCGGGGTCAGTGGGTGATCGAGGCTCCTCCCTTCGTGTTGATCGAAGAGAGGAAGCGGCGTGATGGCTGGGGGATGGTCGGCGCGGGCTCGGATGACGGGCCCGCTGACGCAGTACGTCGAGGGGTTGGAGGCCGAGCTGCTGCGGGCGGGATATGCCCGCGGCACGGTCGATGCGCAGCTGCGGATGGTCGCCGGGCTGGATGGCTGGCTGGTCGCCCAGAACCTCGATGCGGCCGCGTTGACGGCGGCGGTCATCGAGCAGTTCATGGTGCCGCGCCGTGGCGGCGGTGAGCACCTGCGCACGGCGAGAGCGCTGGAGCCGCTGATCGGGTACCTGCGCGACTTGGGTGTCAGTCCGCCGCCCGCGAGCGCGGTGGCCGTGACGCCGCTTGAGCAACTCCTCGCCCGGTATGAGCGCTACCTGCTCGTCGAGCGGGGCCTGGCGGCGAGCACCGTCCGCCGGTACGTGCATGTCGCGCGAGCGTTTCTGGGCAGCCGGGAGAGCGACGCGGGAGTCGACCTCAATGCGCTTTGCGCTCGGGACGTGACCGAGCACGTGGTGGCCGTCTGCCGCGTCCGGCGTGGCCGGGAGCTGGTGACCGCGCTGCGATCACTGCTTGGCTTTCTGCATCTGGACGGGCTCGTCGGTCCCGAGCTTGGGGCCGCGGTCCCATCGGTCGCCGGCTGGCGGCTGACGGGCCTGCCCCAAGCGCTTGAGCGCGGGCAGGTGCGGTTGCTGCTGGATAGCTGTGACCGCGACACGATCCAGGGCCGGCGCGACTTCGCGATCTTGACGCTGCTGGTCCGCTTGGGGTTGCGCCGCGGAGAGGTCGCCGCGCTGCTGCTCGACGACATCGACTGGCGCGCCGGCGAGATCGCGATCTCAAACGGCAAGCGCGGGCGCCGCGAGCGCCTACCGCTACCCGATGATGTCGGTGAGGCGCTCGTCGGCTACCTGCGCGACGGGCGCCCGCACTGCGTGGACACCCGCCGCGTGTTCATCCGCATGATCGCTCCATCGCGCGCCCTGACCTCCAACGGCGTCGGCGACGTCGTCAGGGCCGCCGGCCGGCGCGCCGGACTGGGTGAGATCGCCGCGCACCGGCTGCGTCACACCGCGGCGACCGACATGCTCAGGGCCGACGCTTCGCTGGCTGAGATCGGCCAGGTCCTGCGCCACCGCACGCCCAGGACGACAGCGATCTACGCCAAGGTCGACCTGGAGGCGCTGCGACGCCTGGCCCGCCCGTGGCCGGAGGATCGGTCATGAGCGCGCTGCGCCAGGCCCTGGAGGACTACCTGACGATGCGTCGTACGCTGGGCTACAAGCTTGAGCGCAGCGAGCTGCTGCTGGGCCAGTTCATCGCCTCTCTGGAGGCCGACGGGGCGTCGACGATCACGATCGACAACGCGCTTGCTTGGGCGACGTCGCCGACCGGGTCGCGGGCGTGGTGGACGATGCGCCTGTCGGCCGTTCGCGGGTTCGCCGCCTACCTGCACACGCTCGACGAGCGCTGTGAGGTGCCGCCCACAGACCTGCTGGCCCGCCAATGCGGGCGCCGGGTTCCCTACCTGTACTCCGACGCCCAGCTGGGCGCGCTGCTGGCCGCGACCGCGACGATCGGCTCGCCGCTGCGTGCCGCGACCTACCGCACCCTGATCGGGCTGCTGGCCGTCACCGGGATGCGGATCGGCGAGGCGATCGGCGCCGATCGCGACGACCTGGACTTCGACCGCGGACTGCTGCTGGTCCGTCACGGCAAGTTCGGAAAGACGCGCCAGCTGCCGCTGCACGTCACGACGCTCGCTGCCCTCAGCGCCTATCTGGACCGGCCTGACCGCCCACGGCAGCCCGGCCGCGAAGCGTTGCTGGTGTCCACGGCGGGAACGCGGCTGCTCTACCCCAACGTCCTGCGCACGTTCAGGTCGCTGGTCGCAACCGCCGGTATCGAGGCCCGATCGGCGCGCTGCCAGCCACGCATCCACGACCTGCGTCACACATTCGCCGTCCAGACGCTGCTGGACTGCTACCGCACCGGCGTCAACGTCGACACCCGGCTGCCGCTGCTGTCGACCTACCTCGGGCACGTCAACCCGAAGGACACCTACTGGTATCTGACCGGCTCGCCGGAGCTGCTCGCGCTCGCCGGCCAGCGCCTGCAACGCTCGCTGGGAGAACCGTCATGAGCGCGCTCGCGCCGACGCTGCAGGCATTCTTCACCGACCGCCTCGCCCAACGCCAGGCCAGTCCGCACACGATCGCCGCCTACCGCGACGCGCTGCGCCTGCTGATCGTCTACGCCGCCGGACAGCTGGGCAGCGAGCCCTGCGACCTGGACATCGCAGACCTCGACGCGCCGATGGTCGGCGCGTTCCTCGATCACCTCGAGCGCGAGCGTCACAACAGCGCCCGCACCCGCAACGCACGCCTCGCCGCGATCCACTCGCTGTTTCGCTTCGCCGCGCTACGTCACCCCGAGCACGCCGCCGTGATCCAGCGCGTCCTGGCGATCCCGCCCAAACGCGCCGACCGGCCGCTGATCAGCTACCTCACCGAACGCGAGATCTCCGCGCTCCTCAACGCCCCCGACCGCGACACCTGGACCGGGCGCCGCGACCACGCGCTGCTCACCCTCGCCACCCACACCGGGCTACGCGCATCCGAGCTGACCGGCCTGAACATCGGCGATCTGCACCTCGGCGCGCCGGCGCACGTCGGCTGCCGCGGCAAGGGCCGCAAGGAACGCATCACGCCACTGACCAAAGCCACCGCAACGGTCCTGCGCGTCTGGCTCTCCGAACGCGCCGGCGGACCGACCGGCCCGCTGTTCCCAACCCGCCAGGGCGCCCGCCTCTCCCGCGACGCGCTCGAGCGCCGTCTCGCCAAACACACCGCGACCGCGACGACGCACGCGCCGACCCTGGCCGACAAGAAGGTCACCCTGCACGTGCTGCGCCACAGCGCCGCGATGCGCCTGCTGCACGCCGGCGTCGACCTCACCGTGATCGCGCTCTGGCTCGGCCATGAGCGCACCGACACCACGCAGATCTACCTGCACGCCGACCTCGCCATCAAACAGCGAGCCCTCGAGCGCACCGCGCCGCCCGGCCGCCCACCCGGACGCTACCGCCCACCCGACAGCACCCTCGCCTTCCTCGAGAACCTCTGATCCCAGCCTGGCCGCCGGGCCTGCCAATGCAGGCAGGGTTGCGCGCAGCGCAACCCATGAATGCCGATCAGCGAAGCGAAGCCGGGCAGTCAAGGGCGGCCCGCCAGGGCCGAGCGCAGCGAGCCGCGCAGCGGCGCCCTTGACGACCCGGCGAAGCGAAGCTACCCACGCCCGCGGTCACCGGTACGCCCGGCCAACGCCGCGATTATGCCGACCCACCTCCCCGAGATCAGCGCCACCGACAGGGCCCCCGAGCGCAGGTCGGCATAACCCGAAGGTCG
>JBPCJA010000220.1:0-5291 GCA_051005755.1 Solirubrobacteraceae bacterium
TTTTTTCGTAACAAGCGAAGAGGTTGTCTTGCGGGGGTGCGTCGTGGCCCTGTGGGCCTCCCTCGCGCCCCCCGTCGCCGCCGCCGCGCTGTCAGAGGCGCTGCAGGCGGCGCTGGCGCTCGCGCCGGGCGAGCGCGCGGCGGCCGGCGCCGCGGCCCGCGCGTGGGTGGGCGAGCACGCCGACGTCGGCGCCGAGACGGCGACGATGGCGGCGCTCATCGAGGAGCTGGCGGCGCGGCGAGCACGCGCAGGCGGCGGGTGAGCGAGATCGTCCGCCACCCGGCGGCGATCGCCCAGCGCTGCTCGCGCGTCGCCTGCGGCGGGTAGAACCCGCGGCCGACGACGAGCACGTCGTAGCGGCCGCGTCTGAGGGCCGCCTGGAAGCTCGCCTCGTCGCGGTAGGGGGTGAGGAACCCGTCGACGAACTCGCCGACGTACTCGACCTCGTTGCCGATGCGCGTCCCGAACGCCGGCCAGATCGGGGAGAGCCCGTCGACCGTCCAGTCGGCTGCCAGGCCGATGCGCCGGTCGCTCGGTGCGGCGCGGAGCATCGCGTCGACGCCGGGGTCGATGTTGCGGTAGCGGCCGTCGTTGATGGCGCTCTCGATCCGGTGGGCGGCGGCGAGGCTGACGAGCGCGGCGCCGGTCGCCGCCGCGACGAGGACGACGCGCCGATCCCGCAGGCGCCAGAGCACCCACGTCGCCGCCGCGAGCGCGGCGAGCCCGGCGGCGGCGAGCGCGCCGTCCCGGATGCCGCGCACCTCGTAGCCCTTGTAGGCGCCGTGCAGGGCTCCCGCGGCGAGGATGGCCTGCAGCGCAAGCCCGATGGCGCGCGGCAGCCGCCCGGCCGCCCACGCCGCCACGGGTACGGCCAGCAGCAGCGCCGGCACCGCGTAGCGCGTGTTGGCGTGCGCGAGCGACGGATCACCGCGCAGCCCGAGGGCGGTCGCCGGGGTCACGGTGTAGACGAGTGCGAGCGCGACGGCGCCGGCGGCGAGGACGAGCACGCGCGGCTCTGGCGCGCGTCCGCGGCGCCGCGCGAGGACGACGGCGGCGGCGATCCCGACGGCGCACGTGATCGGCGCGATCCCGAGACCCTCGACGATCTCGCCCGCGAGCCGGCTCAGGACGTCGAGGTCGCCTGCGTAGTCGGCGATCGTGAACCCCACCTGGTTGCGGATGACGTCGGCTGGTGCGTCGAAGACCGTGACGCCGAACGGCGCGACCTTGAGGGGGAAGACCGGGTTGCCCGACAGCGTGAGGTTGCGGACGAGCCAGACGAGGATGCCGAGCAGCGCGAGGCCGCCGACGAGCGCTCCGTCGCGCAGCACGCGTGCCATGCCAGCGCCGTTCGTGGCGTGGCGCGCGGCGACGAGCCGCGCCGCGATCCAGATCACGACGACGACCGCGACCGAGCTCAGGCCGTACCACTTCGTTCCGCACGCGATCCCGAGGGCGAGCCCCGCGAGCACGAGGTCCGAGCGCCGGCCGCTGCGGGCGTGGCGCAGGAGGAAGAGGATCCCGCAGGCGAACGTCGTCCACATGAGCGAGTCCGGCAGGGCGCGCGGGATCGTCGCGATCCCCACGACCGGCAGCGAGACGATCGCCGCGGCGGCGAGGAGGGAGACGGCATGCGGTGCGCGCAGCTCGCGGGCGACGGCGAACACCGCGACCGCCGTCGTCACGAGGAAGAACGTGATCGGCAGGCGGACGAGGAAGTCGTTGTGCCACGGCAGCACCGTGCTGAGCAGGACGATGTCGCCGTTGTGCGGGTAGTCGCCGTGGGCCAGCAGCGGGACGAACTGGTCGATCTGCCACACCGAGCCGGTCTGGATCCAGCGTGCGACGTTCGGCAGGTGGAACGTCAGCGGGTCGACACCGACCAGCTCGTCGCCGGCCCAGCGGCCGAGGTCGGCGAGCGCGGCCACCGCCGCGAACGCCGCGGCGACGCCGGCGAGCGCCCAGGAGAGCGGGGCGCTCGGAGGCAGGGGAGGGAGGGGGTCGTCGCGTACCGGCGCAGCCGCGCCCGGCGCCGGCCGCACGAGCGCCGCGAGCGCCACCGCGACCGCGGCGGCCGCGAGGACCGTCGCGCGGTCGAGGATCCCGAGCGTGAGCGGCACGAGGTGCACGACGATGAGCACCGCCGTGCCGACCACCACCGCCGCGAGCCCGCGCGTGAGCGGATCGAGGTGGGCAAGGCGGCGGCGCACGACGAGCGCCGTCGCCACCGCGACGGCGGCGAGCATCGCGGTGAACAGCGCGGCGCCGGCGAGGAAGGCCTCCAGGGGCATGACGCGGGCAGGCTGACAGGAACGCGGCGTAGGGGGTGCCAGCTGGGAGCGACTGCTGTGCCAGCTCTATGACGCGACGGCGGCTGAGTGGTGGGATGAACGGCGTCTCTGAAGAGGTGGGATTGGCGTACCTGGTGGGATGCGGCTTCGCGGCCGCACTGGCGGGCTGAGCGGCGTCACGAGGAGGGAGGTAGGCGTGAGGTGCGCGCCGGAATGCGTTGGTCTGGCTCGCCGTCGTACCAGTGGCGACTTCTTGGCTGCGGGCCCGAGGAAGTCGCCAATCGACGCCGGCGCCCACGCCGATTGGCGATTTCTTGGCTGCCAACCCGCAGAGGTCGCCAATCTCCTGGCGGAGCTCGACGCGGAGTTCGACGAGTGCGACGAGTAGCGTGGCGCTGTGTCGCGCCCCGGCCTGCTCTCGATCCTCGTCGTCACCTACGACCACGCCGAGGAGATCGACGCCTGCCTCGACGGCGCGCTCGCCCAGGAGCGCGACGACCTGACGGTCGAGGTCGTCGTCGCCGACAACGCGTCGCACGACGACACCGCCCGGCGCGTGCGCGCCCGTGCCGACGGCCGGCGCCTGCGGCTGCTGGAGCTGGGCTCAAACCGCGGCTTCGCCGCGGCGGTCAACGCCGCCTTCGTGGCCTCCGACGGCGAGCACGTGCTGCTCCTGAATCCCGACTGCGTCATGGACGCCGGCTGCGCGGCGGCGCTGCGTGACCACCTGCGCGCCCGTCCGGACGTCGGCCTGGCGGCCGCGCTCCTGCACGATCCCGACGGCGCGCCGCAGCTCTTCGCCCGGCGCCAGCTCGGCCTCGCCGGCGCGCTGTGGACGTTCACGACCGTCGGGCGCCGGATCGACGCACGCCTGCGCGGCGGCCGTGGGCTGGCCGGGCGCCGCTACGAGGAGCTGTGGTCCTCCGGGCCGCCGCTGGAGCCGGTCGCGGTCTTCTGTCCGGCGGCGGCGTGCGTCATGGCGGCGCGCGACGAGCTCGAGCCCGCGCCGCTCGACGAGGACTTCCCGCTGTTCTTCAACGACGGCGAGCTCTGCGCGCGGCTGGCGCGCGCCGGGCGGCGCGTCGAGATCGTGCCCGCCGCGACGGCCGCCCACGGCTACGGGACGAGCGTCGCGCGCGCCCAGCGCGCGGACCCCGCGCGGATGCGCGCGGAGTGGGTGGCGTCGCTGCGCCGCTACGCGGGGCGTCTGTGGCCGCGCCCGGCGCGCGCGGTGCTGGCGGTGGCGCTGCTGGTCGACGCCGCCGCGGGCGCGGCGCTGTGCCTCCTGCGCCGCGAGGATCCCCGCGAGGTTCGCGGAACGCTCGGCGGGCTCGGCCTCCCGGGCGGTCCGCCGCCGCTGCTGACGCCGACGCGGAGGTCCCGGCGATGACCGCGGCCGAAGGGGGGGGGGGACCGACCGCAGGGTCCGGCCCACGCATCCGCGCCGCCCGCGGCACGCTCGTCAACGCCCTCTTCTTCACTGCAATCAACACGCTCGCGCTGCTGCGCGGCTTTCTCGTCGCGGCCTTCCTGACGACGACGGAGTACGGCGTCTGGGGCGTCGTGCTCGTCGTCCTCTACACGCTGCAGTTCCTGCGCCAGGTCGGGATCGGCGAGAAGTACATCCAGCAGGACGAGCCCGACCAGGAGCGGGCATTTCGCAAGGCGATGACGCTCGAGCTGCTGTTCGCGGGCATCGTGCTCCTCGCCGGCGCCGCGCTCGTGCCGGCGCTCGCGGCGATCTTCGACGAGCCGAAGATCATCGCGCCGGCACTCGTCGCCCTCCTCGTCGTGCCGGCGCAGGCGCTGCAGGCGCCGCTGTGGATCTTCTACCGCGAGATGGACTTCGTCCGCCAGCGCAAGCTCCAGGTCCTCGACCCGGTGACCGGGATCGTCATCGCGGTCGCGCTCCTCGTCGTGGGCTGGAACTACTGGGCGCTCATCGTCGGCGTCGTCGCCGGTGCCTGGGTCGGCGCGCTCGTGTCGCTGCGCGCGTCGCCGTACCGCCTCGGCTGGGCGTTCGATCGCGAGACGCTGCGCAGCTACGCGTCGTTCTCCTGGCCGTTGTTCTTCGCCGGCATGTCGGGGATCGTCGTCGGCCAGGGCCTGCTCATCGTCGGCGAGGCCGAGCTGGGCCTCGCGGGCGTCGGCATCATCGCGCTCGCCTCGACGATCTCGCAGTACTCCGACCGTGCCGACCAGGCGATCACGCAGACGATCTACCCGACGATCTGCGCGGTGAAGGATCGCGCCGACCTGCTCTTCGAGGGGTTCGTGAAGTCCAACCGGCTGGCGCTCATGTGGGGTGCCCCGTTCGGCCTCGGCCTCGCGCTCTTCGCCGAGGACCTCGTCCGCTTCGGCATCGGGGAGCGGTGGCGGCCGGGGATCGGGCTCATGCAGGCGATCGGCGTCGCCGTCGCGATCCACCAGATCGGCTTCAACTGGGACGCCTTCTACCGCGCGCGCGGCGACACGAAGCCGGTGGGGGTGGCGTCGGCGATCGCGATCGTCGCCTTCGTCGCGATCGCGCTGCCGCTGCTGGCGTCCGACGGGCTGCGCGGCCTGGCGCTCGCGACGCTGCTCGTCGAGGGCGTGAACTTCGCCGTGCGGATGTACTACCTGCGCCGCATGTTCGCGGCGTTCCGGCTCATCCGCCACACGGCGCGGGCGCTGCTGCCGAGCGTGCCCGCGGTCGGGATCGTCGTTGCGCTGCGGCTCCTTGCCGGCGAGGAGCAGACGCTCGCGGCCGCGGTGGCGATGCTCGCCCTCTACGTGGTGACGACGCTGGCGGCCACCGCGCTGCTCGAGCGCCGGCTGCTGCGCGAGATCGCCGCCTACGTGCGCCGGCGCCCTGCGCCCGGCGCCGCGGCCTGAGCCTGGATCCGTGTACCCAGAGTTCGGAGGTGGTGCTGTTGGTGACCTGATCTGGACATAAGCTCGCATTCGCCTGCCGGGGTAGGTCCGGTCCGGGTAGCTGTCAGGAGGCCCGGTAGCAGGCTG
>JBPCJA010000221.1:0-32701 GCA_051005755.1 Solirubrobacteraceae bacterium
GCGCGCAGCTCGTGGGCGCGGGCGCTCCGGGCCATGCCGGTGATTGGCGGCGCGCTTCATGTCGTCAGTTCGCGCGGCTTCCCCCACGACGTCACCGGCAGCTCCTCCGGCGCCGGCGCCGGCGCGCGGGGGGCGAGCGCGTCGTCCAGCCGCGCGACCGCGAGCCCCTGGCCCGCCGCCTCCTCGATCACCGCCGCGAGCCAGAGCGGACCCTCGTGCCACCAATCGCCGAGCAGCTCGGTGTCCAGCGCGCAGACGGCGAGGCCGCCGGCGGCGACGCGCTCGCGCGTGCGGGTCACGAAGTCCGCGGCGTCGCGCCGTGCCGCAGCGGCTGCGCGCGCCGGGTCGTACGGCGCGCCGTCGTTGCTCCAGGCGCGGTGGCGGTAGTGCGTGAAGGCGTGGTAGTCGCGGTAGGCGGCGCCGGCCGGATACCCGCCGTCGCTCCAGACGAGGTCGATCGTCGCGCGGTCGATCGGGACGAGCAGCGGCCCCGCCGGCGAGCGCAGGGGCCGCAACTGGGCCGCGACCGGCAGGACGTCGGTGAGGTCGACGCAGACCGCGCGCACGCCGGCTTCCTCCAGCAGCGCGTCGAGCCACGGCGCGTGGGCGCACTCCGGCAGCCAGAGGCCGCCGTGCCAGGCTTCCCCGAAGCGGCGGCGATGGGCGTCGATCCCGGCTCGCAGCTGCAGGCGCACGCCGGCGTCGGTCGCCAGCAGCGGCAGCACGGCGTGGGTCGCCGCCGACGTCCAGGCGGCGTGGCGTCCCAGCGCGCGGAGGAGGTCGCCACCGATCGCCGCGAGCCGCTCGCGCGCGCGCTCGTACTGCGCGGCCGAGTGCTCGAGCGCGGCGACGACGCCCGGCTCGCCCGCCGCGCTTGCGATGTCGCGCCGGTGCGACTCGACGCGGATGCCGGCGAGAAACGCGGCGCAGCGCTCCAGCGCGCCGGGCGCCTCGAGCTGGTCGCAGAGCACGGGCGTGAGCGAGAGCGTCAGCGGCGCGCCGCGGTCGAGCAGCTCCAGCAGCGGCAGGTACGAGGTCGCGATCGACTCCCACAGCCACTCCTCGCCGAACGGCCACGTCCCGAAGCCCTCGACATAGGGCTGATGCGTGTGCAGGACGATCGCGAGCTCGCCGGTCATCGCGAGGGGCTGCGTTCGGACTGCACGCCGGCCACGATCGAGCAATGACCCGATGTCATCGGCGCAGCACCGCGACGAGGTCGAGCGCGCCGTCGAGGTCGGCGGCGGCGCCGGCGCGCAGCGCGAAGTCGCGGGCGTCGATCGCCGGCGTGAAGCGGTCGTAGAAGCGCTGCGTGATGCCCAGGCGCCGGTGCAGCTCGTCCCACCCGAGCGCCAGCGCGCCGGCGTGCAGGGCGAGCTTGCGGGCATGGAAGAGGCCGTACAGCTCGACCGCCGGGAAGTGCGCGCGGCAGAGGGCGGCGAACTCCTGCGGGCGGTACTCGTAGACGTGCCACGGGTTGCCCGAGCGCTCGGCGCCTGGCGGGGCGAGCGTCAGGACGTTCGGCGTCGAGACGTACGCGGCGCCGCCGGGCGCGACCAGCGCCTTGAAGCGCTGCAGGACGGCCCCCGGATGCTGCACGTGCTCGATCGTCTGGAGGAACACGAGCGCGTCGCAGGGCTCGTCGAAGCGCTCGACCATGTCGCGCTCGAAGCGCAGGTTGTCGCGGACGTAGCGCAGCCGCGCGTGTTCGTGCGCGTCGGGGTTGGCGTCGACGCCGACGACCGCCTTCGCCCCCGCCCGCGCGAGCACGTCGGACCCGTAGCCCTCGCCGCAGGCCATGTCGACGACGCGCAGCCCGGCGACCCGCCGCGCGATCCACTCGTAGACGGCGAGGTGGCGCTGGTACCAGTAGTTCTCCTCGGGCACGTCGGGGAGCGTGCGCTCGCCGGTGAGCGCCAGCGGCGGCACGCCCGGCGGCTGGTCGCGCTGGAGGTAGAGCTTGGGCTCGGCATCGGCCACGGCGGCGGAGCATAAGGACGTTGCCGAGGGCAGACGAGATCGCCAACGGAGCTACGGCTCGATGCGCTCGATCGTCTTGACCCGATCGATCGGGCGGTCGAATGACATGACCGCCGGGTCGGAGACAGCGCCGGGCGTCGCAGGCAGCTTCGAGACGCCTCAGGGCAGTCCCGCCCGCCGGTTGTCCGACGAGCGGGCTTCGTGCCCTACGCCGCCAGGACCTGCTGGGCGATCAGTCGCACGCGTCGGTCGCCGCGCTGCGCCTCGCTGAGCGCGTCCAGGACGTCCTGCGCGTAAGCCGCGTCGCCATCGGACACGGCGCGGTGCAGTTTGACTTGCGCGGCGCCGCGCCAGTCAGCGGCGGAGTACAGCCTCAAGGCCTCCTCGCGCGCTGATTCGCCGCCTCCGATGAACATGCCCGCGAAGCTGCGCGAGTTGTGCATGCGCTCCTCAGCGAATCCCAGCGCCGACAGCTTCTCGCGCGTCACGTCGCGCGGCAGCCGCTCGAAGGTGCGCTCCAGGAGCGCGAAGGTCTCGCGGGCTTGGCGCGGACGCTTGAGCATGGCGAGCGCCTGTCCCTTGGCGCCCAGCGCCTCCATCCGGCCCACGCAGGGCTCCGCGGTCGCGCTCAGCGCGTCATCCGCCAGGATGATGACCTGCGCGGGGCTGTAGGCACCATAGAGCCCTTGAACGGCCTGCTTGCCCGCGACGTACGCCGTCACGTGTGGATCGCCTGCACGAGCGGCCGCGGCGCGTGCCTGCTTCCAGTAGTCCTTGGCGCTGCTGGCATCGCCTGCGCTGATCGCGAGCGAGGCGGCGAAGCTGCTCAGCAGCGCGTACGGGCGCGGCGGCGGGTTTCGTCTCAGGTCGGCCGCCAGCCCTGGTAGATCAACAGCCGTCGAGACTTCGTAGGACCAGGCGTGCGCGATACGGTCCCAATCATCCTCGCTGGCATGTGCAGCGCGGTCCGGACCCAGCAGTACGACCGCTAGCAGGTCCTCAGCCGGGCCGCCGCCGGTAGCGGCCGATCGACCCCAACCAGAGCAGCGCCGTCGCGGTCATGCTGAGATATCTCGATGCCCGGCCGCACGGTGCGCGACTTTCCGCTGTTCCCGCTCCCACTCGTCGCCCTCCCCCACGAGCTCGTGCCGCTGCACATCTTCGAGGCGCGCTACCGCACGATGTTCGACGAGCTGCTCGACCGCGAGTCGGAGTTCGGCATCGTCTGGTCCACGGAGGGCGCGCCGCGGCAGGTCGGCTGCGCGTGCGAGATCACGGAAGTCCTCGAGCGCATGGACGACGGGCGCCTGAACGTCCTGACGCGCGGCACGCGACCGTTTCGGATCGTCGAGCGCCAGGCCGACCGTCCCTACCCCGCGGCCACCGTCGAGTTCCTCGAGGACAAGTCCGAGAAGCCCGACGACGACGCAGCGGCCAGCGCGCGCAGCGCCTACGCCGAGCTCGTCGTCCAGGCGACCGACATCGAGCCCGACCCCGAGGAGCTTGCCGTCAAGAGCGCCTACGAGATGGCCGCGACGGTCGACTTCGGCCTCGACGCCAAGCAGGGGCTGCTCGACCTGCGCTCCGAGAACGCGCGCCTGCGGCTCGTCACCAGGCTCTTCAGAGCAGCGACGAAGCGGCTGGACTTCATCGAGCGCGCCCAGGAACGGGCGCGTTCCAACGGCAAGGTCCGCTTCGGCTGACGGCTACGCGGGCTCGTGCAGGGACGGCGGCTCCAGCGGGGCGATGTGCGTCGCCCGCGCCTGCCTCGGCAGCCGCTGATCCGGCCGCCGCAGCGAGTCGTCACTTATGACGCCTGGCGTGACGAATACTCGCCGCAATCGCGCAGAAGTGCGCCACGACTACCGCCCGCCCGGCGTCAAGCGCCGCCGCGCAGCGGGTCGATCGTGTCGTGCGCTCCCGCGTGTCCGGGCTCGCGCACGCAGCAGTCCTTCGGCGTCGAGGTCGCCATGTCGGCGGTGTAGCGAGGGACAACGTCGGCTCGGCCCATCGCGACGAGCGCGCGCCACGGAGCCGGATCGCGGACGCGATAGGCCTGCGCAGTCAGGTGCGTCGAACCATCGATCGCGACGACCTCGACCTCGCGCCGGACATAAGGTCCCGTTCCCTCCTCGCCGTCATAGCTCTCGAGCCGGTCGATGACGCGCAGCCCATCCGCATCGACGAGATAGACGTCGCCCTCGACGCGCAGCGAGCCGACCTCAGGTACCAGCGTCGCCATGCGGTGGCGCAGATTGCACCCCGGGTTGACGCAGCCCGGCTCGTGCGGGACGACCACGGCGAACGGCTCCACGGTGCGAAAGCGACCCCTCGGCTCGCCGAGCACAGCCGTCATGTCGGCATGGTTGGACAACCCCTTCTGCAGGGTTCCGTAGGCGAAGTAGTGGATGTCGCGAGCCATGGTGGGTTCCCATCCGCCCGAAGTATGGTCCGCCGCCCATCAGCCCGCTGCGTGCCGGTTCGACGGCGGGGTGCAGCGGCGGCGAGATCGGGCCTCTCGCCTGCAGCTCGGCGTCCACCACGCCCAGCGTCCGGCGAGGCCTAGGGCCGCTGGCAGCAGCACGAGCCGCACGAGCGTCGCGTCGACGATGACCGCGAACGCCGGGCCGACGCCGAACATCGAGAGCCCCCTTGGGAAGCTTGGGGATTCAGCCCGCCAGCGCCTTCAGCCCCTTTTCGGCCCCGGAGTTGAGCGGGACCGGCTGGGTCTCGGTCGCGGTCTCGATCTTTATGTCCTTCGCGGCCGGGCTGGCCGCCTCCAGGTCGGACCGGTGCTCGAAGAGCACACGCACGAGCAACTCGGCCAGCGCCGGGTCGAACCCCTTCTTGACGAGCAGCACGTTGGTCACCCTGATGGTGCCGACCTCGTCGTCGCCGTAGGTGTCGGCGGGGATCGTCCCGGTCTCGTAGAAGTCGCCGTACTGCTGGTCGAGCTGGGGCAAAAAGCGCGAGACGTCGAGCAGCCGCACCTTGCCCTTCCGGGCCGTGAAGAGGTCCTTGATCCCCGGCGTGGGGAGGCCCCCGGACCAGAACAGCGCGTCGATCGACCCGTTCTTCATCGCATCGACGGTCTTGTCGAGGGCCAGCCGCTGGCGCTTGATCTCCTTCCCGGGATCGAGCCCCGCCGCCCGCAGCAGGCGGTTCGCGATCACCTCGGTACCCGATTGGGGGGAGCCGGTCGAGACGCGCTTGCCCTTCATGTCGGCGATCGAGTCGATGCCCGAGCCCTCGCGCACGACGACCTGCGTGAAGTTCGGGTACAGGGCGGTCAGCGCCTCGACCGGTTGGGGCTTGCCCTCGAAGGCGCCCTTGCCGTTGACGGCGTCGGCCGCCGTGTCCAGCAGCGAGAAGGCGATGTCCTGCTTGCCCGCGGTGAGCAGCTGGATGTTCTGCACCGAGGCGCCGGTCTCACTCGCGGTCGTCTTGTGATCGGTGTTGCTCGAGATGACGCGGGCGTAGGCACCACCGAGCTGGTAGTAGACGCCGGTGGTGTTGCCGGTGGCGATCGACAGCCGGCTCGGCCCGCCGGCGCCGCCGGCGCCCTCGTCCTGCTTGCCGCCGCAGGCCGGGGCGGCGAGCGCCACGGCGAGCGTGAGCGCGGCCAGCGCCAGCCGCGGGGCGGGGATCCTCCTGGTGGTGGTCATCGACTCTCCTCAGATCGGGAATGGACGTCCTGGCTGGTGACGAGCGGCGCGCCCACGCGGGAGCGCCGGAGCAGGTGCAGGCCGACGGCGGCGGTCAGGCAGCAGGCGCCCGCGGCCACCGCGGCCGGCTCGAGGTAGAGCAAAAGCAGCGCGGCGGGGACGCAGAGGGCCCGTTCGGGCCAGCGGACCGGGCCGTGCAGCCAGCCGCCCGTGACGATCGCCAACGCGACGACGGCGAGCGCGCTCGACGAGGTGGCGGCGACGATCTCGGCCACGGAGCCCTGGGCCAGCAGCGCCTCGCCGTTGTCGGTGATGACGAAGGCGAGCGGCACGAGGAATGCCGGCAGCGCGTACCTGAGCGTCTGCATCATCGTCCCCAGCGCGTTGCCGCCGGTGATGGCGGCGGCCGCGACCGCCGCGAGCGCGGTCGGCGGGCTCACCTCGGAGAGGACCGCGTAGTAGAAGATGAACATGTAGACGGCGGGGTCGGCCACGCCGAGGCTCTTGAGCGCGGGGCCGATGATGACCGCGGCGATGATGAACGAGGCGGTGACCGGCACCGCCAGCCCGAGCAGCGTGATGGCGCCGCCCGCGAACACCGCGGTCATGAGCAGGACGAGCGTGCGGTCGTCGGTCAGCGCGCCGGCGGCGTCGACGATGATGCCTGCGAGGTTCAGCCCGAGGCCGGTCAGCGTGACCATGGCGACGATGACCCCGGCCGCCGCGCAGGTGGCAGCCACGGCCAGGGCGCCGCGCGCGCCCGCCGCCAGGGCCTCGACCAGGCGCCGCGGACCGATCCGGTGGGCGGGATCCAGGACCGACAGCGCCCAGGCCAGCGCGGTCGCGTAGACCACGGCGCGCAGGGCGCTCATTCCCAGCGCCATGAAGACGATGATGCCCGCGAGCGAGAGGAAGTGGTAGCCGAAGCGCAGCAGCAGGCGCCCAGCCGGCGGCGTCTGCACCTCCACGGGCCTCGCCCCGTGGCGCCGCGCGTCCATCTCGATGGCCAGGATGATCCCGAGGTAGTAGAGGAGCGTCGGGATCGTCGCGTAGACGAGCACCGTCAGGTAGGAGGTCTGCAGGTACTCGGCGATGATGAAGGCGGCGGCCCCGAGCGTCGGCGGCGAGAGGATCGCCCCGATGCCGGCGGCGGCGAGCACGCCGCCGCCCTGCTCGCGGGTATAGCCTGCGCGGCGCAGGATCGGCCAGGTCACCGAGCCGAGACTGACCGCCGTCGCCGTGCCCGAGCCGGAGACGGTGCCGAGCAGGAAGCCGGCCATGGTGACCGTGCGACCAGGGGCGGCGCCCGACCGGCGGAAGGCGGCGAAGCTCAGGTCGACGAAGAAGCGCCCTGCTCCCGACGCGTTGAGCACCGCACCGTAGATCGTGAACAGCACGATGTAGCTGGCGGCGACGTCGAGCGGCGTCCCGAAGAAGCCCGACGTGCCCATGTAGAGGGCGTTGACGATCTCGCTGACGTCGAAGCCGGCGTGCGCGATCGACCAGTCCTGGGGTAGCTCGGATCCGTAGTAGCCGTAGGCCAGGAAGGCGAGGCAGATCGCGGGGAGCGCCCAGCCGGTCGTGCGCCGTGTCGCCTCGAGGATGAGGATGAGCAGGACGAGCCCCATGGCCACGTCGGTGGAGCTGGGCAGCGCCTGCCGGTTGAGGAACGCGTCGAAGCCGGTGACGATCGGGTACAGCGCGGCGGCTGCGCCCGCCGCCGCGAGGGCCCAGTCGAGCACGCTCGGCCGCTCGGGGCGCGCCCGCTCGGCGGCCCCCGGAGCGGAGCGGGCCCGTCGCGCGGGGAAGAGCAGGAAGGTGAGAGGCAGGACACCAGCGAGGAACAGGCTCAGATAGTGCTGGGTCCCGTCGCTGGAGGGCCAGAAGACCTCCTTGACGGCGAAGAGCGCGAGCGCACAGCACAACGCCGTGACGACGGTCCCGACGGGACCGCCCAGCCGGCGCGACGGCTGGTCCTCGTCGTCCTCCAAGCGCACGGCGACGGCGCGTGCGGCGACGGCGTCGGTCTCGATCTCGATCTCGGTCTTGGTCTGCATGTCTCTCCGCGACCGTAGTACCGCCCCGCCAGACGGAAAGGCCATCGCGCTGGACTTGACGCAGATTTAGGGTTGCGGCAACCCCTGCCGACTAGGGTCTGGCCCATCCATGCGCATCCTGGTGGTGGAAGACGACGATCGCGTCGCCGACGCGATGCGCGATGGGCTCGCCCAGCGGGGCTATCACGCCATGCGCGCGGCGACGGGCGCGGAGGCCGTCGCCGCCTGCGAGGGAGGGCAGCCCCCGGACCTCGTGCTGCTCGACCTGGGACTGCCCGACGTCGACGGCGCCGACCTGTGCGTCCGCCTGCGCCGGCGCACCGGCGTGCCGATCATCGTCGTCACCGCCCGTGGCGACCTGCCCTCCCGCGTACAGGGCCTGCGCGGCGGCGCCGACGACTACGTGGTCAAGCCGTTCTCGCTGGCCGAGCTGCTGGCGCGCATCGAGGCGGTCCTGCGCCGCACCCACGCTGCTGCTCCCGGTCCGGAGTCGGTCATCACGGTCGGTGACGTGGAGATCGACCTCAGCGCCCGCCGCGCCGCGGTGGCCGGAGAGCCGGTGGCGCTGACGCCCAAGGAGTTCGAGGTCCTCGCCACGCTGGCTCGCACCCCCGGTGCCGCCATCGACCGCCAACGGCTGATGGTCGAGGTGTGGCAGACCGACTGGGCGGGGATGTCGCGTACGCTCGACGTGCACGTCGCCACGCTGCGCTCCAAGCTCGGGCGCCCCGACATCGTGCAGACCGTGCGCGGCGTGGGCTACCGGCTGGCAGGCGACGCGCCTGCGGAATAGAGACGACCGTGCGCCAGCGGCTGCTCCTGGTCCTACTGCCGCTGCTTGCGGGCCTGCTGGCCGCCCTCGAGGTTCCGCTGATGCAGTCCCACGCCGACCGGCTCTCACAGCGCCTGTTCATCGAGCGTCTCGGCGACGCGGACCGCTTCGCCACCCTGGCCGACCGGACGCTGCGCGGGGCCGGGGCCAGCCGCCCGCTGCAGGCGGAACTCCGGCGCTACGACGAGCTCTACGGCACCGAGGTCGGGATCGTCGACGCCGACCGCCGGCTGGTGCTGTCCTCCCGTCCGGGCGGTCCGGCCCGCGGTCCCCGCGTGCGCCGAGCGCTCGACGGCGCCTTCGCCGGGCGCTCACCGGCCCGGCCCGAGACCGTCTGGCCATGGCGCCGGACGCCCGTGGTGATCGGCGAACCGGTCGGGCAGGACAGCCAGATCGTCGGGGCGGTGGTGGTGGTGGCGCCGACGGATGCGGTACGCGAGCAGGTCGGCGACCGCGTCCTCGTGCTGGCTCTGGCCGGCGTCGGGACGCTTCTGCTGGTAACCGTCCTGTGTGTGCTACCGCTGGCTGCGTGGGTGCTGCACCCCGTGCGCGACCTGGCGTCCGCGACGCAGCGGATCGCTGCCGGCCGGCTGGACGCGCGGGTGCGCGAGGACGAAGGGCCACCGGAGCTGCGCGGCCTGGCCAGCGCCTTCAACCGCATGGCGGCCAGCGTGAAGGCCGCACTCGATCAGCAGCGCGCCTTTGCCTCCGACGCCTCGCACCAACTGCGCAACCCCCTCACCGCCCTGCGGCTGCGAGTGGAGGGTCTCGCGGCGCACGTGGCGGCGCCGGGCGAGCGCGACCTGCGTGCGGCCGTCGAGGAGACCGAGCGCCTCTCGTCGACGGTCGACCTGCTGCTGCGGCTGGCGCGCGCCGAGGCCACCGCCGCCGAGGAGGGCGTCGTGGAGTTCTCCCCCGCCGCCGTGGCGGGCCACCGCGTAGCCGACTGGAGCCCGGTCTTCGCCGGCGCCGGCACCTCGCTCGCGCTGGCCGTCGGGACCGAACGGCTGGCGCGCGGCTCCCCCCAGGTGGTCGAGCAGGCGCTTGACGCGCTGCTCGACAACGCCCGCAAGTTCGCCGCGGGCGCGGCCGTGGAGGTGACGGTGGGCGACACGGGCCGCGAGGTCGAGCTGTGCGTGCGCGACCGCGGACCGGGGCTGACCGAGAAGGAGCTGTCGGCTGCCGGCGAGCGCTTCTGGCGCAGCCCGCGCCACCAGAACGTGGACGGCACCGGGCTGGGGCTGGCCATCGCGCGAACCCTCGTCGAGGGCGCGGGAGGCCGGCTCGTCCTGCGCCGCGCGGAGCCGGGGCTGGCCGCCAGCCTGCTCCTGCCCGCCGCGGAGGACCGCGACGCGTAGCCCAAAGTAAGTCAGGGGTGCGCCTCGCGGAACCAGCGCACCGCCCCGGGGTGAAGCTCCAGCGGATACGTGGCGATGGCGGCGCGCAGGTTCAGCTGCGCGGCCTCGGGATGCGCGCGCTCGAGGTCGGCCTGGCGCTGAAACAGCGCGCGCGTCAGACGGTAGGCGATGTCGCGATCGAAATCGTGGCGCACCACCAGGTAGTTGGGGACGCTCACCGTCGTGACGGCGCTGGGCAGGCCATAGGCGGCGCGCGGCACGACCGTCTCCACGTAGAGGTCGTCGTACCGCTCGCGCAGCCGCGCCGCCAGGCCGCCCAGCCCGACGAGCCGCACGGCGATGCGCCGCCGCAGGTCGCTGATTGCCCGGGTCGGCAGCCCGCCGCTCCAGAAGAAGGCGTCGATGCGCCCGGCGGCCAGCGCCTCGGCCGAGGCGGCCACGTCCAGCCGGACCCGCCGCAGCGCGTGCGGCGACGAGAGCCCGCCGATGTCGAGGATCCGCTCGGCCACCAGCCCCGTGCCCGACCCCGGCGGCCCGACCGAGACGGGCCGGCCGGCCAGCTGCGCGACCGAGCGGATCGGGCCGTCCGCTCGCACGACGATCTGTACGTAGTTGTCATACAGGCGCGTCAACGCCATGACCGGCAGCGGACGCGGGAACCGGCCCTTCCCGCGGATCGCGTCGCTGGCCGCGTCCGCAAGCGTGAAGGCCACCTCGGCGCGCCCGTCGGCCACCATCTGCAGGTTCTCGATCGAGGCGTCGGTGGCCAGCACGTGCGGCCGCAGCGCGGGCAGGTGGCGCTCCACCACCCCGGACAACCCCGTCCCGTAGGAGTGGTAGACGCCGCTGGGGCTGCCCGTCGCGATGCGCAGCGGGCGCTCGGGCAGCGGCGCCTCGTCGCTCTGGCCGCAGGCCAGGGGCAGCGCCGCCGCGAGGACTGCGAGCGCGACGCCGGCTCGGCGCCAGGGAGGCACGGTTCACGACCCTACTACGCCTTGCAGCCCGTGCGGACCCGCCCGGCTCCCGGGGAAAGTCGGGGGGCTACGTCCCGTGGCCCGGGCTGACGAGCCCGGACTCGTAGGCGAGCACGACTGCTTGGACGCGGTCGCGCAGGCCGAGCTTGGCGAGCAGGCGGGCGACGTGGGTCTTGACCGTGGTGTCGCCGACGACGAGGGAGGCGGCGATCTCGGCGTTGGACATCCCGCGCGCCAGGAGCTTGAAGACCTCCAGCTCGCGGGCGGTCAGCTCGTCGAGCCCTGGCGGCGGCTTCTGGGGGATCCCTCTCGTCCTCGCGAACTGCTCGATCAGCCGGCTTGTCACCGAGGGAGCAAGAAGGGCCTCGCCGCCGGCGACCACGCGGATCGCGGTCACGAGCTGCTCCGGTGGGCTGTCCTTGAGCAGGAAGCCGCTGGCTCCCGCGCCGAGCGCGTCGTAGACGTATTCGTCGAGATCGAACGTCGTCAGGATCAGGACGCGCGCGGCGGCTTCGGCCGCTCCGCGCGATCTGCCGGGTCGCGGCGATCCCATCGAGCTCGGGCATCCGGATGTCCATGAGCACGACGTCGGGCTTGAGCCGCTGCGTGCTGTGGACGGCCTGCTCGCCGTTGGCCGCCTCGCCGACGACCGCGATGTCGTCCTCGGCCTCGAGCACCATCCGGAAGCCGGCGCGCACCAGCGCCTGGTCGTCGGCGATCAGGACGCCGATGCTCATCGCGAGCGCTCCGGTGCCGGATCCGCTCCGAGGCCGGCCGAGAACTGACGCGACGTCACGGAGCGAGCGGCAGCGACGCGCGCACGACGAAGCCGCCCTCCGGGCGATGACCGGTGTGCAGGTCGCCGCCGTACAGCGCGACGCGCTCGCGCATCCCCAGCAGGCCCTGCCCGCCCGCGTTCGGGACGTCGTTCGGCGTGCGGCCGGGCGCGCCGTCGTCGGAGATCTCGAGCTCGAGCTTCTGACCCCCGTAGCGTACGGCGACGCGGGCGGGGACCGGACCGGCGTGCTTGAGCGTGTTGGTCAGCGCTTCCTGCACGATGCGGTAGGCGGACAGGTCCACGCCGGCCGGCAGCGGCGCCGGCTCTCCCTCCGTGACGAGCTCGACGGTCAGCCCGCTGTCGCGCGCCTGCTCGACCAGTGCGTCGAGGCCGTCCATCCCCGGCTGCGGCGCCAGCGGCGCGTCGGCGTCCGAGCGGCGCAGCACGCCGAGCGACCGGCGCATCTCGTCCAGCGCCGCGCGGCCCGTGCGCTCGATCGTCTCCAGCGCCTCGCGCGCGCGCTCGGGGTCACGGTCGAGCTGGCGCCGGGCGCCCTGGGCCTGCGCCACCATCGCCCCCACGCTGTGCGCGACGACGTCGTGCAGCTCGCGCGCGATGCGCGCCCGCTCCTCCCCCACCGCGACGCGCTCGCGCTGGCGCTGCTCGCGCTCGAGCATCGCCATGCGCAGCGCTCGCGCTCGGCTGCTGCGGCCGACGAGCCATGGCGTGGCGACGATCAGGCCCGCGGAGAACAGGAAGCTCTGGACGTCCACGTGATCGCTGGCGATCACGGTGCTCCACAGCCCGGCGACTCCGAAGCCGGCGCCCATCAGCGCGGCCCGGTCGTCGGCGTGCGCGCCGAGCGAGTAGAACGTGACGACGCCCGCGACGAGCGACGCGAACGGCGGCGGCTCTCCCGCGAACAGCCCGCCGCCGAGGATCGCGTTCAGCGCCGCGGCGGCGGTGTAGACGCCGGCGACCGCCAGCGGCGCCCGTCTGCGCGCGGCGAGCGGCAGCGTCAGGAGCAGCCCGCCGGCGACGTTCACCAGCGCCCCACCCTCGTGGTCGCCCAGCTGCAGCTGCAGCGCCGCGGCGAGCACGACCGCGATGAGCCCGTCGAGCAACCGGGTGTCACGCAGTCGTTGCACGCGAGCGACGGTAGCGGCCCGGGGCACCGGCGTCCTCGTCCGCACGGACGACGGCGGGTCGTCCTCGGGGACGACGCGCCGCCGATCCGGATCGTCCCGTGGGCCACGGCAGATCACCGGCGCGGCCGACGATGCGCGGGGCCGCAGACGCGATGGTCTCCGTGCGCTGCAGATCGGGCGCCGATGCCGCCACGACGCAAGGAGATGAGCCATGAGCACAGCGACCGCTCCCGGGGGTGTCCGCATGACCCGCCCGACCGCCCCAGACCCACCGTCCGCGGTCTGCCTGCGCGGCTTGACCAAGAGCTACGGTGACCGCGTCGCCGTGGACAGCCTGACGATCGACGTGCCAGCCGGCGTCGTCGCGGGGTTCGTCGGCCCCAACGGCGCCGGGAAGACGACGACGATGGCGATGCTGCTCGGCCTCGTGACGCCCACCGCGGGCGACGGCACGGTACTCGGCGAGCCGCTCGACGACCCCGAGTCCTACCTCGGGAGAGTAGGCGCCCTCATCGAGGGACCGGCCTTCTATCCCGCGCTGACCGGCGCCCGGAACCTCGCCGTGCTGGCCACGGCGGCCGGCCACGATCCGGCGCAGATTCCAGGGCTCCTCGAGCTCGTGGGGCTCCAGGCGCGGGGAGACGATCGCGTCCGCGGCTACTCGTTCGGGATGAAGCAGCGCCTGGGGATCGCCGCCGCGCTGCTCGGCGACCCGCGGCTGCTGATCCTCGACGAGCCCATCAACGGCCTCGATCCCGCCGGCGTGCACGAGATGCGCGGGCTGATCGGCCGGCTCGCGGGCGGCGAGCGGACCGTGCTCGTCTCCTCGCACGTCCTGACGGAGCTCGAGCAGGTCTGCGACTGGCTGATCGTGATCGACGGCGGGCGGCTGCTCTTCCACGGACCGGCCGCTGAGCTGATGGACCGGTCGGGCTCGAGGCTCGTCGTCGCTCCCGAGCACCCCGGCGACCTCGACCGCCTGCGCGGCCTGCTCTTCGCCGCGGGCCATGACAGCCAGCCGGGCGAGGACCACCTGCAGATCGCCGTGGACGGCGCCGACCCACGCGGCCTCGCGGCCGCCGTCAATCGTGCGGCGAGCAGCGGCGGGATCGTCCTCGCCGAGCTGCGCATCGCCCGCACCAGCCTCGAGGACCGCTACCTGACGATGATGAACGGAGGAGACCGATGATCAGCATGTTCAAAGCCGAGCTGCTCAAGTTGCGCCGGCGCCGGGTCGCGGTCGCCGTGATCGCCGCCGCGCTGGCCTTCGCCGCCGTCGCCACGATCGCCGTGTTCCTGTCGGCGACGCAGGCCGGTGCACCGGGCTCCCAGCGCGGGGCCACCGTCGGGTCGCTGGGGGAGGCGGGCGGTGCCACCGAGGCGTTCTCGATCGGGGTCTCGTTCGTCGGGATCCTGGTGCTCGTCCTGTTCATCGCAAACATCGCGGGCGAGTTCTCGCAGGGCACGTTCCGCACCCTGCTCATGCGCCAGCCCCGGCGCGTCGGGCTGCTGGCCGGCAAGATGCTCGCGCTGCTCACGTTCGCGGCGGTGGTGCTGGCCCTCGCCGAGATCCTGACGGTGGCGGCGTCGGCCGCGATGGCCCCGACGCAGGACATCCCCACGGGGTCGTGGTTCGGCGTCGACGGCCTCGGCGCGGCCGCGGGCGACTACGCGAGCGCCCTGGTCGGGGTCGCCGCCTGGGCGACGCTTGGCATGGCCCTCGCGATCTTCGTGCGCTCGATTCCGGTCGCGCTGGGCATCGGGATCGTGTGGTCGGGTCCCTTCGAGCACCTCACGCAGGACGCGTGGACCGCCGCGAGCCAGTGGTTCCCCGGGCTGCTGCTGGAGGCGCTGGCCGCCGGCGGCACGGCCGACGTCTCCACGACCCGGGCGCTGACGCTCGTCGGCCTCTACGTCGCGGCGGCCGCGATTGCGTCGGCGATCGTCTTCGCCCGCCGCGACATCACAGCTTGAGGACTCACCACGAAACGGACGACGCCGACGCCCCTCAGCGCCGCAGGCCGCACACGTCGATCGCGACGCGCCGGACGAAGCGCGAGAGGCGCGGCAGGACCTGCGGGCGCTGGGTGGCGTCGGCGTAGCGCAGCGTGCCGTCCTCGGTCCGCACGGAGAAGCGGAAGATCTGCGCGGGTGGCGACGGGGGCACCGCGACCGCCCCGGACTGGACGTCCAGCAGGTCCTTCGTGATGTCGCGCGCTTCGAGGATCTGGTCGCTCGTCAGCGGCCGTACCGGCCCGCGGTTGCAGCGCGCGGTCGTGTCGGAGACGAGCAGGTCGAGCTTTGCCCCCGGCACGGTGCCGTCGCGATGCACGACGAAGAGGTCGGGCGAGGGGGTCCCGCAGGCACCGACCGCGAGCACGAGCGTCGCCGCTGCGAGCGCACGCGCGTGCGGCCTCACGGCCGCGCGCCGTGCTTGGTCGAACGTATGCCGCGGGTCATCGCACGTCCTCGCTACCCGGCCACCGTCACGCCGCCGCGGCGCGGGTCGCCGGCGCCGCTCAGCTCACCGGTCGCGGGGTCGCGACAGACGGCCTGGACGCCGCCGAAGAACATGTTGCGCGCACGGAAGGCCTGCACCTCGTGCGGGTCGCAGCGCAGCTCCTCGAGCGGCACGCCGGGCTCGGCGTAGATGACGCCGTCCTCGAAGTGCACGCGCGGCGCCGCGACCCCGGCGGCGGCGTCGAGGCCGTGGTCGACGATCGCCACGATCGTCTGCAGCAGCGCCGAGCGGATCCGGTTGGAGCCCGAGGAGCCGAGCGCGACGTGCACCTCGCCGTCGCGCATGACGACCGTCGGAGACATCATCGACGGCATCCGCCGGCCGGGCGGCGCATGGTGGAAGCCGAGCGGGCTGAGGTCCTCCTCGCCCATGATGTTGTTCATGTGGATGCCGGTGCCGGGCACGACGACACCCGATCCCTCGCCGTTCGTGCACGTCACCGAACAGGCGCGCCCGTCGGCGTCGAGCACCGAGAGGTGCGTCGTCGCGCCCAGCCGCGAGCCGAGGAAGCGCTGCGCGAAGCCCAGCTCGGCGAGCCCCTCGAGGAAGTCCGGCGTGCGCGCGGCCTGCGCCTCCTCCATCGCCCGCACGAGCAGGGCCAGCGACGGCGGCGACGGCTCGCCGTCCAGCCGCGCGAGCACGAGCGCGAGCAGGGTGCCGCCGGCCGACGGCGGCGGGTTCGTCAGGACGTCGCGCCCGCGGTAGCCGACGTGCAGCGGGGCGCGTGCGAGCGCCTCGTAGTGGCAGAGGTCCTCGGCCGTCAGCACGCCGTCGCCGGCCGCGATCGCCGCCACGACGGCGTCGCCGATGTCGCCGATGTAGAACGGCGCCGCGCCCTCGGCGCCGAGCCGGTCGATCGTGTCGCCGAGCTCCGGGTAGCGGAAGCGGTCGCCCTCCCGCAGCAGCCGGCCGCCGGGGGCGTAGAGCGCGGCGACCTCCGGCGTCGAGCGCAGGATCGCCTCGAGCAGGTGCACGACCTCGGCCTGGTGGGCGTTGAGCACGACGCCGTCGCGAGCGAGCGCGGCGGCCGGCGCCGTGAGCTCGGCGAGGTCCTTCGAGCCCCAGCGGCGCATCGCCTCGTCCGCTCCGGCGGGCGTGCCGAACGTTCCGCAGGAGGACGCGCCGACGTGGAAGACCTGGCGCGCGTCGCCGGCGAAGTCGACCTCGACCGGCACGAGCGGCGCGCGCTCGTGCCCAGACGCACCGTAGCCGGGCGCGGCGACGAAGAAGTCCAGCAGCACCGGGTCCTCCCCCGCGCCCGCGACGAGCATGTAGCCGCCCGCCCCCGGCCCGGTGAGCAGCGGCTCGGCGACCCACGAGACGAGCATCGCCGCGACGGCCGCGTCGACCGCGTTGCCGCCCTCGCGCAGCACGCGTGCCCCGGCCTCCGCGGTCAGCGGATGGCCTGCGGCGACGATCCCGTGCGAGCCCTCGGCGTTCACGAGCGACGAGGCTAGTGGACGCCGGTCCCGTCCTCGTCGGCCGACCGGCCTCAGAGCCAGCCCTTCTCCTCGGCGATGCGCAGCGCCTCGATCCGCGAATGGGCGCCGAGCTTGCCCATGATCGCCGAGAGGTGGTTGCGCGTCGTGCCCACAGACAGATGCAGCGCCGCCGCCACCTGGGGTCGTCCTCGAGGTCGAGCAGCCCGGCGATCGCCTCGCGCACCATCGCCTGGTCCTCGGCGATGAGGATGCGGATCATCTCGCCAGCGCTCGCGGCACCGTCACGCAGAGGCGAAAGCCGCCCTCGGGGACCGGGCCGGCCTCGACGCTCCCCGCGACCCGCGGCACGCTCGCGCAGCCCGGCCAGGCCGTTGCCGGTGCCGTTGCCGGTGCCGGTTGGCTCGCGCACCTCGCCGTCGTCGACCACCTCGGCGCTGACCGCCGCCAGGCCGGGACGGACCATGATCCGGCAGCTGCCGCGCGCCGCTGTGCGCACGATGTTCGTCGTCCCCTCGCGCACGGCCCAGGCCAGCACAGCCTCGATGTCGGCGGGGAGCTCAACGTGGGCGGCATCCAGCTTGGCCTCGATGCCGGCCGCCTGCAGCGCCATGCGGGCGCCCTCGAGCTCGCTGGCGAGCGTCGGCTGGCGGTAGCCGCTGACCGCGTCGCGCACCTCGCCGAGCGCCTCGCGGGCGACGGTCTTCACGTCGGCGACGTGCTCGGCGGCGCGCGACGGGTCGCGCTCGAACAGCCGCTCGGCGAGCGCCGCGAACGGCATCCACGTCGCCGTAGCGCTTGTGGATATCTCGAACCTCGATTGCGGGCATGCCTGCACGGTAGGCAGGCCGCCGCGCCCGCGGAAGTGCCGCGCGGCCTCACTTGTGCATGACATGTGTCACCCCCGCTGCGGGGGTAGCCCGTACCCGCCGCAGGCGCGGCGGGTCAGCGTCCGCGCGGCATGAACTCCGGCACGTCGAGCTCGCTGACGCTCAGGCCGCCGCGGCTGCGCACGGGCTCCGGCTCGCGTTCGGGCGCGCTGCGATGGTCCTCGCGTTCGGCCGCGTGGCGGTAGCCCTCGCGCGCGGGCACGCCGCGGTAGCCCTCGCGCTCGGGCCCACGGTACGCCGGAGGCGGAGCCGGTGTATGCGGGCGCGAGCGGCGCTCGACGCGGGGCTCGCCCTGGGGCTCCTGCAGGCGCCGCGGCGGCGGCGGGCCGCCGTAGCGCGTGGCGACGACCGTCACCCAGACCTGATCCTCGAGGCTCTCGTCGACCATCGCGCCGAAGATGATGTTCGCGTCGGGATGGGCGGCCTGCGCGACGGCCTTCGCCGCCTCGTTGATCTCCCACAGCGACAGGTCACGGCCGCCCGTGATCGACAGCAGGATCGAGTGCGCGCCCTCCATGCTCGTCTCCAGCAGCGGCGACGAGACGGCGATCTGAGCGGCGTCGACCGCGCGGGTCTCCCCGGTGCCCATGCCGATGCCGAGCAGCGCGTTGCCGGCGTCGGCCATGATCGTGCGCACGTCGGCGAAGTCGAGGTTGATGACGCCCGGCAGCGTGACGAGGTCCGAGATCCCCTGCACCCCCTGGCGCAGCACGTCGTCGGCGACCCGGAAGGCCTCGACCATCGACGTCTGCTTGTGGAGGACGGCGAGCAGGCGGTTGTTCGGCACGACGATGAGCGTGTCGACCTCCTCCTTGAGCTTCGGAATTTCGATCTCGGCTTGTTCGCGCGGTAGAGAGCCCTCGAAGCCGAACGGCTTCGTGACGATGCCGACGGTCAGCGCGCCGACCTCGACGGCGATGCGCGCGACGATCGGCGCCGCGCCCGTGCCCGTCCCACCGCCCGCGCCGGCGGCGATGAAGACCATGTCCGAGCCCTTCAGCAGCGCCTTGATGCGGTCGTACTCCTCCATCGCCGCGGCACGCCCGAGCTCCGGGTTCGAGCCCGAGCCGAGCCCGCGCGTGAGGTTGGAGCCGATGTGCAGCGTGACGTCCGCGCGCGACTCCTGCAACGACTGCAGGTCGGTGTTGATCGCCACGAACTCGACGCCGGCGACCTGGGCCTCGACCATCCGGTTGACGGCGTTGGAGCCGCCGCCGCCCACGCCGACGACGCGCAGGACGGGCTGCCCGGCCGGCTTGGCCTGGCCGAAGGGCGCCTCGCGCGGGTTCGCGTCGCTGCGCGCAAACGCGTCGTGCTCGTGGTCGTGGTCCGCGATGACGTGACGGATGCGTCCGCCGGCGGGCGTCGACGGCTCGGGCGCGTCCATGAGGCTCTCGGGGATATCCACCGAGAACGCGTTGCGCATGCGCTCCTGGGGCGTCGGGGTGGGCGGCTCGTCGTCTTCGCGCGGCGACTCGATGCGCCCGGCGAGCGACGGGTGCGGCACCTCGCGCGGCGGGATCTCGTCGATCGGCGTCGGCTCCGGTCCGGCGCCCGGCGCGTCGGGATCGGTCTCCAGGGCCGCGTCCTCCTCCGTCCGCCGGAAGAGCGCGGCCAGCGGACCCTCCCTCATGCTCGCGCGCTTACCGGATGCCATGAGCGAGAACCTCCTTCGCGAGGTCGCGGTAGGACTGGGCGGCGGTGCCGTCCGGATCGTATTTGAGGACGGACATGCCCTTCACGGGCGCCTCCGCAAAACGCACCGTCTTGCGGATCCGCGATGCAAACACACGATCGCCGAAGTTCTCCTCGAGGATCTCGATCGCCTCCTTGGCGTGGATCGTCCGCGTATCCATGAGCGTCGGGAGGATGCCCTCGATCTCGACGTCGGGATTGAGGTTCTCGCGGATCATCTGGAGCGTGTTCTGCAGCTGGATCAGCCCGCGCATCGACAGATACTCGCACTGGACGGGGACGATCACCTTGTCGGCGGCCGTCAGGGCGTTGATCGTGAGCAGCCCGAGCGAGGGCGGAGTGTCGATGCAGATGAAGTCGTAGTCGTCCTTGACGGCGTTCAGCGCCTTGGCCAGCGAGCGCTCGCGGCCGATCTGCGTCGACATCGCGATCTCCGCCCCGGCGAGGTCGATCGAGGCGCACGCGACGTCGATCTCACGGCGGCGGACGACCTGCATGATCGGGATGTGGTGCACGAGGACGTCGTACATCGACAGCTCGAGCGTGTCCGGATCGATGCCCTGCGACATCGTGAGGTTGCTCTGCGGATCCATGTCGACGCACAGCGCGCGATGGCCCTGCTCGGCGAACGCGGCGGCGAGGTTGAGCGTCGTCGTCGTCTTCGCGACGCCGCCCTTCTGATTGGCGAAGGCGATGATCCGAGCCTTCTTGCGCGTGGCAGAAGGCTCCGCTGAGGTCTCAAATCCGGACACGTCGCCCTTATTCGCAGGCGCGTGGGGTATTCCTTCACGGGCTTTTGAGGGAGTGGTTCGAGCGCGTCTTCCGCATCGCTCGGTGCCAGCCGGCCGGATGCTCCTCGCGCCTCGCGAGGAGCGCAACAACGACCTCAGAGCAGGTCGAACTCGCCGTCCTTGACGCCGGCGACGAAGGCGGCCCATTCCCCACGCGCGTAGAAGAGGGCGGGCCCGCTGCGGTCCTTGCTGTCGCGGACGGCGACGCGACCGTCGGCGAGGAAGGCGGCCTCGACGCAACCCGCTTCCTCGCCGCTGTGGCGGCTCTTGCGCCAGTCGGCGCCGGTCAGGTCGGGATGCGACATGCGCGCGGCTCCTGTCGTCAGGTCATCTCGTCGGCGAGCCGCGCGATCATAGCGATTGACTGCTCCGCGGAGAGCGCTGCCGCGCGCAGGCCGTCCAGCGCCTCGCTGAAGGGCTCGGTGCGTTCGAGGTACGTGATCCCGCCGCGGGTCTCCAGGAAGACGACGTCGTTCTCGCCGCGGAAGCGCAGGACGTCGAACGCGCTGCTCATGCTCGTGTGCGCACCGGCCGCGAAGGGGATCACGCCGATCTCGACGTTTGGCAGCTCGGCCCGTTCGACGAGATGCTCGAGCTGGGCGCGCATGAGGGCGGGGCCGCCGACGATGCGGCGCAGCACCGCTTCGTCGAGGATCGCCGAGAGCCGCAGCGGCGCCTCGTCCGTGAGGCGCCGCTGTCGCAGGTCCCGGGCGACGACCGCGCGCTCCACGCGCTCCGGCGTCGCGGTGGGCAGCCGGGCCATCAGCAGCGCTCGCGCGTGGTCGGCGCTCTGGAGAAGCCCGTGCACGAGCGTCGTCTGGAAGGTCTCGATGCTCCACGCCCTGCTCTCCAGCCAGACGTGGTCCGCCACGGCGTCGGACTCATCCACCTCCGAGAGGCCGGGCTCTCGTGCCTCGTCGGCGTGGCGCATGAGCCGCTCACGCTCGTCGGCGCGGACGCCGTAGAGTTCGAGCATGTAGTAGAGTTCGGCCGGGCGCGGGATGAGGTCGCCCGTCTCCCAGCGGCTGAGCGTGCTCCCCGCGCGCGCGATGCGCTTGGCCACCTCCGCGCCCTTGAGCCCAGCCGCCTCACGGTGCTCGGCCAGCCGTGTCCCCAGCCATCGCCGCCGCATCGTCGCGCGGTCGATGCCGACCCGAAGCACGGTCGGCGATGTCGCTGGGTCGTCGCGAGGTGCGCTTGTCATGTGGTTCACCGGGTTCCTCTCGTGGGGTGTGCTTGCATGCATCGCGCAAACAAGAAGATTTCCTCATTACAAATAAGAGACATCGATGTGTCAGTCTCCCGCAATGTGCGGACAGGCGTCTCGCCGCCGCCCGCGAATACCTCGGATCCGTCGCGTCCTCAGCACGCGCAAGCGTGAACGCAACAGCAACACGCGCTACCGTCAGGCGCCACATGCCGGGCGAACTCGCAAACGCCCGATGACGAGGCCCAGCGGACGCCGGCGCCCGCTGCTGCTCGCCATGGCAGGACTTCCCGGCACCAGCAAGTCGACCTGCGCCGACCGCATCGCCAACGACCTGCGGGTCTCGGTCATCGACAAGGACGACCTGCTCGAACACGTACGGCTCCTCGATCGAGGACGACCTCGAACGAGGCCGCCTCTCGTATGACCTCGTCTTCTCGCTCGCCTCACGCCAGCTCGAGAACCGGACGGACGTCATCGTCGTCACCTGCCTCGCCTTCGCGTGACTGCGCCACAAGCTCGCCGTTCTCGCGACGACGCACGGCGCGACGATGTTCGCCGTCCACTGCGTGTGCACCTACGAGATCGCGCGAGCGCGGATCGCGGCCCGCAGCGCCAACGCGCTCCCACACCGCAACCTCGCCGAGTACGAGCGGCTGAGGCAGATCGTCGAGGACTTCGCCACGCCCCCCGAGTTCACGATCGACACCGGGCAGACCTCACCGACGTTGCCGCCCGAGTCGCCGACGCGATCGAGCGGGTTCACGCAGCACACGGCGCGAAGCCGATCGCCTGAGCGCAGTCCGATCTACTCTTCAGTGCCGTCCGACGAGCGTGTGCGCAAACGCGGTGACGAGCTCGTCGGCGGGTGCGACAAGCTCCCCGTCCACTGCCGCGAGGCCCGGTTGGCGCTCCTCGCAAACGGCGAGCTCGAGGACCTCACCGATGTCTGGCTGGCCGGCGATGACGTTCGTCGACGGGGGCTGTCATAGCGCTCATCTTCGCGGCCGCGCCGGACACCTACTCTAGTGCGTCTCGGTAGTTGGGCTCAGGCGGAACTCGCGGTAGGGCTTCTAGGTTCCACGGCTGATTCCTCGAGCGCCTCGCCAGCGCGAACGGGCGCGGGGATCAGCGCCGCTCCTATGAGGATCAGGGCGAACGCCGCGAGGCGGACGCCTACGACGATGGCGTCGTCGCCGAGTCGGTCCCCGAAGACCGCCAGCCCAGCGAGGATCGTGGACAGGTTCGCCGCGACCGAGGTGACGGCGATTACCGCGACGCCGTCGCCGATCTGAAGGCTGCGAGCGGAGGCGTAGAACGAGAAGACAGCCGCCGTGACGATGATCACGCTCCAGGGGCTGAGGAGGCCGACGAGCCCGCCGTCGAGGTCCCCCGAGAGCGCCTTGATCGCCACATCTGAGATCCCGAACCCGAGCCCGGCAGCGATGCCGAGCAGCACACCGCGCTGCGCCGGGATACGCTCGATCATGTGGCACAGAACGAGCAGCAGACCCACGCAGACAGCGATCCCCTCAAAGATGATCATCCCTGCCAGGGAGTAGCCGGAGTGCGCTCCTCCGCGGCCTCCGCCGGTCAGCGTCAGCAAGGCGAGCGAGACCGCCACCAGGCCGATCCCGATCCACTGGCGACGGCCCAGCTCGAAGCCGAAGAAGCGCTCGGCGAGCACCGCGAGGAAGACGAGTCCTCCCGCTAGCACCGCCTGGCCGATTGAGATCGGGGCGAGCGTCAGCGCAGCCACGTGCAGCGCGAACGCCACCGCCGCCACACCCCAGCCAATGCTCCACCACCTGGAGCGAAAGAGATCGATCGCGCTGCGCAGCGGATGGCGCATGTCAACGTCGGGAGCGGCAACCGCCCCCTTGTACTTCAATAGGAAGGCGAGATTCGTTCCGAGCGCCGATAGCAGCGCACAGATGAGGCCCACCCCGACGGCCAGCGAGACGTCGGTCACCGTGGGACCACCTTCCGAGCGTTCATCGGAAGCAACAGCGATACCGCCGCCAGGAACCCGCTCACACCGATCAAGGTACGCCGCCTTGGCGAGCGCTCCAAGAAACGGCGTAGCTTCGCCGGCCGGGGACTGTCAAATGCACGCTGCCGGCGGGGCCGCACTCAGGACAGACCCGTAGCTTGCTGCAGCTCATTCTGGCGTGGGCGCGGCAGGCGCGCTACCCCCTTCGAGGCGGCTTCGTCCATCGACGCCGAGGCGGCGCGCAGCTACATGAGTCGCTGCCGCGCGGAGTAGTGGCGGGAGGCGTGGGCGCCCACAGAGCGCCTCTAGCTAGGCGTGAACGCGCACGCCCGCCGGGCGTCTCGCCGTGAAAGCCCTCACGCGGAACGCGCGGCTTACTTCTTCTTGCGGCTCCGGCCGATCGGGAGGCGGCTCGTGATGGTCGTCTTCGGGCTCGACTTTGCCCGTGACTTCGGCACGAACCGCCCGCTGATCTTTGAGCGAGCCGCGGTTATGAACTTGCGTTGCGCCATGACTCCACATTGTAGACGCAGCGGGACCACGAACGGAAGCCCGCCGCCGAAGATGTCCCAGTCGCCGGCGTGCGATCGTGAGCGGCGCGGTGGTCGGCCCGGGCAGTCAAGCAGTGGTTCGCGGCCTGATCTGGCGACGACCAGGAGCGCGAGGAGATCCGCCAGCTGCGCCAGGAGAACTTCGCGCCGCGCCGAGCCAACGAGATCCTCAAGTCGGCCAGCGTGTTTTTCGCGACCGAGCTCGACGCAGACCGAACGAGGTGAGCCGCTACATCGACGAGCACCGCGGCCGCTTCGGCGTCGAGCCGATCTGCAGGGTCCTGGACGTGTCGGCGTCCGCGTACTACCAGCGCGCCAGCGGCGGGCGCGCAGCGTGCGTCGTCGAAGACGAGCGCCTGACCTGTCGGCGTCGTGCAGGCCCGAGCGCGTCATGGGCTTCGGCGTGTACCGGGACGGTGCGGGTGCGCACCCGCTTCGATCCAAGCCGCGACCTCACACAGGGCGACTAGCATCGGCGCCCGATGATCACCCACTGGGACGACGAGCCGTGGACCACCATCGAACGCGGCGACCTGCGCTGCGAGCGCCAGCGGCTGTGCTTCACCGTCGGGGCGCCACGTGCCGCCCTCAGCCGCTACCGGATCCCTCCGGGCCGGCGCCCGATGCCGCTGCACGTCCACCACGACGAGGAGGAGATCTTCTTCGTCCTGGCGGGATCCGGGCTGAGCTGGCAGGACGACGCGGTGCACGAGATCGGCGCCGGCGACATGCTCGTCCACCGCGCGGGTGCCGAGGCGCACACGCTCGTCGCCGGGCCCGACGAGCCGCTGGAGGTGCTCGCCTTCTCGAGCGGCTCGCCGACGCACCTGACGACCCTGCCGCGCGCGGGTGTCACATGGGTAGGCGCCCGCTGGCTGCCGCCTGACGCGCCGCACCCGCATGCCGCCGAGCCGCCCGCCGGCGAGCTGCCGCCGCCGGCCCCGCGCCCGCCGACGATCGTCGCGCTGGCCGATGTCGAACCGACGGCACAGGAGATCGGCCGCGTCCACCGCGTGCGCCGTGACCTCGCCGGCGCCGCCGGCTCCGTGCTCAGCGGCTGCAAGCACGTCGAGGTCCCGCCCGGCAAGCGCTCGTCGACGCGCCACTGCCACTCGCTCGAGGACGAGATCTTCGTGGTGCTCGCCGGCGGCGGCGGCGTGCTGCTCGGCGACGAGGAGACCGCCGTGCGGCCCGGCTCGATCGTCTCGCGCCCGCGGGCGACCGGCGTCGCGCATACGTTCGAGGCCTCAAGCGAAGGCCTGACGCTGCTCGCCTACGGCACGCGCGAGCCCGACGACACGTGCTGGTATCCGGACTCGAGCAAGCTCTCCTTCCGCGGCGTGGGCGTCATCGTGCGCGTGCAGCCGCTCGATTACTGGGACGGGGAGCAGTAGCGATCCTGCTCTCGCGGCGCCTCGTCGTCGTCACGGGCAAGGGCGGCGTCGGCAAGACGACGGTCGCGGCCGCGCTCGGGCTCGTCGCCGCGCGCGCGGGCAAGCGCACGATCGTCGCCGAGGTCGCCCGCCGCGGCGACGTGGCGTCCGCCTTCGACCGCGGGGGGGCCGCGCCGTTCTCGGAGACCGAGCTCGCGCCGGGCCTGTTTCACATCTCGATCGACCCGCAGGACGCGCTGGAGGAGTACCTGCGCGACCAGCTCCCGTCCGGCCCGGTCGCCGAGGTCCTCATCCGCAGCCGGGTCTTCACCATGGTCGCCGCGGCGACGCCCGGGATGCGCGAGCTGCTGACGGTCGGCAAGCTGTGGGAGCTGGCCCAGCTGGACCGCCGTACGCCGGGCGCCGACGCCTACGACCTCGTCGTCGTCGATGCCCCGGCGACCGGCCACGGGGTCGCGGTCCTGAGCGCGCCGCGCACGTTCGCCGCCGCGGCCGGGAGCGGGCCGGTCGCCCGTCAGGGGACGATCATCGACGCGATGCTGTCGGATCCGAAGCGCACCGCGGTCGTCGCCGTGGCGAAGGCCGAGGAGCTGGCGGTGACGGAGACCGGCCAGCTGCGCGAGGCGCTGCTGGCGAGCATGGGCCTGCCGCTCGAGCGCGTCGTCGCCAACGCGCTCGAGCCCGACCGCTTCTCGCCGCAGGAGGCCAAGCTCCTGGAGTCGCACGCCGGGCATCCGGCGGTGGCGGGCGCGCTGAGCGGCCACGCGCGAGCGCGGCACCAGCGTGCGCAGCTCGCGCGACTGCGCAGGCTCACGGACGGCCGGACGCCGGCTCGCCTGCCCCTGCACCCCGGCGGCCCCGACCTCGAACGGCTCGCCGACGAGCTCGCATCGCAGCTGTGACAGCGCGTCGTCGCCTGCCCGAGGTAATCGCGGACCCGCGACGCGGACGCACGCGATGAGCGGCCTCGCCGACAGGCTGGAGGGCAAGCGCGTCTGCATCGTCGCCGGCTCGGGCGGGGTCGGCAAGACGACGGCTTCGGCGGCGCTCGCGCTCGGGATGGCGGCCGCCGGCAAGCGCGTCGCCGTCGTGACGATCGACCCCGCGCGGCGCCTGGCCGACTCGCTCGGCCTCGAGGAGCTCGGCAACGAGCCGCGGCAGGTCGATCCCGCGCTCTTGGGGGGGCACGGCATCGAGATGCGCGGCGAGCTGTGGGCGATGATGCTCGACCCGAAGGCGACCTTCGACGACCTCATCGTCGACCTGTCGCCCGACGCGAGCACGCGCGAGGAGGTCCTCGGCAACCGCATCTACGCCCAGCTCTCGAGCGCGATCGCCGGCTCGCAGGAGTTCAGCGCCGTCGCGAAGCTCTACGACATCAGCCGCTCAGAGCGCTTCGACGTCGTCGTCCTCGACACGCCGCCGTCGCGAAACGCCCTCGACTTCCTCGGCGCGCCCGACCGCCTGACCGACTTCTTCGAGGGCCGCGCGCTGAAGCTCTTCCTCGTCCCCACCGGCATCGCCGCGAAGGTCATGGGCCGCGGCACGAGCGTCGTCTTCGCGATCCTCAAGCGGCTGACCGGCGTCGACCTGCTCGACGACGTCGCGGGACTGTTCGGCGCGCTCGGCGGACTCATCGACGGCTTCCGCGAGCGCGCGGCCGCCGTGAAGGCGCTGCTCGCCGACCCCGCCACGACGTTCTTCATCGTCACCTCGCCGGAGCGCGAGCCCGTCGCCGAGGCGATCTTCTTCCACGGCAAGCTGCGCGAGGCGCGGATGCCGTTCGGGGGCCTCATCGTCAACCGGACGGTCGTCCTCGACGCGGCCCTCGGCGACCCCGTCGCGGTGCGGGCGACGCTGCGCGACAAGCTCGGCGACGCGCTCGCGGGCAAGGTGGCCCAGAGCGTCGCCGACCTCCAGCTGCTCGCGGCCCGCGACGTTGAGTCGATCGAGCGGCTGAAGGTCGCGCTCGACGAGCCCGAGCCGATCGTCGTCCCGCGGCTCGACGGCGACGTGCAGGACGTCGACGGACTCCTCGCGCTGTACCGGCACCTGTCGGGCGCCGCGTAGCGAGCAACTCGCCAATCGGCGCCGCGACGAGTGGGTTGCGCCTGGAACGGACGCATGTGGTCCGAAACAGGCCCAACCCTCAGCGGCCTCAGGCGGCGGCAGACGCGGCCAGCAGCTGATCGGCCACCGCGCGCAGGTCGGAGTCCAGGTGCCCGCAGAGCACGTCGCGCAGCAACGCGCGCAGGTGGCCGGTGACCTCGTCAAGCAGCGCTTCGGCTCCCCCGTCCACCGGCGCGAGTCCGGCCACGATGGCCCGCTCCATCGACGCCGCGTGCGCGACGCGCTCGGTCACCTGCGCGCGCTGCTCCTCGACGGCGCACAACGCCGCCACCCGGCCCGCGAGGCGCCCGCTCTGCGGTCCCTCGGGCTCGAGCAGCGCGCGCAGCGCCAGCAGGTGGTCGGTCAGCGTCTCGTACGCGCTCGGCCGCTCGCAGCCGAGCTCGTAGCGGCGTAGGGCCCAGGCGAGCTCGCCCCCGCGCGGGGTCCGGCGGGTGACGAGGTTGCAGAAGGCGCGCAGCTCGTCCTCGGCCGGCTCGGCGATCTCCAGGATGCCGTGCGCGCGGCCGCCGGTGCCGAGATCGCCCAGCGTCCACGGGCCGGCCCCGGTGCGCTCCCAGGCGACGGGGCCGAGGGCGACGCGGACGCGGTCGTACAGCCGCAGCGCCGTCAGCAGGCGACGGAAGCGCACTGTCGCCTCGCTCAGCGGCGCCGGGGCCCCGGGATCGTTCGTCACCGTCAGGCAGGCGAGCACGCACGGCTCGTCGCAACCGGCCGGCCACACCGCCTCCGCGGGCGCGTCCTTGAGCTCGTCCCCGCGCACGAGCGCCAGTCCCTGCCCGAGCGCGACCTCCGCCGACTGCAGCCGCAGGCCGAGGAGCGGCGCGACGACGACCGCCGCCGCGCGGCCGTCCAGCAGCGACGCCTCGAGCTCGGTGTATGCCCGGTCCAGGCGCTCGGGCGTGATGACGAACTCCGTCGCCTCGCTGAAGACCCGGCTGACGAAGACCCGCAGCGCAGCGTCGGCGCGCTCGCGTGCGTCGACCGGGACGCTTGACTCACCCTGCGCGCGCAGGTAGTCGCCGACGCCGTCGAGCGCCGCCAGCGCACGCGCAGCGGCCGGATAGGACGGCAGGCGCTCGAGCACGCCGACGCGATCGCGGATGAACGTGTCCGTCAGCGGGCGGTAGCAGTACAGCGGCGTGTCGCGGCGGGCGCCGCGCGACTCGACGATCTCGAACGGGACCTCGGCGCCGCCGTCGGTCTCCGCGGTCAGCTGCCAGGCGGCCTCCTCGGCGAATGCGCTGAGCGCGGCGTGCAGCGGGCGGTGGCGCATTGTCTGCGGCGTTCGCCCCGCGGCCCTGCGCTCCTGCTTGCTGCAGGCAGTCGTTCAGCCTGAGTCGGGCGGCTCGTCCAGCGGCCGAGCGCGCAGGATGATGTCGTGGCTCGTGACGACCATCCCGAGGCGGTCGCCGAGACCGGAGATCGCGCGCTCGAGCTCGGCGTCCTCGAACGGGACGACGTCGCCGGAGTCCTCGAGGACGATGTGGTGGTGGTGGTCGCCGGACGGGTCCACGGGCTCGTAGCGTGCGACGCCGTCGGCGTCGAAGCGGCGCACGAGACCGAGCTCGTGGAGGGTCTCCAGCGCGCGATAGACGGTCGCCGTCGAGCCGGCGCTGCCCTCCTCGCGCAGGCGGTCGGCGATCTCCTGCGCCGTCAGCAGGCAGCTCTGTCGGCCGAGCAGCTCGACGACCGCGCTGCGCCCCGCGCTGGCGCGTAGGCCGGCGCCGCGCAGGACGACGTGTGCGTGCTCCAGCCAGCGGATGTGGGCGGCGCGATTCATGGCGCCATGGTGCCATGCGGCGTACGCCCGCACGCGGACGGGTACGATGCGCGCCACATGCAAGCGCCCCACGTCAGCGCGACGCGGGACGTCTGGCACACGAAGCACGACGGACGGTTGGCATCGCTGGACGGCCTGCGCGGGCTCGCCGCGCTGACGGTCTTCCTCTTCCACGGGTGGCTGTACACGATGCCGAGGCCGGATGCGTCGGATCGCTCGTCGCCGGCTGACTACGCCGCGCACGAGTTGCGCCTTGGCCTCGTGGCGTTCTTCGTGCTGTCGGGCTTCCTGCTCTCGCGCCCCTGGTTCGCCGCCGCGCTCGAAGGGCGCCAGCCGCCGGACCTGCGCCGCTACCTGCGCGCCCGGGTCGCTCGCATCGCCCCCGCCTACTACGCCGCGCTCCTCGGCTCGATCGTCCTGCTCTGGGGCCTGGCGGGCACGCCCGGCCTGCGTCTGCCACCGGCGAGCGAGCTGCCGCTGTTCTTCGTCTTCGCCCAGAACTTCTCGCCGTCGAGCGTCATGAAGCTCAACCCGCCGATGTGGTCGCTGGCCGTCGAGGTGAGCTTCTACGCGCTGCTGCCGATCCTCGGCTGGCTGGCGGTGCGAATGCCCGCGCGGCGCCGCGCCCAGGCGCTCATCCCACTCGCACTCCTCGTCCTCGGCGTCCTCTACAACTGGTCGATTGCGGGCCGCGGCCTCGGCATGACGTTCTCCAGGACGCTGGCCGCGATGCTGCCGTACTTCGCGCTCGGCATGCTCGGCGCGCTCGCGCTGCACGGCCGCGCGATCGGATCCCGCGCCCGCCGTACGCTCATCGCGGGCGGGCTCGCGCTCGTCGTCGCCGACGCCGTGGTGAAGGCCGTCGTGGAGGCCAACGGCCTCGACACCGGCCTGTATCTCGCGATCCTCCGGGACCTGCCGTCAGGGCTTGGCTTCGCGCTCGTCATCGGCGCCGTGGCAGCGACCCCCCGAAGCCGCATTCTCGGCGGGCGCGTGCTCGCGAGCCTCGGCGCGATCTCCTACGGCGTCTATCTGTGGCACGTACCGATCCTCGTCTTCATGCGGGGCCACGGGCTGCTGCCGCTGGATCCGGTCCTCGGCACGCTGGCCGCGTTGGGGCCGGTCCTGGCGGTCTCGTCGCTGAGCTGGCTCGCGCTGGAGCGGCCGATCATCGTGTGGGCGCGGGAGCGAAACGCCCGTGCGCGGGAGAGCACGCTCAGGCCGGTGCCGGTGCCGGTGCCGGTGCCGGTGTCAGGCGGCGGCGGCGTCGACCGTCGCAGCGGCGGGCGCGAGGTCAGCACAATCCGCACCTAGCCAGCGCGCGCCATAGTGGCGCATGTCGTCGATGATCGGCAGCAGCGCGCGGCCCTTCTCCGTCAGCGCGTACTCGACCCGCGGCGGCACCTCTGGAAAGGTCTCGCGTTCGACGATGCCCTCCTCCTCGAGGGCACGCAGACGCAGCGACAGCGTGCGCGGGCTGATCCCCTGCAACGAGCGTTCGAGCTCGCAGAAGCGCGATCGACCCTCGGAGAGGTCGCGGATGAGCAGGAGGGTCCACTTCCCGCAGACGATCTCAGCCGTGCGACAGACCGGACATGTGTCGTCCATGACGCAACACTTTACAGACTGAAGCGTGGCGGCCGGGCATACGACGACGGCGCCCTACGCGGCGCGCTGGGACTCGGCGCTGGCGACGTCTTCCATCGTCGTGCCACGGCGTCCGTCGGCCGCGAGCAGGAGCTTGAAGTCGTGGGGGCTCGTGGCGGCGCGCAGCGCCCGGTCGACGTCGACGCGACCGGCCTTGACGTGGTCGAAGAGCGCCTGGTCGAAGGTCTGCATCCCGTAGTAGGAACCCTCGCTGACGACCTCGATGAGGCGACCGGTCTGCATCGGGTCCATGATCATGTCGCGCACGCGGCCGGTCATCCGCAGGACCTCGCAGGTCGCGACACGACCGCCGTCGGTCGAGCGCACGAGGCGCTGGGAGATGACGCCCTTCAGCGTGCCGGCGAGCATCGCGCGGACCTGCTGGTGCATGTGCGGCGGGAAGAAGTCGATGATCCGGTTGACGGTCTCGGGTGCGTCCACGGTGTGGACGGTCGAGAGCACGAGGTGGCCGGTCTCGGCAGCGCTGAGCGCCGCGTGGACGGTCTCCTCGTCGCGCATCTCGCCGATGAGGATGACGTCGGGGTCCTGGCGCAGCACGCGCCGCAGCGCGCGCTTGAAGGAGAGCGTGTCCATGCCGACCTCCCGCTGGTTGATGATCGAGCGCTTGTCGCGGTGCAGGAACTCGATCGGATCCTCGATCGTGACGACGTGCTTGGCGTACGTCACGTTGATGTGGTCGATCATCGCGGCGAGCGTCGTCGACTTGCCCGACCCGGTCGTGCCGGTCAGCAGGATGATCCCGCGCTCCTCTTCGGCGAGCTCGGTGATGACCGGCGGCAGCATGAGCTCGGAGACCGAGCGGATCGTGTGCGGGATCGCGCGGCAGACGAGGCTCAGCGTGCCCCGCTGGCGGAAGGCGTTGACCCGGAAGCGAGCGACGCCGGAGATCGAGTAGGAGAAGTCGACCTCGTGCTCGTCGGCGAGCTCCTTGAGCTTGACGGGATCGGTGAGCATCGCCCGCACCGCGGTCTCGGTGTCTTCGGCGGTCAGCGGGTCGGCGCCCTCGATCGGAAGCAACTCCCCCTCGAGGCGGGTGAGGGGCGGGACCTGGAACTTGAGGTGGAGGTCGGAGCCACCGAGCGCCACCAGCGCACAGAGCGCGTTGTCGACATCGAACACGTCCGGGGCATCGGTCGCGGCGAGGGCGTGCATGACCGGCACCGGGGCCGGTGGACGAATGGGCGCGTCAGTCCCAGCCGTGGGCCGACGACGGCTCAGCCGCGCGCAGGCCGATGCCGAGACGAATGAAAAGCCGCCGTACGCGGCTTTTCATTGGTCTCGACCTCGCGGGCCTCACCGGCGCACGATCGGCACAACGCCGACGGGGGCCCGTGCGGGGCCCCGCCGACGAGTGCTCGGGCGCGGTCGCCGCGTCAGGCGACGTCGCGGAGCTTCTGGGCCTCCGCGAGGGACTGCAGCTTCTTCAAGGACTGGTTCTCGATCTGGCGGATGCGCTCGCGGGTGACGTTGAACGTCCGGCCGACCTCGTCGAGCGTGCGCGGGTGCTCGCCGCCGAGGCCGTAGCGCAGCTCGAGCACGCGGCGCTCGCGGTAGGAGAGATTCTCCAGCGCCTCGCGCAGCGCCTCCTTGGTGAGGATCTCGGCGGCGCGCTCGTAGGGGGACTCGGCGCGCTCGTCGGCGATGAACTGGCCGAACTCGGACTCCTCCTCGTCGCCGACGGGCTTCTCCAGCGAGACCGGCGCCTGCGCCGAGCGCTTGATCGAGTCGACCTCCTCGGGATCGATCCCGGTGACCTCCGCGATCTCGTCCGGCGTGGGCTCGCGACCGAGCTCGGTGACGAGCTTGCGCTCCGCGCGACCGATCTTGTTGAGCTTCTCCACGACGTGCAC
>JBPCJA010000222.1:0-10955 GCA_051005755.1 Solirubrobacteraceae bacterium
TCACAGAGGGCGCCCGCGGCGAGGGCGCGCACCTCCTCAACTCCGAGGGACGGCGCTTCATGGAGGACTACGCGCCGAGCAAGATGGAGCTCGCGTCGCGCGACGTCGTCTCGCGCGCCGAGCAGACGGAGATCAACGAGGGCCGCGGCGTCGGCGCGGACGGCCAGGGGATCTACCTCGACATCACCGTGGTGTCGCGCAAGCGCGTGCTCGAGGCGCTGCGCGAGATCGTCAACATCGGCCGCGACTTCGCCGGCACCGACATCACGCGCGAGCCGATCATGATCCGCCCCGGCCAGCACTACATCATGGGCGGGGTCAAGACCGACGTGGACGGCCAGACGCCGATCACGGGGCTCTACGCCGCCGGCGAGGTGGCGTGCGTCTCGGTCCACGGCGGCAACCGCCTCGGCGCAAACTCGCTGCTGGACACGCTCATCTTCGGGCGCCGCTCGGGCGAGCACGCGGCCGCTCGCGGCAAGGAGCTGCCGATGCCGCACGCGCCGGTGTCGCGGCTAAGCGAGGACGTCGAGCGCATCGAAGCGATCATCGCCCGCGAGCACGGCGGGCGCCGGATCTCGGAGATCAAGGACGAGCTCGGCACGACGATGAACGAGTTCGTAGCCGTCTACCGCGAGGAGGACGGCCTGCAGAAGGCCCACGAGATCGTGCACCGGCTGAAGGAGGAGGCCGAGGCCGCCTACGTCGACGACCGCGGCACGGTCTTCAACCAGGACGTGCTCGGCGCGATCGAGCTCGGCTACATGCTCGACTGCGCCGAGGCGACCGTGGTCGCGGCGATCGAGCGCAAGGAGTCGCGCGGCGCGCAGTTCCGCATCGACTACCCCGAGCGCAACGACGAGGAGTGGCTGAAGCACATCGACATCACGCGCGGTCCCGACGGTGAGCCCGAGATCTCGTACTCACCTGTGACGATCACGAAATGGCAGCCCGAAGTGAGGAAGTACTAGGAATCACTATGGCCGAATTCACCTTAAGACTGCGGCGCTATGACCCCGAGTCCGGTGATGCTCCGTACTGGGAGGAGCACACCGTGGACCTCGAGCCGCACCGCTCGGTGCTGGAGGCCATCCTCCAGGCCAAGGCGCGCTTCGACGGCTCGATCGGGATCCGCTGCTCATGCCGTGCCGCCATCTGCGGCTCGTGCGGCGTGCGCATCAACGGCACGCCCGACCTGGCCTGCCACACACATCTCGACAAGGCGCAGCGCCACTCCCGCGACGGCGTCATCGAGGTCGAGCCGATGGGCAACATGCCGATCATCAAGGACCTCATCGTCGAAATGGAGGCGGTGCACTGGAAGAAGATCCGGCGCGTCACCCCGTGGCTCATCGCCAAGCAACCGGTGCCCGAGCGTGAGTACATCGTCCCGCGCGAGACGATGGTCGACGTCACGCAGTCGATGGCCTGCATCCAGTGCGGCGCCTGCGTCTCGGACTGCCTGGCGATGGAGGTGGACCCGGACTTCATCGGACCTGCGGCGCTCGCCAAGGCCTACCGCTTCGTCGGCGACCCGCGCGACGACCAGCCCTACGAGCGCCTGAAGGACCTCGCCGAGGACCCGCACGGCATCTACGACTGCACCCACTGCTTCATGTGCATCGACGCGTGCCCGAAGGACGTCGCGCCGATGAGCCAGATCATGCGCCTGCGCCGCCGCGCCGGCAGCGACTACGGCATCGAGGACCGCAACAACGGCGAGCGCCACGAGCAGGCCTTCGTGACGCTCGTGCGCAAGTACGGCCTGCTCGACGAGGCCGAGCTGGTGCCGCGCTCCTACGGCGGCGACTCGCCGCTGTCGAAGTTCAAGCCGTCCGTGCAGAAGGAGCTCGCCAGCTCGCTGCCGTCGATCGCCAAGGCGCTGCTGCGCCGCAAGGTCACGCCCGCCAAGGTGCTCAAGCCACACAGGCTGGCCAAGCGAGACCTGCAGCAGATCCGGCGCATCTACGAGGAGGTCGAAGGCCATCCCGAGCGCCTCGAGCTGAACCTCTACATCACCGGCTACGACGAGGATGAGGTCGTGACGCCATGACAGCGCGTCATTGCTCGACGACAGTCGGCGACGTCCCACGACGCAGGAGCTCGCGATGAAGGTCGCCTACTGGCCCGGCTGCGTCTCGCGCGGCTTCACCCCCGAGCTGCACGGCTCGATGGCGCGGATCGCGCCGCTGCTGGACATCGAGCTCGAGCCGCTGGACCGCGCCGCCTGCTGCGGCGCCGGCGTCATCGCCGAGCACAACCAGGAGCTCGCCGACACGCTCAACGCGCGGACGTTTGCGCTGGCCCAGCAGGCCGAGGGCACGGCGATGATGATGAACATCTGCTCGACCTGCCAGGGCGCGCAGGCCGAGTGCCAGGAGCGCCTGGACGCCAATGCCGAGTACCGCGCGCACATCAACGCGACCCTCGCGGACGAGGGCCTCTCCTACGAGAAGGGCCTGACGAACAAGAACTTCCTCTGGCTGCTCGTCGAGGAGCTCGGCCTGGACGAGCTGCGTGAGCGCGTGCGCCGGCCGCTGACCGACCTGCGCGTCGGGCCCTTCTACGGCTGCTACATCGTGCGGCCGACAGAGCGTCTGCACATCGACGACGAGCGGCCCCGCGACACGTATCTCGGCCTCGTCATCGACGCCCTGGGCGGGACCGTCATCGACTACGCCGGGTCGCACAAGTGCTGCGGCTTCCCGATCCTCATGATGAACAGGGAAGCCTCGCTCGCCCAGGCCGGCCGCCATCTTGGCGACGCGGTCGACGCCGCCGCCGACTGCCTCGTGACGCCGTGCCCGCTGTGTCACCTCAACCTCGACCTCCAGCAGCCGCTGGCTGAGCGTGTCGTCGGCCGCGAGCTCGACATGCCGGTCCTGCATCTCCCCCAGCTCGTCGGGCTGGCGCTCGGCATCCCGCCCGATCAGCTCGGACTCGGGCGCCATGTCGTCAAGCCGACGGCGGTGATCGACTGGACGACAGCGGTCGTCGCCGAGGTCGGCGCGCCCAGCAGCGGCGGGTGATGGTGGGGCCGCGCAGGCTCGCCGGCGAGGTCCTCCGGCGGCTGGGCCTGTCGGCCGAGCCACCGCTCCCATCGTCGATGCCGACACCGACGCCGGCGCCTGGCGGCGGTGAGGACGCCGCGGCGCGCATCGACGCGGCGCGCGAGCGGCTGCGGTCGACGATCGCAGCGCCCCAGGACGAGCGCGAGGGATAGGACGCCGAAAAGAGGGGCCCCGCGAGGGCCCTCTTGTCCGGTGTACCCCTGGTCCTGCTCCCGTCATCCCCACTGGGATCCCCCGATCCCGTGGTCCGCGTTGTCCGCCCCCGACGACGCTTCTCATGGTGGCGCAGCGCCGGCCGATCGTCGTACCCCGCGGCGGGTGATCTTCGGAGGAGGCGCCGTTCACCCTCGGGCGCCGAGCTGCCGATAAGCAGCGCGTGGACGCTCGCGGCCCCGTCACGGTCCTGCTCTCGCGCTTCGAGGATCTCGTGAGCGCCGGCCTGCGCAGCCTCATCGGCGCCGATCCCAACCTGCGCATCGTCGCCGCCGACGTCGAGGCAGACCAGCTCGACGCGCTCATCTCCGAGCACGCGCCGCGCGTGACGATCCTGAACCTCGGCGCGCTGCGCGTGCCCGCCGACCTTCGCCGTCTGCACGCCGCGCATCCCGAAACCCACGTCATCGTGCTCGCCAACCATCCGACGCCGGGGGAGTGCAGCCAGCTGCTCGCGCTCGGCGCGACGGCGTGTCTCGGCAAGGACATCGAGGGTCGCGACGTGCTCAACGCCATCCATCTCGTCTCGCGCGGACTGCACGTGCTGCCGCACAGCAGCCCGGCCAGTGCCGGTGCGTGGCTGCTGCCCGACGTCCTGACCCCGCGCGAGGCCGACGTCCTCGATCAGCTCCAGCTCGGCCGCTCCAACGGCGAGATCGCCGCGGCGCTGTGCGTCGGGGTCGAGACGGTGCGCACCCACGCGCGCGCGGTGTTTCGCAAGCTGGGCGTGCACGACCGCCGGGAGCTGTCGGGACTGTCGCGGCTGCGGTAGGCGAGCTCGCGCAGGTTTCAACGGGTCGGAGCCGAACCGAGCGCCACCGCCTTCTCGGCCCGATGCCGGGCTTGGGCGAGCGCGAGCGTCTCGGCGATCCGGGCGACGAGCACGCAGGGCTCGCCCGTCAGCTCGCGCCAGGTCGTCCGCAGGACGACGTACCGGGCTCGCGTGTGCGCCGCGTCGCGGCGGCGGTCGCGCTCGAAGGCTGCGCGGGTGGCGTGGAACTCATAGCTGTCGAACTCGAGGACGACGCGCTCGGCACGCCATAGCGCGTCCACCTCGTAGCCCTCCGCGCGGGCATTGAAGGCCGGCAGCGGGAGCTTCGCCGCGCGCAGGAGCGCGAGCAGGCATCGCTCGGCGGCAGAACGAGTGAAGGCGGGCTCGTCGACGAGCGCTCGCAGCGCGGAGGCGCCCGCGCGGCGCGGCGCGTGGCCCATCGCCGCCGCGATGTCGCGCTTCGTGACGAGGCGCTTGACCTGCGCCCGCTCGACGGCCGCGGCGAGGTCGGGCGGGGCGAGTTGCGGGGCGATGTCGAGCAACGTCCGAGCCGGACTGGTGATCGCGATACCACGCAGGGTGCGCGTGTCCGCGGGATGCAGCGTGGTGGTCCTGTGTGCCCGGATGCCGTCCTGGCGCACACGGTCCGCTGCAAGCGTCACGTCGATCGGGCCCTCGATCGGGGGGCGGATGCCCCACAGCACCGCCGCCGCATCGTGGCTGACGACGGAGCCGGTGCCGCAGGCGAGGACCGCCGCGAGGGCGCGAGCATACGGCGCGGGCGCTTCGTGGCCCCAGAGATAGACGCCGCGATGAACACGGTGCAGCGCGGCCCGCTTCACGCGATGGGCGATCGCCCCCCGCCCCAGTCCGAGCGCCACAAGCTGGTCTCGCGCGATGACGCCGTGCTGGCGGGCCGCGACGAACGCGATGAGCTGATCGGCATGCACAACTGACCCCGCCTGTCCCGACGTCGCCAGCTCGGTCACTGCTGCACGACATACGTGCAGAGGTGACCCCGCTCGCCGCGCAGTCGCCAGCGAGGTCACTTGTGCATGCGATCCGGACACCCGCAGAGCATGCGGGTGCGGACCGCCATCGCCCGCGGGAGCGCAGCTCTTCGAACGCTTCCGTTACACACTCGGCACGAATCGGGGCGGCGGCGCACGTACGGCGCGGAGGTTCGGGCAGCGCGTCGGGCGCATCCGGGCGCCACAAGTGGCGCGCGACCTCGCCGTACGAACGCGCGCGCCCACGAGTCCCCGATCGTGCAGCCCCTGGGCGAGCCGGTCGCCCTACGGCACACGCGCGCCCACGAGTCCCCGATCGTGCAGCCCCTCGGCGAGCTGGGCGAGCCGGTCGCCCTACGAACGCGCGCCCACGAGGCCCCGCTCGTGCAGCGCCTCGGCGAGCTGGACGAGCCGGTCGCCCTACGATACGCGGGCGCCCACGAGTCCCCGATCGTGCAGTCCCTCGGCGAGTTGGGCGAGCCGATCGCTCTACGACACGCGGGCGCCCACGAGGCCCCGCTCGTGCAGCGCCTCGGCGAGCTGGACGGTGTTCAGCGCCGCGCCCTTGAGCAGGTTGTCGCCGACGACGAAGAAGTTCAGCGAGCGGGGATCGGCGAGGTCTCGACGGACGCGGCCGACGGCGACCTCGTCGCGGCCGGCGTACTGCAGCGGCGTCGGGACCTCGTCGACGACGAGGTTCGGAAACGCCCGCAGGACCTCCAGCGCACGCTCGAGATCGACCTCGCGGGCGAACGTCGCACGCACAGCGACGCCGTGGCCGACCATGACCGGCACCCGCACGCAGGTCGGCGAGACCGCGAGATCTCCGATCCCCAGGATCTTGCGCGGCTCGTCGCGCAGCTTGCGCTCCTCGTCGGTGTGGTCGTCGTCGCCAAGCGTGCCGAGCAACGGCACGACGTTGAAGGCGAGGGTCGCGGCGTGGACGGAGTGGTCGACCTTCGCCGCAGCAGCGGCGCCGTCGCCGCAGAGCTGCTCGACGTCCGCGGCCAGCGGCGCGACCTGCCCGGCCAGCTCGTCGATGCCCTTCTGCCCCGCGCCGCCCGCGGCCTGGTAGCTCGTCGCCACCATCGCGCGCAGGTCGAAGGCGTCGTGCAGCGCCTTCAGCGGCAGCATCGCGACCATCGTCGTGCAGTTCGGGTTGGCGACGATCCCGCGGTGCGCGTCGAGCGCCTCCGGATTGACCTCCGAGACGACGAGCGGCACCTCGTCCACGAGCCGGAACGCACTCGAGTTGTCGACGACGACGGCGCCCGCGGAGACGAAGCGCGGGGCCCACTCGCGTGAGCGGGTCGCGCCGGCCGAGAAGAGCGCGACGTCGAAGCCCTGGATCGTCTCGTCGGTGAGCGGTGCGACGACGAGCCCGCCGCCGAGCTCGCGGCCGACAGAGCGCTCGGAGGCGAACGGCACGATCTCGCGCGCCGGAAACTCCCGTTCGCGCAGCAGCCGCAGCATGACGGTGCCGACCGCGCCCGTGGCGCCGACGACCGCGACGCGCAGGCCGTCCGAGCTCACCACGGTACCCCGTTGCTCGTCGGATGGTTGGCGGCACGGGTCATCGCATGTCTCGCTAGACGAACTCCCCGAACGGCCGCTCGGGCCGGATCGTGTCGGTGCCGGACAGCTCGAACGCGGCGTGCAGCGCGCGCACCGCCCCCGGCACGTGCTCGCCCGCGATGACGCAGGAGATCTTGATCGGCGACGTCGAGATCATCTCGATGTTGATCTCCTCGGCGCCGAGCGTCGTGAAGACCTTCGCGGCGACACCCGGGTGAGACTTCATCCCGGCGCCGATCACCGAGACCTTGCCCATCGCCTCGTCGGTCTGGATCGCGAGGCGAAGCTGCTCGGCGAGCGGCGCGAGCGCCAGGCGCGCATCGCCGAGGTCGGCGCGCGGGACGGTGAACGACATGTCGGCGCCCGCGCCCGCGGAGACCGGCTCGTTCTGGATGATCATGTCGATGTTCACGTTCGCCTCGGCGAGCACGGTGGCGATCCGCCCGGCGATGCCGGGGACGTCCGGGATGCCCTTGAGCGTGACCCGAGCCTCCTCGGTAGAGTGCGTGACGGCGGTGATGAGCGGTTGTTCCACGGTCTCCTCTTCTCCGACGACCACCGTACCGGGCTCGTCCGTGAAGCTCGACCGGCAGTGGATCCGCACCCCGTGGTTGCGGGCGTACTCGACCGAGCGCAGCTGCAGCACGCCGGCGCCCGAGGCCGACATCTCAAGCATCTCCTCGAACGAGACGACGGGCAGCTTGCGCGCGTCTGGGACGATCCGCGGATCGGCGCTGAAGACCCCCGCGACATCGGTGTAGATCTCGCAGACGTCGGCGCCGATCGCCGCCGCGAGCGCGACCGCGGTCGTGTCCGATCCGCCGCGCCCGAGCGTCGTCACGTCCTTGGCGGTGGACACGCCCTGGAAGCCCGCGACGAGCACGATCGAGTCGGCGCCGAGGGCGTCACGGATCCGATCGGCTCGCACATCTAGGATGCGCGCCTTGGTATGCGACGTGTCCGTGACGATGCCCGCCTGCGACCCGGTCAGGGAGATCGCGCGATGGCCGAGGTCGTTGATCGCCATCGCGCACAGCGCGCAGGACTGGCGCTCGCCGGTCGAAAGCAGCATGTCCATCTCGCGGGGATCCGGATGAGGCGAGATCTCCTGCGCCTCGGCGATGAGAAAGTCGGTCGTCTTGCCGCGTGCGCTGAGCACCGCCACGACGCGGTTGCCGGCCTCGCGCTTGGCCACGATGCGCTGCGCCGCGCGCTTCAGGCGCTCGGCGTCGGCGACGGAGGTTCCACCGAACTTCATGACCACGGTGCCTGACATGACGGGTTCGGAGGGTAGCGAGTGAGCTCGCTGCCGCCACGCGCACGCCTTGGCGTGCTGGTCGTCGCCATCGCGCTCCTGCTCGGCGGCGGGGTCTATCTCGTCTTCATCCGCGGCGGCGACGACGGCCCGGTCCTCGAGGCCGGGTCGCGCTTCGGCAGCGATGCCGAGGGCGGCGGCGGCGGAGCGCTGCTGGACACGCTTGCGCCGGTGCTCGGCGCGCGCCAGCAGGCCCGGGCCGGCGGCCCAGACCCCGCGCCACCGACGGCCGAGGAGGTGACGCGGGCGATGGGCGACGCCGTCGCCGGGGTGTTCATCGTCGGTCTCCCCGGGACGCAACCCCGCGGTTCGTTCTTCGAACGCCTCGGCGCGCGCCCCTACGGCGGCGTGCTGCTCACGCGCCACAACTACGACGAGCCGTCGCAGCTCGCGGGGCTGACCGCGCAGATCCAGAAGGTCGCGCGCGACGCCGGCCACCCGGCGCCGATCGTCACCGCCCGGCAGGAGGGCGACGAGTTCAGCGCCTTCGCGAACCTCGCGCCGCGCGGCCAGGCGGATGTGGGCGCCGGCAAGGTCGCCGACATCCGCGCCAGCGCGCTCGCAGCGGGCCAGCAGCTGCGCGTCCTCGGGGTGGGGATGAACCTCGCGCCCAACGCAGACGTCGCGGTCTCCGGCGGCCCGGGACAGGGACGCGCGTTCGCGGATTCGGCGAGCAAGGTCGTGCGCGCCGTGAAGGCGTCGGTCGCGGGCTACCGCCGCGCCGGCGTCGCGCCCGCCGTCGGCCCGTTCCCCGGCGACGGCGCCGCCTCGCAGGATCCCGAGAGCGGGCCCGCCCCGGTCGGCCTCGGCCTCGAGGACCTGCGCGACAGCGACATGACGCCGTTCGCGGCCGTCGCGAGCGGGCGGGGCGCGGCGCCGGCGGTGCAGATGTCCAACGCGATCTACGTCGCGTACGACAGCGTCACCCCCGCGACGCTCCTCCCCGACGCCGTCAAGGAGCTGCGCGACCGGCTCGGCTTCGAGGGCACGATCATCTCGGCGGACCTCGTCGCGACGACGGCGACGACCGGCGGCAGGGTCGGCGAGGCCGCGGTGGCGGCCATGACGGCCGGCGTCGACATGCTCGTCGTGCCCGGCGGCCGTGCCCAGCAGGACGAGGCCTACCGCGCCGTCGTGGCGGCCGTCGCGAGCGGCACCATCTCCACCGACCGGATCGTCTCGGCCCTGCGGCGGATCGCGGCGCTGCGCCGGCTCACGCGCGACGCGCGCGAGCCGATGAGGATCGACGGCTGAGAGGATCGACGGCTGAGAGCGGTCGGGCTGCGCCAGCACCGGCGATGGCCTACAGCCGGCGCCGCCCGGAAAAGGCCTTGCCGAGCGTGACCTCGTCGGCGTACTCGAGGTCGCCGCCGACCGGCAGCCCGCTCGCGAGCCGGGTGACGACGACGTCGGGGGCACGTTCGCGCAGCGCGTCGGCGATGTGCAGCGCGGTCGCCTCGCCGGTCGTGGTCGGGTTCGTCGCCAGCACGACCTCGCGGATGCCGCCCTCGGCGACGCGGCGGTAGAGCTCGGCTATCTTCAGGTCGTCGGGGTCGACGCCGTCGATCGGCGACAGCGCGCCGCCCAGCACGTGGTAGCGGCCGCGGTACTCGTGCGTCCGCTCGACCGGGATGACGTCGCCGGCCGCCTCCACGACGCAGATGAGGCCGGCGTCCCGGCGCTCGTCCTCGCAGATCCGGCAGCGCGGCCCGTCGGCGAGGTTGAAGCACACCTCGCAGAGCCCGATGCGCTCCTTGACCTCGCGGATCGAGTCCGCGAGCGCGTTGGCGTCCTCGGGCGACGCGCGCAGGAGGTGGAACGCGAGGCGCTGCGCCGTACGCGCCCCGACCCCGGGCAGCTTGCCGAGCTCCGTGATGAGGCGCTGGACGGGCGGTGCGTACAACTAGTGGACGCGGCCGGAAGTTCGGCGAGGTTTTGCCGGATGCCCGGCCGTGATGTCGACGGTGACCCGGCGCGCGTGCCTCTGGCACGTGGCCGGGCGCCGGCGGCCGTCAGGCGCGGATCGGGCGCTGGGAAAACCCGGCGAACTTGCGGACGCGTCCACTAGCGGTTCGTCCTGTGGGTCCGTGCGGGTCTCGGGCTCACGGGACGGACCGCGTATTACATCCCGAGACCGGGCAGGCCGCCGGGACCTCCGAGGGCGCCGAGGTCCAGGCCGCCCGTGAGGCCGCCCATCTTCGTGGCGGCAAGCTCCTGGGCCTGGCGGATCGCCTCGTTGACGGCGGCGAGCACCATGTCCTGGAGGAGCTCGGGATCCTCGGGATCGATCGCGTCGGGGGCGATCGTGATGTCCTTGACGACGAGGTCGCCGGTGACCGTGACGGTGACCATGCCGCCGCCGGCTGACGACTGCACGGTCTCGTTGGCCAGCTGCTCCTGGGCGGCCATCATGTCCTTCTGCATCTTCTGAACCTGCTTGAGCATCTGGTTCATGTTCGGCTGCGGCATCAGCGGGCCTCGCTCTCGGGACCTGGTGTGGGATCGGGGTCGGGGTGGATCTCCTCGGCGTCGAACTCTGCCACGAAGCGCCGGACCACTTCGTCCTCCGTCAGCGCCGGCGGCGCGGCCGCTCGCGTACCGGCGCTCTCGGCCTCCTCGAGCACGTAGGCGATCTGGGCATTGGCGCCGGTGACGGCGCGCAGCGCGGCGGCCACGCAGGCGCGGTAGTCGTCGTCCTCGGCCTTGCGGCGCTGGTACCCAGCGCCTGGCGGGAACGCGACGGTGACCTGCCCGTCCTCGACGGCGATCGGCTGCGCCCCGGCGAGCGCCGCCGCGCAGAGCGCGTTGCCCGATGCCTTCACGGCCTCGACCACCGCCGGCCAGACCGTGCGCAGGCCATCGAGCTCGAGCGCCGGTCCGGCATCCGGCGCGACGGCGACGGCGACCGCATGGGCGTCGCCGTTCGCGCGCGCCGGGGGCGCGGGCGGAGGCGCCGTCGGCGGCGGTGGCTGGCTGGGCGGCGTGGGCGCCTCCGGCGC
>JBPCJA010000223.1:0-8046 GCA_051005755.1 Solirubrobacteraceae bacterium
ACCACGATGGACCCCGAGACGCGCACCCTCGCGCAGGTCACGATGGACGACGCCGCGGCCGCCGACCGCCTCTTCACGATGCTCATGGGCGACAAGGTCGAGCCGCGCCGTGAGTTCATCGAAGAGAACGCCCGCGCCGCGACCCTCGACGTCTGATGACCGGCTCGGACATCATCTCCGGCGGCAACATCGAGCCCCGCGGGCTCGAGGAGGAGATGCGCTCGGCGTACCTCGACTACGCCATGTCGGTGATCGTCGGGCGCGCGCTGCCCGACGTCCGCGACGGCCTCAAGCCCGTCCATCGCCGCGTGCTCTACGCGATGAACGAGATGGGCCTGCAGCCCAACCGCCGCTACGTCAAGTGCGCGCGGATCGTCGGTGCCGTGGTGGGCCAGTACCACCCGCACGGCGACTCTGCGATCTACGACACGCTCGTCCGGATGGCGCAGGACTTCTCCCTGCGCGCGCCACTCGTCGACGGTCAGGGCAATTTCGGCTCCGTCGACGACGACCCCGCGGCGGCCATGCGCTACACGGAGGCGCGCCTCGCCCCGATCGCGCGGGAGATGCTGCGCGACCTCGACGCCGACACGGTCGACTTCCAGCCCAACTACGACGACCAGAGCTCCGAGCCGACGGTCCTGCCCTCGCGCTTCCCGAACCTGCTCGTCAACGGCTCCTCGGGCATCGCCGTCGGCATGGCGACGAACATCCCGCCGCACAACCTGCGTGAGGTCATCGCCGCGACGATCGCCTACATCGACGACCAGGCGATCGACACCGCCGGCCTGATGCGCCACCTCAAGGGCCCGGACTTTCCGACCGGCGGCATCATCGTCGGGCTCAGCGGCATCCGCGAGGCCTGTGAGACCGGCCGCGGCCGGGTCCGCATCCGCGCCAAGGCGCACTCCGAGCCGCTCACGCACGGCAAGGAGGCGATCATCGTCACCGAGCTGCCCTACGCCGTGAAGAAGGGTGGCGACAGCGGCCTCATGGTGAAGATCCGCGACCTCGTCGTGGACAAGAAGATCACCGGGATCTCGAACCTCGAGGACCACTCCTCCGAGCGCGGCGGGATGCGGGTCGTCATCGAGCTCAAGCGTGACGAGATCCCCGAGGTCGTCCTCAACCAGCTCTACAAGCACACGCCGCTGCAGACGACGTTCGGCGTGAACATCGTCGCGCTCGTCGAGAACGTGCCGCGGACGCTGACGCTGCGCGACGTCATCCGTCACTACGTCCAGCACCAGCGCGAGGTCATCGTGCGCCGCACGCAGCATGAGCTCGGCGTGCTCGAGCGCCGCGTGCACGTCCTCGAGGGGTTGCTCATCGCGCTCGACAACCTCGACGCGATCATCGAGCTCATCCGCGCCTCGCGCGACCGCGAGAGCGCGCGCGGGGAGCTCGTGAAGCGCTTCTCGCTCACCGAGATCCAGGCCTCGGCGATCCTCGACCTGCGCCTTTCGCAGCTCACCGCTCTGGAGGCCGACTCGATCAAGACCGAGCACGCCGACAAGGTCGAGCGGATCGGCGAACTGCGCGCGATCCTCGGCGACGAGGCGCGCGTCTTCGCGATCATCAAGGAGGAGCTCGAGGAGATCGCCGACCGCTTCGGCGACGAGCGGCGAACGGTCATCGCCGACTCCGAGGACGAGATCGGCATCGAGGACCTCATCCCCGAGCAGCAGATGGTCATCACGATCACGAAGTCCGGCTACATCAAGTCGCTGCCCCTGACGACCTACCGCGCCCAGCAGCGCGGCGGCCGCGGCGTGACCGGGATGGACATGAAGGACGGCGACTACATCGAGCACCTCTTCGTGACGTCGTCGCACGACTACCTGCTGTTCTTCTCCAACCGCGGCAAGGTCTATCGATCGAAGGTCTACGAGCTGCCAGAGGCCTCGCGGACGGCGAAGGGGCGGGCGCTCGTGAACGTCCTGCCGCTGCGCGAGCGCGAGCGGATCCAGTCCGTGCTCTCGACACGCGACTTCAGCGAGGGCCGCTACGTCGTCTTCGCGACGAAGCGCGGCGTCGTGAAGAAGACCGAGCTGCAGGCGTACAACACGCCGATCAAGGCGGACGGCATCATCGCGATCAACATCCGCGACGACGACGAGCTTGTCAGCGTGCGGCGCACGAGCGGCGATGACGACATCCTCATGGTCTCGCGCAAGGGCCAGGCGGTGCGCTTCAACGAGTCCGACGTGCGGGCGATGGGTCGCGACACCTCGGGCGTACGCGGCATGAACGTCGACCAGGTCGACAACGAGGTGCTCGTGATGGACGTCGCGCGCGACGACCAGGAGCTGCTCGTCGTCACCGAGAACGGCTTCGGGAAGCGCACGTCGATCGCCGAGTACCGCAAGACGAAGCGCGGGGCCATGGGCGTGGGCACGATCAAGCTCACCGACGCCAAGGGCGCGCTCGCGGGGGCGCTCGTCGTCCGCGAGCACGAGGAGCTCGTCTTCATCTCCCAGAGCGGGATGGTCCAGCGCACGGCGGTGCGAGGGATCAGCCGCTACGGCCGGCTCGCCCAGGGCGTACGGCTCATGAACATGAAGGACGACGACCTCGTCTCGGCGGTTGCGCTCGTCGTCGAGTCAGCGCCCGACAACGGCGACGCGCGCCCGCCGGCAGCGGTCGATTCAGACGGCGCCGGCCCCGGCTGAATCTGCTGGCGGCGATCGCCGCCGCCGTTCGCTACCCTGCTGGGACCAGAGAAAGGAGGTGGTCCGAATCAGCTCAAGTTCTTGCGGGACCCTGGAGGTGACCGGCCGCTAGGTCGCAAGGCTGGCTCCGCCCAGCGAATCCACACCGGGCCACCCCCGAGCGGGACGCCGGACTGGTCCCACCGGCTTGCAGCACAGCAACGTTCCAGCTCGGGCTCTCAGTCCAGTCAGGCAGCACGCGAGAGGCGCTCATCCGGGCGCCTCTCGTCGTTGTGGGGGCCGGTGGGCCATGGCGAAGCCCGTAGCCGCATCGGCCTACGACTGGGCGCTGACGAGCCCCGCGCCGCCGTTCGAGCGGTAGGCGCTGTACTCGGCCGTGGCCACAGGAACGGGCCTCATCGGAGGAGGGCGTCAGCCCGATCGAGGGCGCGGTGCCATGGGAAGGAGTCGAGGCGGTCTCCGCCTGTTCCCGGCGGGTGGGGCTCGAACTCGCCCGGGCCTAGCACGACGGCGACGCGGGCGTCTCGGAGTACGGCGATGCTGTGCTCGAACGCTGGATGCGCTGCGAGCGCGGCGTTGACGAAGGGCAGCACGACGGTCGGGACCCCGAGCCCGATTGACTCGGCGAGAATGCCGAGGGCGTAGTTGTCGCTGACGCCGAGGGCCCATTTGTTGATCGTGTTGTAGGTCGCGGGCGCGACGATGATCGCGTCGGCCTGCGGCAGCGAGCGGGCCGAGCCGGCGCCGGCGCGCCGGTGCTCGCTGTGGACGGTGTGGCCTGTCTGGGCCTCAAGACCGCCGATGTCGAGAAAGCCCAGGGCGGCCGGAGTGGCGATGACGTGAACGTCCCAGTGGCGCCGCCGGGCCTGGTCGACGAGATGTCCGACCCGGGGAGCGGCACCGGCGCCGCAGGCGATGACATACAGGACGCGCATCGACGACGTCATAGGTCAGCGCCGGCTCGGACGGCCAGCGCGCGGACGGTGGGCTGCACCGACCGGGGAGCGCTGCGCGCCACGCCGCTGATCAGAGCCTGCACCCACGATCGCGAGATCAGCTCCTCTGGGGCCAATCGCTCGGCTGCGGCCAGCATGTGACACGCGTCCGCATACTTGGCCGATTGGACCAGCGCGTGAGCCGCATCGATGTACAGGCACGCGCGGCGCTCTGGGTACGACTTGGCGCGCGGATGTGGAGATCGCCGAACATCTGCAAACAGGCGAGTTTGACGTTGTGAGGACGTTCGCGCCCGAATGAGCCCCTACTCGGGATCAGGCCGCTTCGGGCAGCCACTGGCGCCAGGCCGGCGGGATCGTCGGGCTGGCCACGTGGATGAAGACCTGCGGGTGCATGCCGACCTTCTGCGGCAGCGCGTCGCCCTTGCGCCGGTTGCACGGCGCGCATGAGGCCACGATGTTGTCCCACGTCGACGTGCCGCCCTTCGAACGCGGGATGACGTGGTCGACGGTCAGGCTCGAGCGCGAGCCGCAGTACTGGCACGTCCAGCCGTCGCGCGCGAAGACGGCGCGCCGGGTGATCTTGCGCCGGTGCGTGTCGCGCGGGACCTTGACGAACGTCACGAGGCGGATGACGACCGGCCGCGGGATCGTAGAGTGCTCGGAGCGCAGCTCGTAGGTCGAGTGCTCGACGATCTCGGCCTTCTCCTTGAGCAGGAGCACGGCCGCACGCCGAACGGTGCATACGTTGATCGGTTCGTACGTGGCGTTCAGCACGAGCACACGACCAGACTGATGTCCGCGCCGCCGGTGCTCCGGATGCGGCGCGAACCCCCCTGAGCCTGGTGGCGTGGGCTGGGTCACCATGGTGCCGGCGAAAGTCTAGTCAGGACGGCTAGCGGCGGGATAGGAACCCAGGATCTTCACCTGCTCGCAATGCTTGCGCAGGCCGTCGACGGCCTCGGCGACGGGCCCTTCGCGCGCGCCGCCCTCGCAGTCGACGAAGAAGCGGTAGTGGCCGAGACGCGCGCGCAGGGGCCGCGACTCGATCTTCGTGAGGTTCACGCCGCGGAAGGCGAACTCCGACAGGCAGCGCACGAGCCAGCCCGGGCTCGTGTCGCCCGCGCCCCAGAACGCCAGCGACGTCTTGCTCGGCTCGGCGGGATCGAGCTGGGCGCCCTCGCGCGCGAGCCAGACGAAGCGCGTCGCGTTGCCGGGCTCGTCCTCGACGTGCTCGGCGAGCACCCGCGCGCCGTAGAGCTCCGCCGCGCGTCGCGTGCCGAGCGCCGCCCACGCCGCCGGCTCTGCGGCGACGGTTCGCACGGCCTCGGCGGTCGAGTCGGCCGACGTGACGACCGCCCGCGGGAGCCGCTCGCGCAGGAAGCGCGCGCACTGCGACGTCGCCTGGGGATGCGAGACGACGCACTCGACGTCGTCGAGCGCCGTGCCGTCGCGGGCGATGAGGCACGGGGAGACCGCGATGACCACCTCGCCGACGATCTCCACGGCGGTGCCGGCGTCCGCGAGCGTGTCCAGCGTCACGCCGACCGGGCCCTCGAGCGCGTTCTCGATCGGCACGACCGCACGCTCGACATGGCCGTCGTGGACGGCCATGACGGTGTCGCGGACCGTCGGCAGGGCGACGAGCGTCGCGTGCGCCGCGTCCGGCGCCGAGCGGACGGCCTCCTCCGAGAACGTGCCCTCGGGCCCGAGGTATCCGAGCCGGATCAAGGCAGCGCGAGGCGGAGGGCTTCCTCCTCCTCGGGCGACAGGCGCAGCTCGCCCTTGCCGTCGGAGACCTGCTTGGCGTAGAGCCGCGCCTGGTCGCGATGATGGATCGACGACAGCACGATGCCCGAACGCGAGCTGTCCAGCAGCGCGATCGACGTCGACTGGCGGCCGGACATCTCGTTGTAGGCGTCGTAGCGGATGAGGCCCCAGTGGGTGATCGCCCCGTCGAGCCGCCCCTCGGCGACGCCGACACGCGCGTCGAGGCGCTCGACGACGTCGGTGACGTACTCGTGCAGCGTGCGGAAGGACGCGTCGATCGCGGCGGCGTGCGTCACGAGGTCGGCGCGCTCCTCGCCGAGGACGACCTGCTGATCTGCGCGCAGGCGGCGCAGTTGGCGGTAGAGGACGGCGTTGAGGCAGAGCGTGACGATGGCAACGGCCACCGCCGCCAGCGCCACGATCCCGACCGTCGAGCTGAGCTCGGCACCCATCTGCGCAAACCGTACCGTGGGCTACGTGCGGGAGAACAGGGCCGAGTACTCCTGCGAGTTGTTCGTCGTGTTCTTCTCCCCCGGGACCGGCACGACCTCGACGGTGATCGTCACGGCCGACCCCAGCGGCGGCGCCTGACCGAGCGGGATCGCGACGGTCGTCTCGCTCTTGGGCAGCGTCTGGTCGACGGTCTTCTGGACCGTGATCGGGTCGCCGGCGCCGCGGATGCGGATGCGCACGCGCACGTCGGTCTCGGCGTTGTCGCCCTGGTTGGCGAACTTCACGTTGAACGTCACGTTCGAGCCCGCCGGGATCCGGTTGGCCGCGGGACGCGGCTGGAGCGTGACGTCGCCGACCGCGACGCCGAGGAGGCCGTGGCCGTGGAGGCCAGGCGCGGGCTCGGTGCTCGCCCCGTCGCCCGCGCCGCGGGCGGCGTCGGCGTTGATCCGCCGCGCGACCGTCGAGGGCTGCAGCCAGCCGAGGTTCAGGAGGAACTCGCTCTTCTGGATCGTCTGGCCGCCGATCTCCTTGTCGTCGAGGACCTGCTTGATGAGTGCGGCGGTGCGGCGGTTGTAGACGACGTCGGCGGCCATGAAGGCCTGCATCTCGCCGGCGATGCCGCGGACGGCCGGCTCGGCGGTGGCGGTGTCGGTCGACAGCGCGCTCGGAAGCTTCTCGGCGACCTTGCCCATCGCCTCCTGCACGAGCCCGAGCGACAGGAGCAGGTTGCGCTGCGCGGGCTTCATGTCGCCCGGAACGTCGAGCGCGGAGGCCTGGCGTGTCTGGCCGACGGCCGCGACCCGCAGCTGGTTGATCTGGGACTGCACGTCGGTCGACGAGCTGCCGCCGGAGCTCAGCGTGTCGAAGAACGCCTTGGTGTTGGCGTTGGCGTCCTGGATGAGGCTCGCGACGTCGCGGTTGTAGTCCTTCAGCGCCTGCTCCCGGCGGCTGTTGAGGCAGCCGTTGATGCCGAGGACGAGCAGGACGAGGACGAGCAGGCCGATGCCCGCCGCCACGATGCGGCGGACGAGGAGTTGCTGGGGATCGGAGGCCGAGCCGAGCGAAGCGGGCGCCGGACTGCGCGGCCGCGTACGGGTCGGGCGGGGCTCGTCATCGTCGAAGAAGGACAGGAGTCCGCTCCTTGGCGAGATCGCGGATCGTTCAGTATGACCGCGCGACCGGCGCGGAGGTCAGCTGCAACTTTGCCGCCAGCGGGCGGTTTCCTGCATGGGAACGCAAGGAGCCCATGTCGAGCACGCCGAAAGCAGAGCCGGTGCCACACGCCCACACGCCCGCACCGGCCGCCGTACCGGGCGAGATCGTGCTCGCGCGCTACCGGCTGGGGCAACGGCTCGGGGCCGGCGGGATGGGCGTCGTATACCTCGCCCGCGACGAGCACCTCGAGCGCGAGGTCGCCGTGAAGCGGATCGCCGTCGAGCACGACCTCGACGGTCGCGGCGAGCGCGAGGCGATCGCGGCTGCCCGCCTGTCGCACCCGGGGATCGTCGCGCTCTACGAGTCCGGCCGCGACGACGCGGCGCTCTACCTCGTCTCCGAGCTCGTGCGCGGGCGCACGCTCGCGGAGCTCGAGCGCAGCGGCGAGCTGTCCGATCGCGACGTCGTGCGGATCGGGGTGACGCTCTGCGGCGCGCTCGAGCACGCCCACGCCCGCGGGGTCATCCACCGCGACGTCAAGCCCTCGAACATCATCTGTCCCGACGAGCCCGAGGGCGGCGGCGGCGTGGCGAAGCTCACGGACTTCGGGATCGCGCGGATGGCCGACAGCGACGTCCTCACGCGGACCGGCGACATCATCGGGACGCTCGCCTACATGGCGCCGGAGCAGGCGCGCGGCGAGCGCCTCGACGGCGCCGCCGACGTCTCCGCGCTGGGGATCGTCCTCTACGAGGCGCTGGCAGGGGTCAACCCCGTCCGCGCCGGTAACCCGGCGGCGACCGCGCGTCGCGTCGGCATGCAGTTGCCGGCGCTCGGGCGGGTGCGCCGCGACCTGCCGCCGCCGCTCTGCCGAGCACTCGACGCGGCTGTCCTGCCCGAGCCCGCCGAGCGCACGACCCTGTCCGTCCTGCGCGCGGCGCTCGGCGCCGCCGCCGACCACGTCTCAGACGTCGCCGGCCCGATCGCCGGTGGTGGCGCCGATCTCGCCGTCGTCTCGCCGCGCGCGCCGACCGCCGTCA
>JBPCJA010000224.1:0-3941 GCA_051005755.1 Solirubrobacteraceae bacterium
GGCCCGAAGGCCCGGTACCGTTCGACTGGCCGGTCATCATCGACTCCTCCTCGACAGGCCCGACACGCTCCCACATGCGGACTGATCAGACGAGCGATGTGTGGCGCGAAGTCAGACGCAAACCAAAGTGGCGCCGGTTGCGGGTCAGGAGCGGGATGCGGTGCGTGAGGGCGGTGGCAGCGATGAGCGCGTCGGGTGTGGCGATGCCGGTGTTCCGTCGTGTCATGCCGGCAAGCTCGGCAATCGCCGGGTCGATCGGCATCTCGATCATCGGCCACAAGAAGCGGCGCAGTCGCTCCGGCTCGTCACGCCCGGCAAACAGCTCACAACGCGAGACCACCGATATCCCCAAGGGTCGCCCGTCCGCGCGCAGCCGGCGCTCACCGCGCAGGTGGTCGATCAGGACGTCGGTATCGACCAGGAGCTCAGCCGTAGCCACGGTCCCACTCGCTACGGGAGGGCACCTCGAGGTCGGGAATCGAGCCGAACGTCTCGTCCAGCACGACCTCGAGGTCGGGGGGCGCCGGAGGCACGTAGGCATCCACCGCCTCGCGCACGACCTCGGCGAGGGTCTTCCCCTCGCGCTTGGCCAGCGCGTCGAGCCGCCGCCGCTGCTCCTGCGTGAAGTAGACCTGGGTGCGCGTCGCCGACATACAGCATGAATATACATCACGACGTCCGCGTGCTCGGAACGTCAGCGGATCGGACCCTACTGTCGCGGAACGTTGAATTGCGCGTGGGTGCGCGGGATTCGGTGTTTGCGGGTGGCGGGTTCTGTCTACGCGGTGAGCTTGATGTCTAGGAGTTCGAGGGCGCGGGCTTGGAGCGGTGTGGGTGTGCTGAGGCGCGCGAAGGTGTGCTCGCTGGGGCCGATGCGCAGCTGGTCGCGTGTGAGGGTGGCGAGCTCGGCGAGTAGGTCGGCGAGGGTGTGGGCGGGCAGACCGTCGCCCGGGTCACCAATCGCAATCGCCAACGTCTCTTGGCACCGCGCACGCTCGGCGTCGACATGCCGCGACACGCGCGGCGCGACGGTGGCCGCAGCGAACCCTGCGCGCTGACGGCCGAGGTGCCTCGGCGTCAACCGCCCCGCTGGCCGAGCCCGAAGTCCGTGTGCTCCAGCGAACAGTGCCTGACCGTCGGGGGCTCGATCCGGCCGGCGAGCCGTCCCGCGCCGTCGAGCTCGAGCTCACCGGGGTCCAGCGCCGCGGCGAGCCGGCGCGAACGGGCGCCGCGGCGGCGCAGGACCTGCATGAGCTGGGCCCGGAAGGCGGGCTCGATGCCGTGCACGAAGCGCACGGTGATGTGCCGCCGCTCCCTGGGTGCAAGCCCGAGCCGCTCGTCGCGCGCGACCACCGTGACGAGCGCGCGGTCGCAGACGAGCCTGCCGTCGTGGTAGGCGCGCGCGTGGATGAGCTCGGTCATGCGCCCGGCGGCACGCGCCGCAGCTCGCAGTCGCAGCCGTAGTGCTTGAGCGTCCTCAGCGCCGCCATCGCGACCGTCAGGTCGTCGCGGCGCCGCTCGTTGCGAGACGACAGCCGGCGCGCGCCCCAGCGCGTCAGCTGGCGCTGGCCGGCATAGCGCAGCGCGTCGATCCCGCCAGCGGACAACCGAGGTGAATCGTGGTCGATCATGGGCCGAGCATTCCACGCGATCCGACCCGTTCGCAAGATGCTACCTTGGCACTCCCGTCCGCAACTTGCCTACGGCGAGGAGCCACGAATACCTCGGCGATCGCCCCCGCCACACCTAGGATTGCTCGCCGTGAACCAGCGCGTCGCCGTCAGAGTCGGGACCGGCGGCGCGACGCTTCGCGGCCGTCAGCTCGGCGCGCAGCTGCGCGAGCTGCGCAGCCGTGCTGGCCTGACCGGTGAGGAGGTGGCCAAGCGCATGGAGCGCGCGCACTCGACGCTGAGCCGCTGGGAGACCGGCGGCCTGATCCCGCGCGTGCCCGACGTCTACTTCATGCTCGACCTCTACGGCGTCGACGGGGCGGAGCGCGACGCGCTGCTGCGCTCGGTGCGGGGCGCCCGCGAGCGCGAGGACTGGGAGGTCGACGTCGCCGTCGAGGTGGTCGACTACGCGTGGATGGAGGGCCGCGCCTGGAAGGTCGAGACGTTCCAGGACAGCGTCGTGCCAGGGCTGCTCCAGACGCCCGACTACGCGCGCGCGGTGCTGCGCGCCTGGGACCCTGCCGCCACCGCGCAGTGGATCGAGCGCACGCTCGCCGCACGGATCGCGCGGCAGCGGCGGCTGACCGAGGAGGATCCGCTCCAGCTCGCGGCCGTCATCGGGGAGGGCGCGCTGCGCCTGCCTGTCGGGGGGGCGGCGGTCATGCGCGCCCAGCTCAAGCACCTCGTCGATCTCGTGTCCGAGCCGAATATCGCGCTGCGCGTCCTGCCGTTCGCGACCGGCACTCACGCCGGCATGACCGGGCCGTTCAAGATCCTGCGCTTCCGTGACGACAAGGACGTCGCGACCGTCGAGACGCGCGGCGGCGACATCTACCTGGAGGACATCGAGCCGTTCGTTCAGGCGCTGCGCCGGTTGCGCGCGGCGGCCCTCCCGCAGCGCAAGTCGCTCGCTATGATCGCGGCCATGCGAAGGGAGCTCACATGATCGAGCAACACACAGACGGCTCGGGGGTCCCGGACCCGAGCGACGCGAGCTGGCGCAGGAGCAGCTTCTCGCAGGACGGTGGGCAATGCGTCGAGACCGCGTTCCTGCCCGACGGAGGCGTCGCCCTGCGCCACAGCAGGGACCCCGAAGGATCGGTCCTCATCTACACGCGCCGGGAGTGGGACGCCTTCCTCAAGGGCGCCAAGGACGGCGAGTTCGACCTGGCGTGAGGCGGTCATCCTCGACGCCTCGTAGAAGCCGGCGCCTGCGCTTGACCACAAGCTGACGACGAAAGAATCCCGCGCCCGCGGAATCCCCCGCCCGCGTCCTCCGGCGCCGCAGCGGCGGTGCGATCATCCGGCGATGGAGGACGCCTTCGGGACCCTCGTCTTCGTCGTCGCGGCGGTCGGCGCCGTCATCGCCATCGTCACCCTGTTCGGCACCGGGCGCAGCTACCGGGAGATCGGCCACGGCGACCTGACGCACGACGCCGACGATGGCTCGGGCGACGGCTCGGCCGCCGAGCGCGACGAGGAGATCCGCCAGATGCTCGACGCGCGCAACGCCCGCCGGGCGCGCCGCGGCGAGCCGCCGCTCGACGTCGACATCGAGCTCGCCGCGCTCCGGCCGACCGTCGACACGGGCCTGCGCGACGAGGTTCGCCAGCTCGTGGTTGCGCGCAACGAACGGCGGGTACGGGCGGGCAAGAAGCCACTCGACGTCGACGCCGAGGTCGAGCGGCGGATCCAAGAGCTGACCTGATAGAGATAGCCGCTATGGCCAACCTTCGGCAATTCGATCTCGAAGACATCGTGAACCGCCCGGGCACGTACTTCAACCCACAGACGGAAGTGCTCGTCGTCATCGACGACTCGCCCGACGTCGACACCGAGATCTTCAACCTCGAGGACTTCGAGGGCGCCGACTGGGTACTCATCTCCGACGAGTCCCCGATCGACGAGAACGTTCGCGACGAGCTCATGCAGGCCTTCCAGGTCCGCCACGCCGCGATCGGCTCCGGGCTGGATGCCGGCGACGACATCGTCGACGAGGACGAGAACGCGCCACCCGAGCCCGACGAGCTCGGCGACGACGAGTAGGGCCGCGGGCCGCGCCGGAGCGTCCCCGCCTACGGCTCCAGCATCGCGTTGTCCTTGAGTGTTTCTCGGCCGCCTCGAAATAGCGGTCCAGAGCTTCTCGGTACCCATTCAGGGGGTCAGGGTCCGGCGGGCATGAGTGAGGGGGCGGGCTGGCCGTGGAGTGCTGCGGTGATCGCGTCCAGTAGGTAGTCGTGGAGGTTGCGGCTTTGCAGGCGGCAGGTTTCG
>JBPCJA010000225.1:0-11654 GCA_051005755.1 Solirubrobacteraceae bacterium
CCTCCCATGTGGAGGAAAACGCGACACGCTCGGGCGGCGGACTCAGCTCGACGCCCGGGCGCTCGCGACCAAGCGCAGCCGCCCGGGCGCGAGCGGCACGAGCACGCGCTTGGCGTACTCGGCGCCGCCGCGCAGCATGAGCGCGCGGACGGGATCCCAGGAGAGGCCGTACTGCCGGCGCAGCCGGGCCGGCAGCAGGCCGACCGTGATGAAGTTCACGACCTCGAGTACCGGCCGGCGGATGAGCGGGACGGGTGGCTGCAGGACGATCTTCACCGCGAGCTCGCGGGCGGCGCTCGTGACGTAGAGGTCGGGCCCCTCGAGCATGTCGCGCATGTAGTCGTCGAAGTCGCGGATGTCGACCGGCATGTCGCGGTCCTCGAGGCCGAAGAGCCCGCCGATGACGCGGTAGTCCTGCCAGTAGGCGTCGCGCTCGGCGGTCGACAGCGAGCCGACGTAGCGCTCGTAGACGACGAGCGCCGAGTCGACGATCGTCGCCAGCACCCACAGCAGGAGGTCGGGGTCGTCGGCGGCGAAGGGCGTGCCGGCGGGGAAGCGGCCCGCCGGCCGCGCCAGCTCGCCGCGCACGCGGCTGTGGATCGCGCGCACCTGCCGCGTCGCGCGGTCGGCGTCGGCGCGCGAACCGAAGGCGATCGTGTCCATGACCTGCGCCGTGCGGCGCAGGCGCTCGTACGGCCTGTCGAGCGCTCCGGTATTGGCGAAGAACCCCTCGAACGCGACCGGGTGCGTGGCCTGCATGAGCAGCGCGCGCGGGCCCGAGAACGCGACCGCCATCTCGCGGTGAACGCGTCGCAGCATCGAGGTGTCGTCGAAGTAGGAGTCCATCCCTTGACCGTGAAGCCTTACGGGGCACTACCCTGTTTGGGTCATGCCCGCTCAGGCATATGCCGGAAAGGACTGCGTCTGCCAGCTGCGCAAGGGCATCTGCGACCAGTCCTGCGTGCAGGGGATGCTCGACACCCCCTTCTACATCGCGTGCCTGAAGCTCAGCGGGCGCCGCTGCCTCGTCGTCGGCGGCGGCGACATCGGCCTGGAGAAGGTCGAGGGCCTGCTCGCCTGCGACGCCGACGTCGTGCTCGTCGCGCCCGACGCCATCGACGAGCTCCGGGCGCTCGCCGGCGAAGGCTCGATCGACTGGAAGCAGCGCACGTACGAGCCCGGCGACCTCGAGGGCACGTTCATGGTCATCGCCTGCACGAACGACACCGACGTCAACATCAGCGTCTTCGACGACGCCGAGCGGCGCGCGATGCTCGTGAACATCGTCGACGTGCCGCCCCTGTGCAACTTCATCCTGCCGGCGATCGTGCGCACCGGCCCGCTCGCGATCGCCATCTCGACGGCTGGCGCCTCGCCCGCGCTGGCCAAGCGCATGAAGCGCGAGGTCGCCGAGCTCTTCGGCGAGGAGTACGCGCGGCTGGCGATCATGCTCAACGACGCCCGCGGATGGGCGAAGGGCACGCTGCCGACCTACCAGGACCGCAAGGCGTTCTTCGAGGGGATCGTCCAGGGACAGCCGGACCCCGTGGAGCTCCTGCGGGCCGGCGACGAGCAGGCGGTGCTCGACCTCATCGCCGCCGCCCAGCGCACGCACGCACCGGCCTGACGCCGCGTGCGCGGTGCGATCGGGCCGCCCCAGCGCGCGCGCTCGTGTGACTGCTCGGCCCGCATGGCGCCCGGGCGCGCAAGCGCAGGTCGCGCAACTTCCTCCCGACGGCGCCCGTTGCAGGGGCATGTCAACCCGCCCTCGGCGCCTCCTCATCCCGCTCGCCGGCCTTGCGGCGCTCGCCGCGGCCGTGCCCGCGCGCGCCGACGACATGGTCGCCGAGCTCTCGCGCGCCACCCCGATCGCCGCGTACGGCGGCGCGCTGGCGTGGTCGGCCCACGACGCCGGAAGCGACCGCTACAGGCTCGTCGTCGCCGCCCCCGGCGCCGCGCCGGCCGCGGCTCCGATCCCCTCGTCCCGGCGCGCGTTCGACGTCAGCCTCGGGCCGGACTCCCAGGGCCGCGTCGTCGCGCTCTACACCCGCTGCAAGGGCGTCGCCACACGCTGCGACATCTACCGCTACCGCCTCGTCGACCGGCGCGAGAGCAAGCTCGGCTTCTCCTCGCCGCGCGAGGACGAGGCCTGGCCCGTGCAGTGGGGCAACCGCGTGGCGTTCGTCCGCCGCCACGCCAAGGGCGGCAGGGGCGAGATCTCCGACTGCGACGTGCCGTTCGTCAAGACGCTCTCGTCGACCGCTCCGAGCCGGCGACTGGACCGCGGCTCGTGCGGTCGCACGACCGGCCTGTCGCTGCGCCGCGACCGGATCGTCCAGGTGACGTTCGGATCGCCGGCGAGCGCGACCCGCTTCGACAGCCAGGTGCGCCTCCTGTCGGCGCGCGGCGGCGCCGTGAAGGTGATCGCCAGGCAGGGCTCCGGCGAGGAGTCCAACGTGTTCGCCTCGCCGAATCAGTCGGCGACCGCGATCTGGCTCACGCGCACGGGCGTCAACCCCGAGCCGACGTTCGTCCTCGTCGATCTGCGCTTCCGGCGGCCACGGATGCGCGAGGTCGAGGCGCACGCGAACCTCGCAGGGCCGCTCGCCCGCGACGAGCGCGGGACCTTGTGGTACGTCGAGGGCGGCGAGTTCCACGGCGATGACTGCACCGCGTCAGCGCCGGTCCCGTGCCGGCTGGTGCGCGCCTCGGTCAGTCCGTTCTCCCCCCTGCCGCGCGCCCTGCTGCCACGCCTCACGATCTCCGCGCCGTCCAACACGACGCCGAGCCCGCTCTTCGGCGACCCGTTCGTCCTATCCGGCCTGCTGACACGCACGATCGTCAGGTACGACACGATCGTGCGGACCGACCCGGTGGCGAACGTCCCGGTCGAGCTGCTGCGCCGCGTCGACGATCCCGCCCGACCGGGGCGTCGCGAGGGCTTCCGCCCAACCGCCATCTTCGCGACGACCGGCGCCGACGGCCGCTGGTCACACACGCTGGCCGACCCGCCGTCGCGCCCGTGGTTCTCCGCCGTCGCACGCTCGGCGGCGGCCGGCGTCCCGCCGACGTATGCGGGCCGCGGCACCGTCGGGACGGTCGACGCGCGGATGACGCTGACCGTCAGCGGGACCTCGTTCTCGGGCACCATCGCTCCCGCTCAGCCGGGCCGGACGGTGAAGATCCAGCGCCTGCTCTCGCGCAAGTGCCGGACCTTCCAGAACGGCACGCGCTTCTGCAACGACACGTGGGCGACGGTCGGTGAGGCGACGGTCGACGCGGCCGGCACGGCGTACGCCGCGGCCGTCGCCGCGCCGCAGCCCGGCACGTACACCGCCGCGCTGCCGTTCGCGGACACGCGGCAGGATCCCGACGCGTATGGCGGGCGCAGCCCCGACACCCCGGTCGGCTGATGAGCGCAGCTGCTACAAACGCTCGTCCGTGAGCGATCCGAACCTCCACCGCCCGGAGTGGGACTTCGAGCGCGCCGAGCCGCCGTTTCGCTCGCGCGCGATGCGACTCGGCCAACGGACGGGGGCGCAGGAGCTCGGCGCGACGCTGTACGAGATCGGCCCCGGCGGCGCGGTCTCCCCCTACCACCTCCACCACGGCAACGAGGAGCTGCTGATCGTGCTGTCGGGAACGCCTCGGCTGCGCACGCCCGACGGCGTCCGCGAGCTCGAGCCGGGGACGGTCGTCTCCTTCCCGCGCGGCCCGGGGGGCGCCCACCACGTCTTCAACGAGGGCGACCAGCCTGCGCGGCTGCTCATCCTCTCGACGATGAACGTCCCGGACGTCGCCGAGCACGCCGACACCGGCACATGGCTGGCGTTGATCGGACCGCAGGACGGCAAGGCGTTCCCGGCCGGCTCCGACACCCCGTTCATGGAGACGGTCGTACAGGCGATGCGCGCGGCCGCCGAGCACGAGCGCGGCGACACGCCGGCCGGCTGAACCTGCCGGGACGACGCCGCCTGCGGCACGTGGGCCCATCCCTGTCGGCCTCGCACGCACGATTCAACCGGGATAGGTCCTGAGTAGCGTTGCCGCGGTGCCGACCACCGACCACGCCGTCGTCCTGCGCGGCGCAGGCCGCCGCTACGGCGAGCGCGCGGCGCTGCGCGACGTCTCACTCGAGCTTGAGACCGGGAGCACGCTGGTCGTCTTCGGCCCCAACGGCGCCGGCAAGACGACGCTGCTGCGGATGCTCGCCACGCTCCTGCGCCCGCACGCCGGCGAGGTCCGCGTGCTCGGCCACGAGCTGCCCGGCGACGGCTACGCGGTGCGCGGGCGGATCGGCTTCCTCGGCCACGAGCCGCTGCTGTACCGCGAGCTGAGCGGCCGCGAGAACCTGCGCTTCCACGCGCGCCTGCACCGCGCCGCGCCGGCACGGGTCGAGGCGGTGCTCGAGGCCGTCGGGATGCAGGCCCGCGCCGACGATCCGGTCGCCGAGCTCTCGCGCGGGATGGTCCAGCGGCTGGCGATCGCGCGGGCGGTCCTGCACGAGCCCGAGCTGCTGCTGCTCGACGAGCCGCTGGCGAACCTCGACCCCGCGGCCGCGGCGCAGGTGCAGCCGCTCATCGGCCGCGCGAGCGGGCGCACGCGCGTCCTGACGAGCCACGATCCGGCCGGCGGGCTGGCGGGAGCGGATCTCGCGCTCGGCCTGAAGGCGGGGCGGGCGGCGCTGCTGGCGCCGGCCGCCGGCGTCACCCCCGAGCAGATCGCCGAGCTCTACGCATGAGGGAGACCGTCGCGGCGCTGCTGGCCAAGGACCTCGCGCTCGAGCTGCGCACCCGCGAGGCGGTGCCGGCGATGGTGCTCTTCAGCGTCACGACGTACGTCATCTTCCACTTCGGCCTGGACCGCGACACCGTCGAGGGGGACCTCGCAGCGGGCGTGCTCTGGGTCACGCTGCTGTTCGCCTCGATCCTCGGGATCAACCGGCTGTTCGTCGCCGAGCACGAGCAGGGCGGCTTCGACGGGTTCCTCCTCGCGCCGGTGGACCGCACGGCGCTCTTCGTCGCCAAGGCCCTCGCGCTGTTCGCGTTCCTCTGCGTCGTCGAGCTCGTCGCGGTGCCCGCCTTCGCCGTCCTGCTGCTCGGGCCCTCGCCCGGCCAGGCGCTCCCCGGGCTCGTCCTCGTGCTCGCGCTCGCCAACGCGGGGATCGCGGCGACCGGGACGCTCGTCGCGGCGCTCGCGATCCAGACGCGCGCGCGCGACCTCATCGTCCCGCTGCTGGCGCTGCCGCTGCTCGTGCCGGTCGTGCTGGCGGCGGCCCGGACGACGGCGCCGCTCTTTGCGCAGGGCGGCGCGGAGCCGCTCCCAGGTGACTGGTTGGCCGTTCTCGCGCTCTATGATCTCGTGTTCGCGCTGATCGCCTACGCGGTCTTCGACTTCCTCCTGGAGGACTGAGTCATCGTCTACGGCAAGGGGCTGCGCGCCCTCTCCATCGCCACGCTCGTCGTGCTGACCACCGCCTTCGTCCTGGTCTTCTTCTACGCGCCGCTGGACGCCGACCAGGGCTTCGTGCAGAAGATCTTCTACGTCCACGTGCCGATGGCGATCGTCGCGCTCTGCGGGTTCGTCGCCGGCGGCCTCTTCGCCGTCATGCACCTGCGCACGCGCGACGTGCGCTGGGATATGCGCTCCTACGTGACGATCCATCTCTCGATCGTGCTCGCCGTCGGCGTGCTCCTCACCGGATCGATCTGGGCGCGGGCCTCCTGGGGACACTGGTGGGTCTGGGACGAGCCGATGCTCGTCTCCTTCCTCATCGTCTTCCTGCTCTATGCGACGTACTGGCCGCTGCGCTTCTCCATCGAGGACTCGGAGAAGCAGGCGCGGTACGCGTCGGTCTTCGCAATCGTGGCCGGATCCTTCGTGCCGCTGAACTTCGCCGCCGTGCGGATGGCCCAGCAGTTCGTCCACCCGCAGACGCTCGCCACGACCACCGGCGGGATGCCACCGAAGATGGCGCTGACGTTCGTTGTTGCGATTGTAGGTATCACGCTCCTGTTCATCACGCTCTGCAAGTACGAGATGGCCTCCAAGCACGCAACCTTCCGCCTGCGCGCATTGCGTCGCAGGCTCGCCGGCGACGACGACTTCGCACCGGTCGGACGTAGCGCCGCGCCTCAGCTCTGATGCAGCCGGCACTTCCACTCGACGAGGCAGGCGCGTACGTGGCGGCGGCGTACCTCGTGTTCCTCCTGCTCGTCCTCATCTACGTCGCGATCATGGCCGCCAAGCTCAGCCGGATCGAGCGCGAGGTCGTCGAGCTCGCCGATCTCGTCGAGGCGCGGGACGCGGCCGCTGCGCCCCCGCGCATGAGAGAGCCGGTGGGGTGAGATGACAGCGCGTCATTGCTCGACCATGGTCAGCGTGGAGCCGGAAGGCGGACCCTCGCGATGACCGCGCACGAGCTCATCACCCTCGGCATCTCGCACAAGACGGCCCCCGTCGAGCTGCGCGAGCGCCTCGCGCTGACGCGCAGCGCCGTCGGCGGGTTCCTCCACGAGGTCGCCGCCCATCCGGAGGTCCACGAGACCGTCGTCATCTCGACCTGCAACCGCACCGAGCTGACCCTCGTCGTCGGCGACCCCGTGGCCGCCGAGAGCGCCGTGCTCGGGATGCTCGCCCAGCGCGCGGGCGTGCGCCCGACCGAGCTCACGGAGCGGATCTACGCGCCGCGCAACTGCGATGTGGCACGTCAGCTCTTCCGCGTCTGCGCGGGCCTGGAGTCGATGATCGTCGGTGAGGCCGAGATCCAGGGCCAGGTCAAGCGCGCCTACGAGGAGGCGCTGGCCGCCGGCACGACCGGCCCGGTCACGAACCGGCTCTTCACCGCCGCGCTGCGGGCCGGCAAGCGCGTGCGCAGCGAGACGTCGATCGGCCTCGGCCGCGCGTCGGTCTCGTCGGTCGCCGTGGACCTTGCCATGGGCGTCCTCGGCGACGTCGCCGACCGGCACGTCGTCATCATCGGGGCCGGGGAGACGAGCGAGCTGACGGCCCGTGCGCTGGCCGACCGAGGCGTCCGGACGATGTTCGTCGCCAACCGCCACGCCGATCGCGCACGCGCCATGGCCGCCCGCTTCGGCGGGGGCGTCGTCGCGCTCGACGACCTGCCCACCCAGCTCGAGCGCGCGGACGTCGTCGTCGCCTCGACCGCCTCGCCGCAACCGATCCTCGGGAAGGAGGAGCTCGAGCTCGTCATGCGTGCGCGCGGCGGCCGCCCGCTGCTGCTCGTCGACATCGCGGTCCCGCGCGACATCGACCCCGCCTGTCGCACCGTGCCGGGCGTGTCGCTCTACGACATGGACGACCTACAGACCGCCGTGGCCCACACGATCTCGGTGCGCGAGGCCGAGGCGGTGCGCGCCGAGGAGATCGTCGAGGAGGAGATCGTGCGCTTCGCGGGCTGGCTTGGCTCGCTCGCCGTGCTGCCGACGATCCGGGCGCTGCGCGAGCACGGCGACGCGATCGTCGAGCAGGTGCTGGCCGAGAACGCCGGCCGCTGGGAGCAGGCCTCGGAGCGCGACCTCGCGCGCGTCGAGACCCTCGCGCGGGCGGTCATGAACCGCCTGCTGCACGAGCCGACGCTGCACCTGCGCACCTTCGGCGACGCGCACAACCACGGGCGCCTGGAGATCATGCGCGAGCTCTTCGGACTCGGCGGCGTGCCCGACGCGGAGCCTGCCGTCGACGTGACCGCCGACGACGACCGGGACAACGTGCGTCCGCTGCCGCAGCGTGCATCCGGCGCGTAGGAGGGCCGCCGCATGAGGGTCGGCACGCGCGGGAGCGCCCTGGCCCTCGCCCAGGCGGGCACCGTCGCCGCGCTGCTCGGCGACGACGCGCAGCTCGTCCCGATCACGACGAGCGGGGACCGCAACCGCGCGGGCAGCGACAAGGAGCGCTGGGTCAAGGAGCTCGAGCTCGCGCTGCTGGACGGCGAGGTCGACATCGCCGTGCACAGCGCCAAGGACGTTCCAAGCGTCCTGCCGGAGGGCCTGGAGCTCGTCGGCGCGCCGCCGCGCGGGGACCCGTTCGACGCCCTCGTCGGCGCGCCGTCGCTGCAACGGCTGCGGACGGGCGCGCGCGTCGGAACCGCGAGCCTGCGCCGCGCCGCACAGCTGCGCGCGCTGCGCGACGACGTCGAGATCGTCGTCGTCCACGGCAACGTCGACACGCGCCTGCGGATGCTGGAGGAGGGCGATCTCGACGCGCTCGTGCTCGCCGCCGCCGGGCTGCGGCGCCTCGGGCGCGAAGCGGCGATCGGCTGCCTGCTGAGCGAGCTCGTGCCGGCCGCGGGCCAGGGCACGCTCGTGCTCGAGGCGCGCGCCGGCGACGAGCGGGCCGGCGCGGCCGCGCGCGCGATCACCGACGCAGCGAGCTGGGACGCACTCAGGGCCGAGCGCGCGCTCGTCGCGCGGCTGGACGCGAGCTGCAACACGCCGCTGGGCGCCCACGCGGTCGTCGGCCCCGACGGGATCGTGCTGCGGACGTTCGTCGGCCTGCCCGACGGCTCGGAGTGGCTGCGCGACGAGACGCCGGCGGCGGCGACGTCCGTCGAGGCGGGCGAGCTTGCCGCCGAGCGTCTGCTCGCGGCCGGCGCGGGCGAGCTGCTGCGCCGCGCCGAGGAGGTCGCCGCGTGACGGTCTTCCTCGTCGGCGCGGGGCCCGGCGACGCCGGTCTCATGACCGCCCGCGCGCTTGAGCTCATCGCGCGCGCCGACGTCATCCTCTACGACCGGCTCATCCCCGAGGGCTCGCTCGACGGCGCGCGGGCGGATGCCGAGCTCGTCGACGTCGGCAAGATCGGCGGCGGCAGGCAGGTTCCCCAACAGGCCACGAACGAGCTCCTGCTCGAGCATGCGCGCGCCGGGCGCGAGGTCGTCCGCCTGAAGGGCGGCGACCCGTTCGTCTTCGGGCGGGGCGGCGAGGAGGCCCAGCTCCTGCGGGCCGAGGGATTCGAGGTCGAGGTCGTGCCCGGCGTGACGGCGGGCGTCGCGGCACCGGCCTACGCCGGGATCCCCGTGACCCAGCGCGGGCTGGCGGCTGCGGTCGCGTTCGTCACCGGTCACGAGGATCCGGAGAAGGAGGAGACGCTGATCGACTGGCCGGCGCTTGCCGCCTTCCCGGGCACGCTCGTCTTCTACATGGGCGTGCGCCGGCTGGACCGGATCGCCTCCCAGCTCGTCGCGGGCGGGCGCTCGGCGACGGAGCCGGTCGCCGTCATCGAGCGCGGCACGTTCCCCGATCAGCGGACGGTCGGGGGCACGCTCGGCGACATCGCCGCGCGGGTCGGCGAGGCCGGCGTCCGCGCGCCGGCGATCACGGTCGTCGGCGCCGTCGCCGGGCTGCGCGAGGAGCTGGCCTGGTTTGGAGGCGGCCCGCTCGCCGGCCACAGCGTCACGGTGACGCGTGCCCGGGCCCAGGCCAGCGCGCTCGCCGCGCGCCTGCGCGCGCTCGGCGCACGGGTCGTCGAGGCGCCGGCGATCCGCATCGAGCCGCTGGCCGCCGAGCTGCCCGACCTCGCCGGCTTCGACCTGCTCTGCGTCACGAGCCCCAACGGCGCGCAGCGGCTGCTCGAGCTCGCCCGCGACGCGCGCGCCCTCTGCGGACCCGCGATCGCGGCGATCGGGCCCGGCACGGCCGACGCGCTGCGCGCCGGCGGGATCACGGCCGACGTCGTGCCGCCGCGGGCGGTCGCCGAGTCGCTCGTCGAGGAGCTCGCCGGTCGGCCCGTGCGGCGAGCGCTCATCGCCCGCGCCGAGCAGGCGCGCGACGTCCTGCCCGACGCCCTGCGCGCCCGCGGCGCCGAGGTCGAGATCCTGCCGCTCTACCGCACCGTGGCCGAGCCGCTGGAGCCCGCCGCGCACGACGCAGCGCGCGTCGCCGACTACGTGACGTTCACCTCCGCGTCGGCGGTGCGCTTCTTCCTCGCGGGCGGCGTGGCGCCAGGCAACGGCACGCGCCTCGTCTCGATCGGCCCGATCACGAGCGCCGCGCTGCGCGAGCACGGCCTCGAGCCGCATGTCGAGGCCGTCGAACACACGCCCGACGGGCTCGTGGACGCGCTCGTCGCCGACGCGACGTAGATCCGGCGAAGCAGTGATCGTGCTGGACGCGGGAGCCGCGGGCCGGGAGCCGTCCCGGCCCGCCTGAGCACCCCGCCTACGACGACGGACCGTCAGATGTTCGCGAAGTGCCCCGTGTCCGGAAGGAGCACGAACAGCGCCAGGATGACGAGCATGGCGAGACACGCCAGAACCGCCAGAAGGAGATACGTGGGCGACACCATGAAATCACCTCCTCCAGCGTCGATTGTGATCGATACCGGGCGGTTTCCCTCCCGCCCCGCGCTCGAAATGTAGCGCGGGAGGGCCGGTCGGCACCAGTCGCTATCCGGCGGTGTCCGGCTCGCCCTCCGGGAGGCCCGGCAGTTGCTCGCCGCCGCCGTCGTCCTCGTCATCGGCGGGAACGCCGAGCGGCGTGACCTCGTCCTCGCCGTCGGGCAACCCGCTCGGCGTTTCGAGGACGGTCGGCATGCTCTGACGCGATCCCCGGCGCACCTCCTCCGGATACCCACTCGACGCGCCCTACACTCGACCGGCGCATGGCGGTCGTGACGTTCCTCAGCGACTACGGGCTCGGCGACGACTTCGTCGGTGTCTGCCACGGCGTCATCGCCCGGATCGCGCCGCAGGTGCGCGTCATCGACGTGACCCACGGGATCGCCCGCCACGATGTCCGCTCGGGCGCGATCGTGCTGCGCCGCGCGCTGCCGTTCATGCCCGCGGGCGTGCATCTGGCCGTCGTCGACCCGGAGGTCGGTGCGCAGCGGCGCGCGGTGGCGCTGCGCTGCGCCGAGGACGAGCGGCTGCTCGTCGGTCCGGACAACGGCCTGCTCACGGCGGCGGCCGAGCGCTTCGGCGGTGTCGTGGAGGCCGTCGACGTCGGCCGCTCGCCGCTGCGCCTGGAGCCGGTGTCGGCGTCGTTTCACGGTCGCGACGTCTTCGCGCCGGTCGCCGCGCAGCTCGCCGCCGGCACGTCGCTCGCGCAGGCCGGCGAGCCGCTGGACCCGGCCGAGCTCATGGCGCTCGACCTCCATCGCGCGCGGCTCACCGCCGACGGCCTGCTCGCGCATGTCCTGCAGGCAGACGGCTACGGCAACATCGTCCTCGACGTCGAGCACGCGCAGGTCGCCGGCAGCGGCCTGCGGCTCGGACGAGCCGTCACGGTCAACGGCGAGCGCGGGCTCTACGCGACGACCTTCGCCGACGTGCCGGCGGGTGGGCTGCTGCTCTACGAGGACGGCTACCGGACGCTCGCGCTCGCTGTCAACCGCGGCTCGGCGCTCGCCGCGCTCGGGCTCGACATCGACGACGAGGTCCTGATCGCACCCGACGCACAGTCGTGACCGCACGGCTGGGCACGCCGCGGCTGCACCTGCGCGCCACCGACTCCACGAACGAGCGCGCGCGGGCGCTGGCGGCCGGCGGCGCGCCACACGGCACGCTCGTCACCGCCGGCGAGCAGCGCGCCGGCCGCGGACGCCAGGGCCGCACGTGGACCGCGCCTGCGGGCCGCGCGCTGCTCATTTCGCTCGTGCTGCGCGGGTGGTCGATCCCCCCGCCCCTCGCGACGGCCGTC
>JBPCJA010000226.1:0-5809 GCA_051005755.1 Solirubrobacteraceae bacterium
GCGACGCTCAAGCTCGACACGCTCATCGGCGTCGAGCTCGATCGGTGTTGCCGCCCGTCCCACACCATAACGTTCGTCAACCAAACCGCTCTTCCTTCAAGCAGACAGAACTTCCGGCGGGCACCACCAAGCGCGGTGTGTGGGCGCGCTCCGCCGATCGAGCTGAGCTGGGCGATCATGACGCCGGACAGTCGCGCGGCTGCGTGCCGGGCGTGTTCGCGCAGCGGTCGGCGCGCAGGGGCACGCGCTTGCTCATGAAGCGAAAGCGCGTGTACTTGCCGACGAAGCCGGGCTTGGTGACGTAGATCTTGAGGACCGTTCCGCCGCGCAACCTGCGCTCGAACTGGCGCACCCGCACGACCTTCTTGCCCGCCCGGATCGCCAGCCGCTTGCGGGGACAGCTACGGCCCGTGCAGTAGATCGACACCTGCGAAGCCTCCGGTGCGCGGACCGTGAGCAGCGTGATCCGCACACGACCGCGGTCGGTGCGCCCGCGCAGGCGGACGATCGGAAACGGCGTCAGCAACGGCGTCTGCAACGGCGTCTGGACGCTCGACGGCAGCACGAAGAAGACCTGCGTGTCGGTTTCGTCGTCGTCGGCGGCTGAGAGGCAGCCGGGGTCGGCGGGGTAGTCGGTCTTGCCGTCGGCGTCGTTGTCGACGTTGTCGGCGCATCGCGGCGGTGGCGGCGGTGCCTGTGGGTCGGTTTCGTCGTCGTCGGCGGCTGTCAGGCAGCCGGGGTCGGCGGGGTAGTCGGTCTTGCCGTCGGCGTCGTTGTCGACGTTGTCGGCGCATCGCGGCGGTGGCGGCGGTGCCTGTGGGTCGGTTTCGTCGTCGTCGGCGGCTGAGAGGCAGCCGGGGTCGGCGGGGTAGTCGACTTTGCCGTCGGCGTCGTTGTCGACGTTGTCGGCGCATCGCGGCGGTGGCGGCGGTGCCTGTGGGTCGGTTTCGTCGTTGTCGGCGGTTGAGAGGCAGCCGGGGTCGGCGGGGTAGTCGACTTTGCCGTCGGCGTCGTTGTCGGCGCCGTCGGCACACAGCGCAAGCGCCGGCGCCTCGACGGCGTCGACGGGCCGACAGGCAGTCCGAATCCGGGCTCTGCGTGGCGATGTTGGTGTCGGCGTCCAGCGTCCCGTCGCCATCGTTGTCACGGCCGTCGTTGCACTGGGGTGGATCGGACTCGTTCATGTCGTTGACGTTGTCGCAGCCGAAGTCGCTCGGGAAGTCGGCCTTGCCGTCGGCGTCGTTGTCGAGATCGTCGGAGCACGCCCGGTCGGCCTCCGAGTTGTCGGCGGCCCAGTTGCAGCCCGGATCGGCCGGGTAGTCGATCTTGCCGTCGGCGTCGGTGTTGTCCACGCCGTCCGAGCAGGCCGGCAGCGACGCCGGATCGCCCTCGTTGTTGTTGCCCGCCGCCGGGCAGCCGGGATCAGTCGGGAAGTCGGTCTTGCCGTCGAGGTCGTTGTCCGCCCGGTCGGAGCACGCCGGCAGCGGCACCGGGTCTGCCTCGTTCGCATCGTTCGCCGAGTTGCATCCGGGCTCCTGTCGGAAGTCGATCTTGCCGTCGAGTCGTCGTCGAGGTTGTTGGTGCACTGCGCCAGGCGCGCGAGGGCGTGCGCGGGGCTCGGCGCATCGAGGCTCAGGCCGCCTGCGATCACAAACGCGGCGACGAGCAGCCACGGAACGATCCGGCGGCCAACGGCCGGCGAAGCGGAACAACGGCGCAGCAAGTGGGACACGATGACTCCCTGACATGAGAGGACCCCCGGCCCTCAGTAACGCGGCTGCGACGCGCCGACTTCCGGTCTATTGCTCATCCGCGCACGAAGGCGCGCGGACGGCGTGGCATCCTGACGCAGCCGGCCGTGAGACCGCGCTGCCGCGCGTCGAAGTCAGCGAGCCTCGGCGAGCGCGGCTTCGTAGGTGAGGCGCAGGCCGTCGGCGATATCCGTCGTGGCCTCCCAGCCGAGCACCTCCTGCGCACGGGTCGCGTCGAGGCACGACCGGTCCACCTCACCCAGGCGCGGCGGCGCGAAGCGCGGCTCGGGCGCACCGTCGCCGTGGATCTCGCCCAGCAGCCGCACGAGGTCGAGCACGCTGGTCTCCTGCCTGGTGCCCGCGTTCAGGACGCCGGTGGCCTCGCTGCTGCCGGCGGCGACGAGGGCGTCCACGAGGTCGCCGACGTAGAGGTAGTCGCGCGTCTGCGTGCCGTCCCCGTAGATCGTCGGCGTCTTGCCGTCGCGAAAGCATCCGCAGAAGATGGCGATGACGCCGGCCTCGCCGCTCGGATCCTGGCGCGGGCCACACACGTTGCTGAAGCGCAGGGCTATCGTGGACAGCCCGTACAGGCGCTCGTACAGGCCGAGATAGCGCTCGGCGCAGAACTTGCTCTGGCCGTATCCGGCCATCGGCAGAGGCTCCTCGGCCTCCGAGGTCGGCAGGTTCTCGGTCTCCCCATAGATCGCTCCGCCCGTGGAGGCGAACACGAGCCGGCGGGCGCCGCTGTGCCGGGCGGCCTCCAGCACGTTGATGGTGCCGATGACGTTGACCTCGGCATCGAGTGCGGGCGCTTCGATCGATACGCGGACGTCGATCTGCGCGGCGAGGTGAAAGACCCGGTCGGGGCGGAAGGCCTGGAAGCTGCTGCGCAGTCCGGGCGCGTCGCGGATGTCGAGCTGCTGCAGCGTCGCGCCGCGCTGCAGCGCTCCCGTGATGTTGGCCTCACGGCCGGAGGACATGTTGTCGGCGACGAGGACCTCGTCGCCTGCGTCGAGCAGCGCGTCGACGAGGTTTGAGCCGATGAAGCCGGCGCCGCCGGTGACCACTGAACGCATGGAGCGCACTCTAACCGGGCGCCGGAATGGCAGGATGAGGGGCTCGCGTGACGCACCACCGCAACGATCAGCCGCCGACCCGGATCGCCCGGCTCGCCGCGCTCCACCGCGTGGACAGCTGGGCCCCGGTCATCGGCGCCTACGCGCTGCCCGCGCTCGGCGCCCCCGATCTGATCGTCGTCGATGGCCTGCGCGACGCCGCGGGCGATGACACGGGAGCGCGCGCGCGGCTGACGGCGGCCCGGGCGACCGGCGCGCTCGTGATCGCCTACCTGTCGGTCGGCACGCTCGAGGACTGGCGGCCATACGCGTCCGAGGTGCCGCCCGAGTGGACGTTCGGACCGATGCCCGGGTGGGAGGGCGAGCGCTTCGTCGACGCGCGCGCGGAGGGATGGCGGCGGATCATGGCGCGCGAGGCGGCGGGCCTGCAGGAGCTGGGCTTCGACGGCCTGTTCCTCGACAACCTCGATGTCGCGGACGACCATCCCCAGACGCAGGACGCGATCGTGGAGCTCGTGGAGGCGATCCGCGCGGCGGCGGCCGAGTCGGTGCTGATCGCGCAGAACGGGCTGGCGACGATCGACCGCCTGCCCGTCGATGCCATCTCTCGCGAGGACACCTGGTGGCGGTGGGAGGACGGCCGGTATGGCGCCTCCCCGCCTGAGGAGACCGCCGAGATCCTCGGCGCCCTTCGCCGGCAGCGCGCGAGGGGTCTCGTCGTCCTGACCCTGGACTACACGGAGCCAGGCCATCCGGAGGCCGAGGCGATCGTGCAGCGCTCACGCGCCGAGGGCTTCGTGCCCGCGGTCAGCGTGCTCGCTCTGGATCGTGCTCCCCATGCCCCGACCCGGGCAGCCGCGCGACCACGAGCCACTGGAGTCGACGAATGAGGCGACTCCTTGCCTTGGCCATGCCGATGGCAGTGGTCGCAGGTGCCTGTGGCGACACGTCCAGCGATGCGGCGCGCAGGCCGCCCCGCCCGCCTGACGCCCAGTGGCAGTACCAGCTGCAGGACCCGATCGACCGCGCCAACCCGGCCAAGGTGTTCGACGTCGACGGGGTCGAAACGCCCCGGGCGACGGTCCGGGCGCTCAAGCGCGAGGGACGCTACGTCGTCTGCTACTTCTCCGCCGGCACGTACGAGAGCTTTCGCTCGGACAGCCGTCGCTTCCCCACGAGCATCCGTGGCCGGCCGGTCGAGGGCTTCGGCAACGAGCGCTGGTTGGACATCCGGCGCCTGGACCTCATCGCGCCGGGCCTGCGCGCGCGGATGCGCGCATGCGCGCGCAAGGGCTTCGACGCGGTGGAGCCCGACAACGTCGACGGCTATGACAACCAGACCGGCTTTCCCCTGCGCAGGAGCGACGCCCTGCGCTTCACGCGCTGGCTGGCGAGGACCGCTCACCGGCTCGGCCTTGGGGTGGGGCTGAAGAACAGCGCCAACCTCGTGAGCGCCCTTGCTCCCCGCTTCGACTTTGCGGTCGTGGAGCAGTGCCTGCAGTACGACGAGTGCGAGCGCTACCGGCCCTTCGTCAGGCGGGGCAAGCCGGTCTACGAGGTGGAATACCAGGGCACGCTGCAGAGCCTGTGCCCCCCGGCCGGGCGCCTGGGCATCAACACGATCGTGAAGGACGTCGACCTGCAGGCGCCGTCGCGTCCCTGCCCGCGTCGCCGATAAGCCGGCCCCGAACGCGGCAGCGCCCGGTCGGATGACCGGGCGCTGACCGTCCTCGACGTGGCCTCGCCGGACCGGCGACCCGAGCTGGAATCGCTCGAACGGTCGCCGGCGGGGCTCCGGCGGGCCTGCGCCCAGATCTCGTCTACAGCTTCAGCGTGCGCGTCATGGTGCGGGTCTTGCCGTTGGCCAGCGTCACGACGATCGTGATGCGGGTGTCGGAGCGTCGCGCGGTGCGCTTCAACCGCAGGATGGGCACCTGGTTGCCGTGCCGCACCCGGCCGGACGCCCGGCCCACCACGTGCTTCCCGCGCATCGCCCGGATCCTCGTGGTTCTCGGCTTCCCGGCGGTGTTGCGCACTGTGCAGGACAGGGTCAGGCGCGTGCCCCGCTTGACCTTGCAGCTGAACGGGGGGCGCACGACGGTCGAACCGGTGGCCGGCGGCTTGGTCCCGGCCGGCGGCGGCGTCGTGCCGGCCGGCGGCGGGGTGGTGTCGGCCGGCGGCGGGGTGGTGGTGACCGGCGGCGGGGTGGTGTCGGCCGGCGGCGGGGTGGTGGTGACCGGCGGCGGGGTGGTGGTGACCGGCGGCGGGGTGGTGGTGACCGGCGGTGGCGTCACCACGACCGGCGCGGGGATCGCGAACGGCGCCGAGAGTCCCATGCCCCACGTCGTGTGGCGGTTGGCCGCCGTCGTGACGAAGCGCAGGTCCCGGCCCTGGTCGGCCGTCGTCACGACGTAGGTGGCGTTCGTCGCTGCCGGGATGTCGGTCCACGGGCCGGCGGCCGCGCCGGTGCCGGGAGTGCGCCGCTGCCATTGGCGCGACGTGATGGTCGGCGACGGCGTGCCCGTGAAGGTGCCCGCCGTCGCAGTCAGCGTGCTGCCGACGGTCTTCTCGCCCGAGATCACCGGCGCCGATGTGTTGCGCGGCTCCTCGAGGTCGAGCGGCGTCGTGCCGCTGGTAACGGCCAGCCATCCCGAGCGCTGCCCCCCGTGCAGGTCGCCGGTGGTCGTGCCGGTGATCGGCACGTCACGCGAGACGGTCGAGACGATGTTGACCTTGCCGTCCTGGATGTAGCCGTTGACCTGGGAGGTGCTCGTGTTCGTCCAGGCGACCTGCCGCCGGAGCTGGTCCTTCAGCGCGTTCATCCCAGGCTGCTCGAACGGGACGCTGAAGTAGCTGCGGTAGCGGTCGACGGCCTCGCCGATGACCGCGTACAGGATTCCGTCGCCCTTGTTGGCGATGTTCGGGTTGGCGGACTCGGACATGAGGTTCGTCTGGTGCGCGTAGTGCGGGCGCGGGTCGTTG
>JBPCJA010000227.1:0-7869 GCA_051005755.1 Solirubrobacteraceae bacterium
CGGCCAGACCGGACGGAAAAGCCCCGCATCTGCGGGGCTTTTCTACGTCAACGGGGATCAACCAGCGACCGGCCCGCCAGTCACCACACCGACATCAGCTGATCCCTACCCACTGATGTAGGTCTGACGGTACGCGCGCGCCTCGAGCATGCTGGCCCTCAGCAGCGCGCAGAGCATCGGCGCGTCGCCGTGGTAGCGCAGCCCGCCGGCGTGGACCGGCGGCGGGACGAAGCCGTGGCCGAGCGTGTACATCGGCATGAGCGGCGTGAGGCCGGCGGTGTCGCCGTAGTCGTAGGCGTAGACGCCCTGCGTGAGCGTGGGACAGGCCGCCGGCTCCGCGGCGAGGAAGTGCGGGCCGGCGCCGCCGGCGCGCAGCTTGCGCCGCAGCCACGGGAACGCCAGACCCGCGAAGTTCGAGCCGCCGCCGACGCAGCCGATGACGACGTCGGGCTCCTCGCCCGCCAGCTCCATCTGGGCGATCGCCTCCTGGCCGATGATCGTCTGGTGCAGCAGGACGTGGTTGAGCACCGACCCGAGCGCGTAATTGGTCTCCGGATCCTGCGCGGCGATCTCGACGGCCTCCGAGATCGCGATCCCCAGCGAGCCGGTCGGGTGCTCGGCATTCGCGCGGCCTGACGCCGTCAGCGACGACGGCGAGCGGTGCACGGTCGCGCCCCACGTCTGCATCATCGAGCGCCGGTAGGGCTTCTGGTCATAGCTCGAACCGACCATGAAGACCTCGCACTCCAGGCCGAAGAGCGAGCATGCGAACGCCAGTGCGGAGCCCCACTGGCCGGCGCCGGTCTCGGTCGTGAGCTTCCTCACCCCGGCCTGCGCGTTGGCGTATGCCTGTGCGACCGCCGTGTTGGGCTTGTGCGACCCGGCCGGCGAGACGCCCTCGTACTTGTAGTAGATGTGCGCCGGGGTGCCGAGCGCCGCCTCAAGACGCCGCGCGCGGTACAGCGGCGACGGGCGCCAGAGGCGGTAGACGTCGCGGACCGCCTCGGGGATCTCGATGTCGGGCTCGGCGGAGACCTCCTGGCCGATGAGCTCCATGGGGAAGATCGGCGTGAGGTCCGGCGGCCCGGCGGGCGCCATCGTCTGCGGGTTCAGCGGCGGCAGCGGCTCGCCGGGGAGGTCGGGGAGGAGGTTGACCCAGTGGGTCGGGATCGCATCCTCGGAGAGGAGGAACTTCGTCGTCTCGGCCATCGGTCGAGACTAGCCGGAAACCGGTCAGTTGACCGAAGGGTCGATCGGCATCCGCGCGACGAGCGCGAAGTGGCCGCCCTTGCGCTCGAGCACGCGCCGCCACAGCTCGTCCGGATCGGGGTCGAAGATGTCGTCGATGCCGGCGGGCGCGACGAACCAGTCGTCGCGCTCGACCTCCGCGTCGAGCTGGCCCGGCGCCCACCCGGCGTAGCCGGCGAACGCGCGTGCCCGGCGCGTCACGTCGACGAGGTCGGAGATCTCGCGGCCGTCGCCCATGAGGCCGACGGTCCCGACGACCGCCATCCCCGCGTAGGACGCGTCCTCGAACTCGCCCAGCACGAGCAGCGCGTCGGGCTGCACGGGGCCGCCGGAGTCGATGATCGCGTCCTCGCCGGTGATGCCCGCAAGCTCGGGCGCCACATCGCCGATCACGAGCTCGCCGGGCCGGTTGAGGACGAGCCCGAGCGCACCCTCCTCGCTGTGCTGGCAGATGAGGACGACGGTCCGCGCGAAGTTCGGGTCGGGCAGCGTCGCGCCCGCGATGAGCAGTTGTCCGCGCAGGGAGTCGATGTGCGGTTTGTACCCGTTTGGCCGGTCTCCGTGCACCGGCCAGTTTGTAGCGCGCGCCGCACGGGCAGGAGCAGGCGCGGGATGAAGGATCACCCGAGCCGCTGGTGGTACGCGTTGCTGGCGCTTCCGCTGCTCGGCCTGCTCTATCCGCCGCTGTACGCGACCCGCGATCCCGAGCTCGCCGGGATCCCGTTCTTCTACTGGTACCAGTTCGCCTGGGTCGTCGTCTCGGCGGTTCTGACGCTCGTCGTCTTCCTCGCGACACGGCGGCGATGACGCTCGCGCTCATCACCGAGGCGCACGACACCAACACGACGGCGCTCGTCATCTTCGTCGCGCTCTTCGCGCTCGTCACGGTCCTCGGCTTCGTCGCGTCGCGCTGGCGCCGGGCGAAGCTCGACCACCTCGACGAGTGGGGCCTCGGCGGCCGGCGCTTCGGCACGGTGATCACGTGGTTTTTGCTCGGCGGCGACCTCTACACCGCCTACACGTTCATCGCCGTCCCCGCCCTCGTCTTCGGCGCCGGCGCGATCGGCTTCTTCGCGCTGCCCTACACGATCATGGTCTATCCGCTGGCCTTCATCGTGATGCCGCGGCTGTGGAGCGTCTGCCGCGCCAACGGCTACGTGACGCCGGCGGACTTCGTGCTCGGGCGCTATGCCTCGCGCCAGCTCGCGCTGCTCGTCGCGCTCACCGGGATCCTCGCGACGATGCCCTACATCGCGCTGCAGCTCGTCGGCATGCAGATCGTGCTGGGGGCGCTCGGCGTCGAGGGCGACTGGCCGCTCATCATCGCTTTCGTCATCCTCGCCGCCTACACGTATCAGTCCGGCCTGCGCGCGCCGGCGCTCATCGCGATCGTCAAGGACACGCTCATCTACGTGACGATCCTCGTCGCGGTCATCTACATCCCGTCGAAGATCGGCGGCTTCGGCGCGATGTTCGACGCCGCCGAGAAGGCGCTGCCGACGCGCGACACGCCGGGCGCACTCATCCCGGCGGGCGCCAACGCGCAGGTCGCCTACGCCACGCTCGCGTTCGGCTCGGCGCTCGCGCTCTTCCTCTACCCGCACGCGATCACGGCGGTCCTGAGTGCCAAGAGCGCCCAGACCGTCCGCCGCAACACCGCGCTGCTGCCCGCCTACTCGTTCCTGCTCGGCCTCATCGCGCTGCTTGGCTACATGGCGATCGCACGCGGCATCGACCCGAGCGATCCGAACTTCGCCGTGCCCGACCTCTTCCTCAACGTCTTCCCGTCCTGGTTCGTCGGCTTCGCGTTCGCGGCGATCGCGATCGGGGCGCTCGTGCCGGCGGCGGTCATGTCGATCGCTGCGGCGAACCTCTTCACGCGCAGCATCTACAAGGCCTATCTGCGGCCGCAGGCCTCCCACGGCGACGAGGCGCGGGTGGCGAAGATCGTCTCGCTGCTCGTCAAGATCGGCGCGCTCGTCATCATCGTGACGCTGCCGACGAAGTACGCGATCGAACTGCAGCTGCTCGGCGGCGTCTGGATCCTGCAGACGCTGCCGGCGATCGTCATCGGGCTCTACACCCGCTGGCTGCACCGCTGGGCGCTCGTCGCGGGGTGGGCGGTGGGGATGGTGGTCGGCACGCTCATGGCTTCCTCGCAGGACTTCGCGCCGACGTACCCATTCGAGCTCTTCGGGACGAAGATCAACGCCTACACGGGCGTCTTCGCGCTGACCGCGAACCTCGTCGTGACCATCGTGCTGACGCTCGTCCTGCGCCGAACCGGGGCCCGCGACGCCGGCGACGACACGCGGGCGGAGGACTTCGACGAGCTCGCCGAGGATGCCGTCTATCCCGTGCGCGGCGCGCCGGCGCCCGTCGCCTAGGGTCGGTTCGCATCGGGACGAACGTCCTACGTTCGGCGTATCAGCTCCTGATCGGATTGCTCGCCGAGGAGCTCACCGAGCTCTTGGACCCGCGGCGCGCCCTCTGCGTCGTCGAGGCGGGCATGGAGCTTGCGAGCCTCGTAAGGATGCTGTCAAACGCCAGCTCGCCCGAGCGCGCGCCGACGATCCGGGGCCGGACCCCAAAGCTTGTAAAGGAGTTCCTGGGCGAGGAAATGCCCCGACGCTCGGGACTCGTCTCGGGAGCGGCCAACTATGGAGCTGCGAGCTGCCATTGCGCGGCTCCGGCAAGCAGGGCATCGATTCCGTATCGGCATGCCGCGCTGCCGGATCGATGGCTTCAAGTGTCGCAACCGTCCAAGAGCGATAGCGCGGCGGGACGACTCCCGGCGGGACCAGCCGAGAGTGCTGGCGGCCGGCGCGTGGGGGCAGGAGCTGCACCAGGCGCGTGGCCTCTGCTCGTGCGAGCGGCGGCTGCGCTCGTCCGGCTCACCGAGCGTGTGGTTGACACTGTTGCTCAGCAGAAAGTGTGAAGCCCGAGCATGCAGCGAACTTGGATCTCTCGTGGTCGCTCGCTCGCGCGCTCGAGGACGTCGACGATGAACCAGGAACGGGTGAGGAGCTCGCACCAGCGCTCCTCCTCGCCCCCGATGCGGGCGGCTTGGCGTAGCGACAGGCTGAGGGTCCAGACGGCCTTGACCCGCCGGACGACGCGGGGCAGGCGCCTGGCCCGATCCGGTCCTCTGATCCGTGCTGCCGAAGGAGATATTGCTAGACGGCCGAAGTGGCCGTACGCTCGAGTAATGTCAGGGTCTACCGCAAGGCCATGGCGGAAGCTCCGCCTTGGGCGGGCGCTGTGCGTGCTCTACGTCTACTGGTGCATATATGGCCTCCGTCGATATCTCGGATCATTCAGGGAGTTGTGGTCGCTCCTCGTGCTTTTTGCAACCGTCTCTGCTGGAGTCACGTGGGCGCCATCGAGCGCGGGTCGCGAGTTCTTCTCGGCGGCAGCGCAAGTGATTCCCGTGCTGCTGCTCGCGCTGGCGGTAGAGTCTCGAATGTTCCGCCTCCGGCGATTCGCACCGCGTCCACTAGACGCAGCCATGCCGAAGAACGTGGAGGAGGCTTGGCGTGTCGTGCAGTCGCAAGCTCCTTCGCTCGCGACGTGGCTCGAACGGCTCGCCCACGATAGCCAGTCGATCATGCGGCACGACACCCTCGTCGGGGGCGCGGTCTATGGAGGCATGCTCCTCCTGATGCTCGTGGGCGCCGAGTGGTACTGCTTGGATGTACTCGCGTCCATGACGGAAGGCGAGACGAGCGACCCCGCGTTCGTCAGCGGCGCCATTCTCGCGGGTCTGGTCGGGGTCGCGATAATCGCGCTAGTCGGGTCTGGCGATAAGCAGACTGATCCCGCCAGCCACCGAATCGACACGGCGAGCAGTGACACCGAACGACGTTGACGTACTTACTTGACTACAAAGCTCCGCCAAGGCGCGGCGCGCAAGCTCGTAATCCAGCAGCGCCAGCGCGTCGCCCAGTTGGACGAGAACCGGCACGGGCGAGGGTCCCCTTTTCGGGAACTCGAGCACTCGCGTCGCGGAGTAGCCAAGGCTGCTGCCCCTCGCGCATTACGATAGTCCCGCCGTCGCAGCGCACGCTGCTCCTTGTCGTCCGAAGGAGCACGCTCGGCGGCGTGGTGCAACGGCGGCTCATAGCTTCGGTCTAATGCTTGATCGACGACAGCATGCTTGGCGGCTGACGTCTCGTGCGCGCTCGACTGCTCGTCCACGAAATAGGCGATCGTGGGCGTCAGGGCTGTCCCCACTGCAGGCCGTTGACGTCGAGGAAGCGGGCGGTGATCAGGAAGGCGGCGTGATCCACAGGTGCGATGAGGTGCCCGTAGGATGACGGCGATGTCGAATGACTTGGGTGCGGCTCTCCTGGAGGGACTGGGGCAGATCTGAGGCCAGGACGACAAATTCCCTGGAAATCAGCCAGTTTTGTAGGCCCTCGGCCGCCGTGCTGTCGAAAGGAAGCGGCGGTATCCCGGCAGCCTTGCGACGTCTCAGCGCGCAGTTGGGTTTCTCCCCGGCCTCCACAGCGGCGCTTTCGCTGGCAAACAGAACCCCTGAACCCCGGTGCCTCGAATCGTCAGCAAATCCGGGCATTCTGAAGTCCCTCCAGAAGAGCCGCACCCGAATGACTTGGGGAGCCACGCCTGCGCATGGCGCGATCGTTGACCACGGCCCGCTGCGCGCGGCCGTCGCTGCCCGGTGAGTGGAGGGCACGCGGGTGTCGCGGCTGAGCAACCTGCTGCGCCAAGTCGAGCAGGGGGACCCGCAGCTCGCGGCCGACCTTGAGCGCGAGGTCAAGGCGCTCGGTGAACGTCGCGCGTTCGGCCTGAACTTCGAGCGCCACGTGCCCGAGATGATCGAGCTCGCGGGCCGGCCCGTGCGGAAAGGCGACAAGGTCCGCTTTTCTCGCGCCGCGAGGCGAGTCGCCGCGCAGCGTTGACCGGCGCCTCTGGAAAGTCATAGGGTTCACCCAGGGCGATGGCGCGCGTGTGGCCCAGCTGGCCCGCCAAGACACGCCTGAGTCGCCAGCCGAGACCGCTGAGCATGCGGTGGACGACCTGGTTGTCGTCGCGGAGTTCCGCGACCCGATCTATCCCGGCCTCACCTCCACCGGGAAGGTCGTGCGCGGCGGCGAGAAGCCGTTCCACGCGGTGATCAACGCCGAGAACTTCCACGCGCTGCAGATGTTGCTCTACACGCACGAGGGCAAGGTCGACGCGATCTACATCGACCCGCCGTACAACACCGGTGCCAAGGACTGGAAGTACAACAACGACTACGTCGACGCCGATGACGCCTACCGCCACTCGAAGTGGCTGGCGTTCATGGAGCGTCGCCTCAAGCTCGCACGGCGATTGCTCAACCCGGAGAACTCCGTGCTCATCGTCACCGTCGATGAGCACGAGGTACATCGGCTTCGGCTGCTCTTGGAACAGACACTCGCTGACGCGTATGTCCAGATGGTCACGATTGTCGTGAATCCGAAGGGTGTTGCGCAGGGTCGATTCGCCCGGGTCGAGGAGTATGCCCTGTACTGCTTCTTTGGCGCCGCGGGCGTTTCGGCAACGCACGATGATCTGCTTTCAGATGCGTCGACGCAGCGAAACACGCGATTCTGGAAGGGACTCCTCCGGGCGGGTACCAACGCGCAGCCCTCAGACGGCTTGGGCATGGCGTACCCGGTGTTTGTTGACCCTGAGCGTTCGTGCATCGTGTCGGTCGGCAAGACCTTGCGAGAACGGATCGCCGAGCACGAAGTCGCCGGTGACCCAAATGAGGGCTCCGGACTTGGCAAATGAAGTGGTGACAGGCGTCAATCCCCAGCGTTTCCGGGCGCTGAGCTCACCGGACGCCGCCAGTTGCTCAGTCGTGAGCCCTGACTGGCTGCCTGGGCCCGCAACAGAGTCGGAGCCTCCAAGGGGGACGGTTGCTGTGTGGCCGCTGCGCAAGGACGGTTTACTCGGTGTTTGGCAGGCAGTTCCCGACACATTGCTTTCCCTCGCCGCACAGGGATTCACCAAGTGCGTCCTCCGCCCTGAAGGGTGGGCTCTTATCGATAGCTACGTCCCAAATGGAGTCCGCTCCAAGATCGGCTCGGGCGAGATTTCTGTTCGCGGGTACGACGATGTGTCCGGGTCCGCCCTTCTGGAGATGCAGGCCGACCTGACACGAGCCAAGACTGTTTGGAAGCGTGCGCGCCATGACGCCGGGTGGCACGGCTCGGTCGTGCTGAGAAAGTAGGGTCGGCGGGAGGTCGCGTCGCACCGCGCGGCAGGGCCGACTGGTCCCGAGCGCCTCCCGCCGCCGCCTCGAACCGTGCATGCGGTTCTCCCGCACACGGCTCTCCGACACCGTTCACCGTCAGGCATGCGCAGGCCAGCGGCGCACCGTTCCGGTCAGGCGATACGTGCCGAGGCGATTGGCCCACTCGTAGTCGAACCGGGTGGTCCAGCCTCGGCCGTTGCGTCCGTGCTTGACGCTGGCCAGCCGCGCGAGCCGCATGTTGACGTAGCTGTCGAGCGCGTCGAACTTCTGCGACGAGTTGCCGTAGCGGAAGTACGCTCCCCAACCCCGCAGCACGGGGTTCAGGCGACGCCGGACGATCACGTCCCATGGCAGGCAGGCGTAGCGGCGGTCCG
>JBPCJA010000228.1:0-12074 GCA_051005755.1 Solirubrobacteraceae bacterium
TGACCACCGCTGGGGTTCGGAGGCGCCGTCCGTCCGGACCAACGAAAAGCACACCCGGCAGGGAGGCCGGAGGGGGGGGCGGGAGGATGGCCGTCCCCGCCCTTCGTCGTGCCGCAAGCCCGGGAAACCGGCGCGTCGTCTGTGTTGCAGAAGACCGGAAACCGGTCGAATTTCCTCCAAGGCTATGTAGCTGCAAAACACATCTATACGACTGCTTCAGGAACTCCCCGCAAAGGCCGGAATTTGGCTATATGTACGAAGCATCTATTGCCTTCTACACCTAGTTGAGCGTAGGTTCTTCCTCATGAGGAGACGAAACGGAATTCGTTGGGGTCGGCTGATAGGCGCGGGAGTCCTGGCAATCGTTGCCGCTGTGCCGGGCGCTGTGGCACACGCGCAGGCGCCAGGCATGCCGCGCACCTACAACGTTCAACGCGTCGACAGCCCGCAGGCGCGCCCTGGCGGGTCGTTCGGCTGGGGGATCGCGAGCGCAGATCTGACCGGCGACGGCAAGCTCGATCTACTCGTCGCCCAGTCGCAGGACGCGACCAGCAGCCAGGTGTTCGTGTTCGATGGCGCCACGGCTGCGCACATCGACACGATCACGCCGCCGGAGCTCAACCCTGACGCCAATCCCGACCCAGCGCTCTCGTTCGTCTACGTCGAGACGATGCCGGACATCGGCAGCTGTCCCGGGGACGACGGTCCCGACGTCGACAAGATCTGCGATGCAGCAGCGATCGGTCCGGGTGACGGAATCCCGGAGATCCTCGCCGGCTCCCGCGGGCTGCGGGTCAACGCCACCAGCGGCGCGACGCCGCCCACCACAGCGGACGTGCAGATCGGCCGCGGGTATGTCATCGACGGTGCGACGCGCGCGGTGCTCAAGCGCATCGACATGCCGCCCGCCGACCGTGCGCGCCAGCAGGCGCTGAACGTCAGCCCACAGTTCGCTCGGGTCATGGCCTCGCCGCAGGCGATGCCTCCGTGCGCCGGGTCGGTGGCGGAGAACAACAACGCCGGGGTCGGTCCGTGCCCGAGTCTGCCGCTGGCAAGCCGGATCGGCGATCTCAACGGCGGCGGCGTGCCGGACGTCGTCATCACCGCGCGCAACTTCGTCCAGACCAGCGCCGACCCCCCGAGTCCGGACGCGGCGGCGCCCGGCTCGCAGTGTCAGAACGCGACCGTCGATCCGGCTGCGCCGGTGCGCTGCACCTCAGGGAAGGCGTGGGCGTACAGCGGCGAGGCGATCGCCGGCAGCGACCCGCGGCTCATCCTCGAAACGGCGATGTACTCGATTCAGAACCCGTTCGCGCAGACGACCGGCCAGGAGTTCGGCGGCAACCTCTACCGCGTTGGGGACATCGACAGCGCGGCGACCGCGAACTGCTCGACGCCGCCGATCGCCGCGTCGTGCGCGCCCGACTTCGTCATCCCCGCCCGCAATCTGAGCTACCCGCTTGCGAACCCTACCCTTGCGGAGTTCAACAGCGTCGGCGCGGCCTTCCTGTTCAACGGCGCGACCGGCGCGAACATCCCCACGCCGGGAGGGCCGGCGATCACGAGCCCCGAGCCGCAGAAGCTCTCGCAGTTCAGCGGCTCGTTCAACGGCGGGCGAGCGGTGGGCGACCTGGGGGCCTCGACGGCGCCGGACATCCTGTTGCCTGCGGCGCTGCAGAACGCGCAGCTGACCGACGACGGCAAGCTGTGGGCGTTCAACGCCGTCAGCGGGGGCGGTGGCGCCACCGGCAGCTGGCAGTTCGCGAGCGCCACCGACCCCACACCACAGGTGGGCGGGAACTTCGGCGGCGCGTTCACGGGCGTCGGCAACCTCGTCGACGGACTCTCCAGCCCGGCGAACGAGGTGCTTGTCGCCGGGTTCCACTTCGATCCGTTCACCGAGGCGACCGACGAGCCGGCCGACCTGCACTTCATGAACGTCCAGACCGGTCGCGACGTCATGACGATCCCCAACCCGGACAACGCCCGTGGCGACGGGTTCGGCGTCGGCCTCACGCCGATGGGCGACCTCAACGGCGACGGCTTCCTGGACTTTGCGGCCTCCTCCTACCTCGCCAACATCACGACCGGCGGTGACGGGCGGGCCTTCATCTTCCGAAGCGACAACTCGCCGCTGCCCGCGCCTCCGGCCGGGCCACCGGCGGCGTCCACGACTACGGCCCCGAGCGCGTCGAGCCAGGTGCCACCGCTGAAGCCGGGCCGCTGCGCCAACCGCATGCTCGGCACCAACGGCGCCGACAAGCTCTCTGGAACGCTCGCAGGCGATGAGATCTTCGCGTTCGCGGGCACGGACGACATCAAGGGCTTTCAGGGTCAGGACTGCATCGACGGGGCCACCGGCAACGACACGCTCGACGGCGGCGACGACAACGACAAGCTCGTCGGCGGCTCCGGCAACGACAGGCTTCGCGGCGCCGACGGCCGTGACAGCCTGTTCGGCGGGTCGGGCAAGGACGTACTCGACGGCGGCGATGGGCGCGACAGGCTGGCCGGCGGCAGCGGCGACGACCGCCTCGTCGGTGGGCTTGACGCCGACCGTCTGTTCGGGGAGGGCGGCAAGGACCGGATCGTCGCCGGCGACGGGCGCAACGTGATCGACGGCGGAGCCGGCAACGACTCGATCGAGGCTCGCAACGGCGAGGTCGACACGATCCTGTGTGGCAAGGGACGCGATCGCGTCCGCGCCGACCGCAGCGATCGGCTCAGCAGTTGCGAGCACGTGTCGTTCGGCAAGGCGAAAGCGAAGTGATGAGCAGGCTCATGACGGATGCGCCTGAGGCATCGTCGCCGCCGGCCGCGCCCAAGCGACGGGGGGGCGGTCTGTCGTCGGCAGGGATGCTGCCGACGCTCGTCGTGGCGCTGGCGCTCGTTGCCGCCGGCGCGGGGACGATCGTGATCTCGACCTCGTTCGACACGCCACACAAGGCGCGCGCCCTGGGCGCCAACCTCGCCATCAACGACGGCGCCTCCAACCCGTTGGATCTCAGCGCGAACAACTCGCCCGCGCTCGTGCGCAACCCGGTCGACGCGAGCAACCTCGTGGCCGCCAACCGCATCGACTCGCCCGCCTACTCGTGCGCGCTGCACGTCTCCTTCGGCGGCGGGCGCTGGGCGCAGACCGCGATCCCGGCGCCCGCCGGCGAGGAGCCCAAGTGCTACGCGCCCGACGCAGCGTTCTCCGCGAACGGCACGCTGTACGTCTCGTACGTCACGCTGAAGGGACGCGCCAACGCTCCCAACGCGGTCTGGATCAGCCGCTCGACGGACGGCGGCAAGACGCTGTCTGCGCCGATCAAGACGCCGCTTGGCCCGCGGGCCTTCCAGGTGCGCCTCACGGCGGACCCGCGGTCTGACCGGCGCGTCTTCTTAACCTGGCTGAAGGCCTCCGAGCTCGGGCTCTACGCGTTCTCCACGGTCGGCAATCCGATCATGGCGATCCGCTCAGACGACGGCGGCTCCAACTGGACCGAGCCGACGCGTGTCAGCAGCGCCGCGCGCGACCGCGTCGTCGCGCCGTCGCCGGCGGCCGGCAGCGCAGACGGCGAGCTGAACGTGCTCTACCTCGACCTCGGCGACGACGTGCTCGACTACGCCGGCGGTCATCGTGGCCGCGGCGGCGCGCCCTACGCCGGGTCTTGGCAACTCGTCCTTGCGCGCTCGACGGACAACGGCGCGACCTGGAAGGAGTCCGTCGTCGACACAGACGTCACGCCGACGGAGCGCTTCGTCGCGTTCACTCCGCCATTCCCGTCGCTCGCAGTCGATCAGGGCAGCGGCCGCGTCTACGCCGCCTTCCAGGACGGACTGCTCGGCGATGCGGACGTGTGGCTGTGGTCGCTCGCGCGTGGCTCGACCAGCTGGACCGATCCGGTGCGCGTCAACGACACGCCGCGCCGCGACAAGACGGCCCAGTACCTGCCGAAGCTGTCGATCGCGCCGGACGGGCGCGTGGACGTCATGTACTTCGACCGCCGCGCGGATCGCACGAACGTGCTCAACGAGGTCTCGCTGCAGGCGTCGTTCGACGAGGGCAAGACGTTCCTACCGCGGGTACGCCTCTCCGACCGCGCGTTCAGCTCGCGGATCGGGTTCGGGCTCGAGCGCGGGCTGCCGGATCTGGGCAGCAGGCTCGGCCTCGTCTCCACCGACTCCCGAGCCTACGGCGTGTGGACGGACACACGCGGCGGCAGCGTGCGCACAGCCAAGCAGGATCTCGCGCGCGGGATCGTCGCGTTCAACGATCCTCCGCGCCTGTCGTCAGCCGCGAAGGCCGCGCTGCTGCTCGCCGGCATCGCGCTGGCACTCGCGGGCGCCGGCGTCGGCGTGCTCGCAATCTCACGCCGCCGGCGCGACGGCGCCAAGACGGCTTGACCGACCAGCAGTAGGTGCGCTAAACATATAGTGGCCTGTGCCTGCGCAACGTCCGCAGCCTCGCGTACCGCCGCGACTTCCGAAAGATCTGCGGACCGCCTGGCTGCTGCTGCTGCTGCGCGCCGAGCCGAGCTACGGATACATGCTGCACCGCGAGCTGAGCATCCGCGGCTTGGAGATCGAACCGGGCACCCTCTATCGAAGCCTTCGGGAGCTCGAGGGCGACGGCCTCATCGCGTCGCGCTGGATGGACCCTGCCGCCGGACCGCGATCGCGGGTCTATACGATCACGCCGGAGGGCCAGCGCAGCCTCGACATGCTCGCCGCAGCGATCGACGTCGCGCGCGACACGCACGTCGAGTTCCTGACCGCATACGCTCAAACGGCCCGCGATGGGCCGCCGTCCTGAACTTGCACCGTCGGTCCTGCGGCGACGCTCGCGTTCCCCGGCCGCGAGGGTGACGCATCAACATCCGGGGGCGCGGCCGTAGCCGCGCCCCCGGGCACTCGATCGCCTCTCGCTGGGGGTTCAGCGCGGCACGAGGGGCGTTTCTGCGCTCGTGTCGCGACCCTCGTTGCCGAGAAGCTCCCAGGCTCGTGCCTCGCAGAGCATCTCGCGCAGTGCGATTTCGACCTCGTCGAACTCAGTCGGCTCGGGCCGGAGGAGTGACGGCTCGAGCGGACCGTTCGCAGCGGCGGGGACCGCTGCGCCACCGCTGCCACGTCGCCGCAGGACCACGATGGCCGCTGCAAACGCAGTGAGGATGAGCACGCCGCCGATCGCCAGCCACGTGACGTAGGCCGGCTCGGTGCCGGTCGCCGTCGAGGTGGCCCGCGGTGCGCTCCCGGCAGCCGGGCGCGTCACATCGGGGGTCACCGGCGCGGTGGCTGTCGGAGTGCTCACGTGCCGAGCGGGTGCCGTGCGCTTCGGCGCTGCCGGCCGTTGCCGGCGCGGCGTGCCGGCGTGACGCTGCGACCGCGCGACCGGTGCCGTGGCCCGCTGTGGCTGCGCGACCGGCGCCGCGGCCCGCTGCGGCTGCGCGACCGGTACCACCGCCCGCTGCGTGTGCACAGCTGGGGCTGCGGCGCCCGCGCCGGCCGTGTTCTTGGCGGCCGTGGTCGCCGGAGCCGATGCCGGTGTGGTCGCCGCCGCTCGCTCTGCGGGCGCCTTGGATGCGGGCTTGGACGCCGAGCGCCCAGGCGACTGCATGGCCGACGCGGGCTTCGCCCCCAGCGGTGCCTCGTTCGTGGTGCTGCGGGTGGGCGGGACTGCCGTCGCGGGGCTGCTTGCGTCCCCGACCGCATGCGGGCACAGCATGCCGTTGCTCATCGCCGGCATATCCTGTGCGAATGCCGTGCCCGCCGGCAGCAGGACCGCGCCGCAGGCCAGCACCCCCGCTGTCAGGAGCCGGGCTTCACGACCGCAGCACGTCCCTCTGCTGCGGTGCAACGTCACCGTCATCGCCTCTCCTTTCGTCAGTGCCCTGGGGCACCCTGGTCATCGTCCTCGCCGGCCTGCGCCGTCGACCGCTACCACGCGATCGACCGCCCCGCGCATCCGCAAGGCGTCGAGCAGCCCGGCGACCTCCGCCTGGCCGCGGTGTGTGAGCAGCAAGAGTCCCGTCATGCGTCCGACGGCGGGACCGAGCAGCGCGGCGTCCATCCTGCGCGAAGCCCTCGCCGTGTAGACGATGTTCGATGGCAGGCCGCGCCGTCGCGATTCGGCGAGGATCGCTCTCGAGGTCGCGACGGCATCGCGACCGCCAAGGCGCTGCGGCTTCGGAAGCCCGGCCAGCAGCCCGTCGCCGACCCAGCGCGAGCTGCCGACGACGATCGTGTTCTTGATCGCAAGCGCCGATAGGGCGCCGGCGGTCGACGCCGGGATCGCATTGGCGCCGACGAACAGCACCGGGAGACGGCGGTTGGCAGCCAGCACGGCGATCGCGGCGGCGTCAGGACTGCTCGGGTTGACGATCACCGCTCCGTCGAACGCCCGCGCGCCGGCCTGCTGCTCGGCGGCAGTGCGGCGGTCCATCGCGGTCGCGATCCGCGCAGCGGTGTCGGCCACGTCGTTGCCGGCGATGCGCACGATCTGGTCCTGAGCGATGCCCGTAGCCGCGAGATCGGCGGTCACCCGGTCAGACAGGGATCTGGTTGCGCCGATGACGTACGCCCCGATCGGGGCAAGACGGGTGAGCTCGGCCTTGACGCTCTCCGAGAGGCCATTGCTCGGTGCCAGCAGCACCGGTCCGAGGTTGGCCCGTGCGAGCACGCCGGCCGCCAGCGCACCGGCGACGTCGCGCTCGTTGACGATGACCACGCGGCTTGCGGGCGCCGTCGCGAAGGTTCCCGCCAACGTCGCCTCGGCCCCGCCGGGGTACGTCATCTGCGAGAGCTTCACGGCGAGGTCGGCAGCATCGCTGCGGGTGACCCGCCGGACCGGCACCTTGCGCGAGGCCTTGAGGTTCACCTGGGCGAGGTAGATGCCCATCGTGTCGGTCTCGACGTTGCCGTCGCGCGAGTCCATCCAGCCGACGAGGACCTTGTCGTTGCCCAGCGGGATCGACTTCGGACCGTAGTCCCAGTAGGCGCCGAAGCGGTAGTCGAAGCCGATGTCGTTGTTCATCGAGCGGTCGGTGATGCGCCGCTCGGAGCCGAAGCTGCGGCCCTCGTTGCGCGATGAGCGCAGGTACGTGTCGCCGAGCCGCGCCTCCGCGCAGGGTGCGTGCGTGTGGGTGCATCCGCGATACCAGTGGCGGCGGTCCTGCCACACGACGTCCACCCGTCCGTTGGGGGCGACGGACAGCGTCGGATGGCGGGTCTGGGTGAACTCAAACTGCGCAGGCGCGTCCTTGTTGAGGCGCTCCGGCAACGACCACGTGCGCGCGTCGTCCGTGGAGCGCTGGAAGTACACGTCCATGTCGGGGTCGATGAAGTGATCGGCGGCTACCGCGGTGCCCGGCACGAGCGGCGAACCGCCGTTGCCGTACACGAGGTACACGTCGCCGTTGCTCGGATTTGAGGCCAGCCGCGGGAACGTCGAGGCCGTAAACCGCGTGCCGAACGTGAATGGCGCGACGAGCGGGCCCGTGTAGACGAAGCCGCGGACGCCCGCGACGATCGTGCGCGTCCAGGTGGTGCCAAGATCGGTGGTGCGACCGACGACGAGCGTGCCCTCGGGGACGAACTTGCCCGGATTGGCCGGGTCCTTGCCGCGGGTACGCCAGGCGACGTAGACGGCGCCGTCGTGCCCGAGCGTCGGTCCCGAGTGCTCGATCGAGTTGTCGTCGGGAACGTTGGCGATCCGCGGTCCCGTCCACGTCTTGCCGCCGTCGCCGGAGCTCGTGAAGACGGTGTCCTCGCCCTGCACGCCGTCGTGGCTCTCGTTGCCGGCGCCGCTCGCAGCGATGTAGATCCGGTCTGTGCTGCTCGAGCTGCCGGGGGAGACGGCGAGCTTGGGCATGATGTAGTCCGGACCCAGGTCGGCGTCCTCGCCGCCCGGTAGCACGACGGTGCCCGTCCCGTACGACCGTCCACCATCAGTCGACTTGGCGAGCAGGACGGACTTGCCCGAGCCATTGCCGTCGGGGCGCACGGTTCCGGTCGCGAACGTCACGTACACGCTGTTGCCGCGGCCGAAGGCGATGCCGCCATCGAGCTGGTTGGCGAGGTGGTTGCCGACCGTGCACGGCGGATCGGCGAAGCCCGCAGGCGCCTTGAGCCGGGAGCGCCGCCAGGTCCTGCCTGCGTCCGTGGAGACCGCGGTCTCGCAGTCCAGAGAGACCCAGTCGGCGTACACCGCGACGATGTGGCGCGGGTTCTTCGGGTTGGCGGCCAGGCCGAGCGCGTCGCGGCCGTAGACGACGTCGGCCCCCGGACGAAGCGGAGTGTTTGCGCTCACACGGATGTCGGCGCCGGCCGGCGCGGGAGCGCCGGTCGCAAGCGCCCCGGTGGTCACCAGGGCGGCGGACACCAGGCGCCGGCGGCGCAGGGTCGAGTTGGCGAGCGGTCGCCTGTGCATGCGTGGGATACCTCTGGAAGTCATTGGTCCGTGCGCGGAGATCGCCAGCATCAGCGGGCCTCGTCGAGGCCCGCTTGTGAATCGGGGTCGCATGCTGTTAGAGCTACGTCAGCGCCTGTGCCGGCGAGCGGTGAGCGCCCCGGCGGAGCCCGCCGCGGATGAGCGCCAGACCACCACCGGCCAGCGCAAGCATGAGCAGCACCATCCCGGCCCCCACCGGCAGCGATGGCATCGTGGGCCCGTTGGAGCCCGCCGGCGCCGGCACTGCGGACGACGACCCGCCACCCTTGATCTTCAGCGGCGCCCGTCCGGGGGTACCTGCTGCCGGCCTGCCGTCGATGCCCGTCTGCGTGGCGAGGATCACGTACTGGCCTGGCCGAACGCCGGGGGTCTTGAACGTCCCGGTGACCTTGCCGTTTGACTGCGGGCGGCCCTCCCAGAGAACGCGGCCGTTGCGTCCGTTGAAGCGCAACGTGACCGTCGACGCGTTGGGGTTGCTGTTGAAGTTGCGACCGTACGCGGTCACATCGCTACCGGCGGCCGCGGCCCCATGGTCGAGCTTGAGCGTGGCGAGATTCGCGCACGCAAATGCCGTCGCGACCACCGCGAGCGGAATCGCCACGGCCGCGGTCACCATCCCTACGCCGACCCTACGTCGATGAAGCACGATCCATCCTCCTCGAGATTCGACCTGGATCGTCGGACCCGACGTCCCCCCGGCCGGTGCCGCCGACATCAGCTACGTGCAAGATACCTATAGCTGCTTCTCACGTGAATGTAAAGCGACACCTAGCCGGCGGCCGCCTACGGCCACCAGACAGCCTGCGACGAGCAGCACCACACCGGTGAGCAGCAGCACGTTGCGCAGGTTGCTGCCATCCTCGGGACCGTCGACGAGGGCCCGGGCGCTGCGTAGATCCTGCTTGTGAGAGGCGTCTGTCCCGGCACGCGTGTCGCTCCAGACCGCGGTAGCGCTGCGATCGTCGGACGCCAGGCCGAGGCGGCTGCCAAGGTCTGGGAGGCCTTGCTCGCCGCCCGCGCCGACCCGCGAGTCGAACGACTGACTGGTGAGGTTCAGCCGTGGTCCGAATGTCGCAGCGCCGTCGTCGGAGGACTGCAACGAGACCTCGTTACGGAGGTTGGAGCGTCCACCTGCCCGACGGTCGTAGTAGACGACGTCCACACGCCCGCCTGGAGCCACCGAGAGCTCGGGCAGGTACTGCCAGCTCGCGTCCCGCGTCGGCGTGTCGTTGACGCGGACCGGTCTCGACCAGCGCGCGCTTCCCGGCGCGAGCGACCAGACGTAGACGTCGGGCGTTCCCAGTCGTGCGTCTTCGAAGGCCACGTACAGGCGCCCGCGGGCGCGGTCGACGGCCAGCGACGGGAACGGCGGCAGGAACGCGATGAAGCGCCGTGTGGGGACCACGCCATGGTCGACGACGGACTCCTGCCAGCTCGCGCCGCGGTCCAGCGAGCGCGCGAGCACGAGCGAGAAGCGCCCTTCGTAGGGCGGCCCGCCTTCGCCGCGGTGTCCGCCGTCGTAGTCCAGCCGGTCCGCCCCGACATCCAGGAAGAGCACGTAGAGCTCTCCGTTTCGCCCGACGTCCGCTGACGGCGCGAGCACGCTGCCGCGCGACGGGCGGTTGACGCGGACCGGCCGGCCCCAGGTCACGCCGCCGTCATCCGAGCGGCTGGCCAGCACCGGGTTGCCAGGTCCGGTGAACTTCAAGAGACCTACGTCTCGTGCCTGTACCCACGTCGCATATAGCCGCCGGCTGTTGCCTGGGTCGGCTGTGATCCGTACTTGGAAGGCGAGCGGCCCGCTGATCCGGTGGGGTCGCTGCAACGTCCGCCCGCCGTCCCTCGACGACGCAAGCCAGACGGCTTGCGGGCGGTTGCCTACACCTTGCAACGTCACGTAGGAGACGCGCAGCCTGCCATCGGATCCGAAGGCGGCGTCGGGTGCGAAGCACGTGCGCCCGGCGCCCCGCGGAACCGGCACGGGCGTGCGTGTCCAGTGCCGGCCGCCGTCGAGCGAGGCATGCACCGCGCACGAGAAGTCCGGCGAGTCGATCCGACTCGTCACGACGAGGTTATGCCCGTCGCGCGGATTGCGGACGAGCGTCGGGGAGTTGTGAGCGGTGATGTCGCCGAGATCACCGGCGCCAACGCTGACCGGCCGGTCGGCTCCATCGACACGCGCGGGCTCGCCCGCGCTGACGAGTTGCGCGGCCAGGAGGATCGCGGCACCGACGAGGATGAGCGCGGCGGTCGCGACGCGGCGCATCGCGCTCGGTCTCAGTCTTCGACGGACCGCGGGAAGAGCGCGATCAGCACGTCCGAGGTGTGCACCATGAGGGCTGGTCCCTTGGGGGTCGCCTCCCATTGCGCGTGGCGGAAGCCCGCGCTCGGGATCGCGAACGCGCCGAAGGTGCGGTCGTCGCTTCCGACGTACCAGACGAAGTCCGTTTCGCCGGGCGGCGCGTCGTCCTTCGGCTCAGCCTTCTGCAAGGCGCCGCTGAACATCGCGATCAGCGGTGCCCCGGGCCTCGCAGAGCGAACCGTCACGGTCCAGTGGTCTCCCAAGCGGCCCTGCAGGGCGGCGACGACTCCATCGTGGTCAAGGCTCGCGCTCATCGATGCTCTCTCTTTGCCAGGCAGCCGCCGGCGCCCGTCGGGATCGCTGCTCTCTCCCGGATCGAGCGTTCGGCAAGGATATGTGAGTCACGCACTTGCTCTGGCACACATAGCTACGGTACGTCGCTCGCGCCGGAGCAAAGGGGAGCTGTCGTCGGCGACGTCCGTCGCCACCGGCGCTGATGTGCGACGAGGGAGCCATGCATGAGCGACCGAGAGATCCTCGAAGATCTGCTGGCGAGGCTGGACGGCCACTCGATGACGCGCCGTCAGCTCGTTGGTCGCATCGGACTCGGCGTCGGGGTCCTCGGCGCCACCGGCCTGCTCGCGGCATGCGGTGACGACAAGAAGAGCAGCGGCAAGGTCAAAGGGCGGGACCGTCACGATCGGCGCGGAGGAGGACGCCTACGTGCTCAGCGGGGATGGCGCCAACGTCGGCCAGTACACGCTGAACGCCAACATCTTCGAAGGCCTCGTCCGGATGGATCCCAGCTACGGGATCGTGCCGGTGCTGGCAACGAGCTGGAACCTGCGCGGCGAGAACACCTGGCGATTCGTGCTGCGCCGCGGCGTCAAGATGCATGACGGGCAGCCGTTCAGCGCGAAGTCGGTCAAGTACAGCTTCGATCGCATCGCCGACCAGGGCGGCGGGACCCCGGGATTCGCCAAGGACGGCACGAAGATCGTCGACGAGTACACCGTCGACGTCACGCCGAGCTTCCCCAACACGCGCCTCGTCGAGCAGATCGTCCACCCGCAGAACTACATCATCGCCGCCGAGTCGGACCCGGTGAAGAAGCCGACCGGGACCGGGGGCTTTGAGGGCCGCTCGGGGTCGGGCTGGCCGGCGGCGATGTGCTTGCGCTTGGGCTGCCAGAGCCGGAACAGGACGGGCATGCAGATCGCGCGGTCAAGGAACACGGGGCGCACGACGATCCCGACCGTGACCCAGTTGTTGCCCCACGCCACCGCCGTCTTCTGGCTGTTGGCGGTCGCGTCGTGATGCCAGAAGCAGCCGTGTACC
>JBPCJA010000229.1:0-9948 GCA_051005755.1 Solirubrobacteraceae bacterium
GCCGTGCTCTCCGGCGACCGCCAGTGGATCCACACCGACGTCGGGCGGGCGGCGCGCGAGAGCCCCTACGGCACCACGATCGCCCACGGGAATCTGACGCTGGCACTGATCGACGGCTTTCGCGACGAGCTCGTGCCGGTGGCGACCGGAGCCCGCATGGGCGTCAACATGGGTTATGACCGCGTGCGCTTTCCGGCCCCGGTTCCGTCCGGCGGCGAAGTGCGCGCCTCGCTGGAGGTCGTCAGCGTCGCCGAGCGCGGAGAGTGGCTCGAGGTGATCCAGCGGTTCACCGTCGAGCTCAGAGACGGAGACCGTCCGGTTTGCGTCGCGGAGTCGGTGATCCGCGTACTTCCGGCCTAGACTCGATCAGAGGTGCACGAGTCCAGAGCAGCCCAGCGAGCGGTGTGCATCGCCGCCCTGCCCGACGGCGAGGACCTCGCGGAGCTCAAGGAACTGCTGCGGACCGCGGGGGTCGCCGTCGTGGGCGAGCTCATCCAGCATCGCGAGGCGCCGCACCCCAACACCTACCTCGGTTCCGGCAAGGTCGAGGAGCTGAAAGACCTCGTCAAGCGCACCGACGCCAACGTCGTCGCCTGCGACGACGAGCTGAGCCCGCGCCAGGAGCGCAACCTCGAGGAGCAGCTCGGCATGCCGGTCGTCGACCGCACGACGATCATCCTCGACATCTTCGCCGGCCACGCCCACAGCGCCGAGGGCAAGGTCCAAGTCGAGCTCGCCCAGCTCGGGTACAACATGGCCTGCAGGCGCGGGCTGTGGACGCATCTCGAGCGTCTCGGCGCGAGTGCCGCCCAGCCGGGCATCGGCGCCCGTGGACCGGGCGAGTCGCAGATCGAGACCGACCGCCGGCTCGCGCGCAACCGGATCACGGCGCTGCGCCGCCGCCTGCAGGGCGTGACATCCTCGCGGGCGATCATGCGCGCCGAGCGCGAGCGCGCGCACCTGCCCCAGATCGCGCTCGCCGGCTACACGAACGCAGGCAAGTCGACGCTGCTCAACGCGCTGACCGGCGCCGACGTCGGCGTCCGCGACCGCCTCTTCCACACGCTCGACCCGACGACACGCGAGCTGCGCGTCAACGGCCGCCCGTACCTGCTGAGCGACACCGTCGGCTTCATCCGCACGCTGCCCCACCAGGTCGTCGACGCGTTCGCCGCGACGCTCCACGAGATGCGCGAAGCCGACCTCATCCTGCACGTCGTCGACGCCTCGGTCGAGGAGGAGGAGATGCGCGCGATGCTGCGCGCCGTCGGCGAGACCCTGGAGACCGTGGGCGCGGGCGAGCGCGCGCGGCTGCTCGTGCTCAACAAGGCCGACGCGCTCGACGCCGAGCGCCGCGAGGAGCTCGCCTTCGAGCATCCCGACGGCATGCTCATCTCGGCCGCGACGGGCGAGGGCATCGAAGAGCTCGGAGAGCGCATCGAGGAGGAGTTCCGCCGCACGCTGCGCTCGGTCGACCTGCTGCTGCCCTACGCGGACGGCGCGAGCCTCGCCGAGCTGCATGAGGCCGTCGGCGACCTCGACCGCACCGACACGGCCGAGGGCGTCCGCGTCCGCGCGCGCGTGCCGGCCACGCTCGCCGCCCGCCTCGAGCGCTTCTCGGTGAACGGCACGCCTGCGTAGGCCCGGGCCGAGCCGCGCTCACAGGCCGACGATCCGCCGCCAACGCGGCGCGCCGCCGGCCTTGGTGACCGCCGCGTACAGCGGACCCTTGCCCGCCGCGCGGAACTCCCGAGGGGACGGCCATTCGGATCTGCCGTCCAAGAACATCCGTAGCTCCGCCTCGATGACGGTGTCTGTCCACTTCGTCGGCCGTCCCGCCCGTGAGGGCCGCTGTCGACGTGTGACTGCGCTAGGGAACACGTAGCGAGTGTTCGGGCCCGCCCCGCGCGTGCCGAGCACGCTGTGACGTACGAGATCACGGAGATCATCGCCCGCGGTCGATCGGCTGACGCCGGCGGCCTGCTCGTAGTCGCGGCGGGTGAACTCGCGCCTGCCTTGGACGCCAAGCCCCGCGAGGGCCCGTTCTTGGCCAGGGGAGAGGCGAAGCGGCGCGCCGCTCCCGCCTGGCAAGAGGGCGCTGAGATCCATGACGGTGGCCGCCACGCGCTCGTACTCCTCGGCGAGGCCCCGCAGGAAGTAATCCAGCCAGAACTCCATGTTCAGCGTGCGCAGCCGCACTGAGCGCAGGGCGGCGTAGTACGCGGAACGGTCCTCTGCGTAGTACCGCTCGAAGGAGTACATACGGCCGGGCAGGACGCCGGCGCGCATGAGCAGCGCGGTCTGAAACAGACGGGCGACTCGGCCGTTGCCATCAGCGAAGGGGTGCACGTCGGTGATGCCGTAGTGCACTACGCCGGCGATGACGAACGGCGGGTCGCCGGCATCGAGCTTGCGGTTCAGCCACTGGAACATCCCGGTCATCCGCGGCTCGACCTCGTCTTGAGGCGGTCCTTCGTGCATGACCTTGCCGGTGAGGTGATCGAAGACGACCGCATGGCCGTCGCGCCATGCGCCGACGTGGTGCGGCTTGAAGTGTGGATCGTCCTCGCGGCCCAAGCCACGAGTGGTGGTGTCGTGCAGCTCCAGCAGGAGCTCGGGGGTCAGCTCCAGCGCGCAGGCGTCGAGGCGGCGGTCGATGAGGTCCAGCGCTTCGACGTAGTTGACGAGCTCGATCTTGGCCCGGCTGTCGGCGGCAAGCTCCCCACGGGTGGCGCGCTCGGCCTCGATCACCGGGAGCTGGTTGCCCTCGATGAGGTTGGAGAAATGGACCGTGCCGACCCGCGCCGATGCCCGCAACTGGTCGGCGAGCACAGGAAGGACCCGGGCACCCTGGACGGTTCCCAGCGCCGTGGAGATCCGCATGAGGCTGTCAGACAGCTCCGGGGTGTAGCGCCGGTAGGCGGGCGAGAACTCGATGACGTCGCGCTTGGCCACAGAAATATCCTACCGGCTAGAAGCAAAACTATCTAGCATATTTGCAGGGCGTTTCCATATATCTACCGGTGAAGAGCAAAAGATCTACCGGCCGTCTATCTACCGGCGAGGAGCAAAAGGCTTCCTGCGCCTTTGCAGGGAGAACGCCTCTATCGACCGCAGCTGCCTACCAGAGTACCCGCGCCCGGCGTCACTCGCGCCCCGACGAGCCCCAGCCGCTCGTCCCGCGATCATCCGGCGCCGGCGCGAGCTCCTCGACGACCCGGAGTGCCGGGGCCCAGAACGGCAGCAGGAGCAGCTGGGCGATGCGCTCGCCGGCCGCGGCGACGAACTCGTGCGCGGAGCCGTTGAGCAGCGTCACGCAGAGCTCGCCGCGGAAGTTCGGGTCGACGAGCCCGAGGAACGGCGCGACGCCGTCGTTGGCGGCCAGGCCCGAGCGCGGCACGACGAGCGCGCAGACCTGCCCGGGCAGCGCGATCGCGACGCCGGTGGGGACCTTCAGTCGCTCCCCCGGCGCCAGCCGGAAGGCGTCCACGCAGCGCAGGTCGAGCCCGGCGTCGCCGGGGCGCGTGCGGCGGGGCGCCCTCGCGCCGGGGCGCAGGAGCTGGATCTCGAGCTCGTCGATGGCCGTGCTGGTCACGCGCGTACGGTGGCGCATGCGTCGGACGTCGGCGCCGGCGCCCTCGCCACGACGGTCCGCGGCGAGGGCGGCTTCGGCTCCAGCGGACCTACGAGGACGCGACGAACCCGAAGTTCTTCAGGTAGTCGGCGGCCACCTTGGCCGGCTCCTGCTTGTCGATGACAACGCGGGCGTTGAGCTCCTGCATGATCTCCTCGGTCATGTACTTCTGGACGTCCGTGACGACCTTCTCGCCCTCCGCCCCGAGCTTCTTCGCCGCCGAGTCGCGGACGGTGAGGCTGATGTTGTAGGGCGGGAAGATCGACTTGTCGTCGTCGAGAACCACGTACTTGTCCGAGGAAAGCTCCCCATCCGTCGTGAACACGAACGTGATGTCCGCGTCGCCATTGTCGAGGATCTGGAACTTGTTCTCACCCGGCAAAAAGCGCTTGAACTTCAGCCCGTAGCCCTGCTCGACGCCGATCAGGCAGTCGATGCGCTGGCGGCACGCGGGATAGCCGTTGATGACCATGTCCTGCGCCTTGCCCTCCAGATCGGAGATCTTCGTCGGGTTGCCGAGCTCGGCGGCCTTCTTCTTCGTCACGGCTAGCCGGTACGTGTTCTCGAACGGCGTCGTCGGCAGCGATGTGATGCCGACCTTCGCGTACGCGGCCTTGGAGTCCTCGTAGGCCTGCTTGGGATCTTTCGGGACGTCCTTGATCTTCACCTTGAAGAACGACGTCAGCGACGTGCCGGTGTACTCCGGGTAGGCGTCCACCTCGCCCTGGCGCAGCGCCTTGTAGGCGACGAGCTCGGGGCCGAGGTCGAGGTCCTTGGAGACCTTGTATCCCGCCGCCGGCAGCGCCTGCGCGTAGATCTCGCCGAGGATGTACTGCTCGGCGAAGTTCTTGGATCCGATCTTCAGCGAGACGCTCGAGGCGCCCTGCACCGGCTCGATCTTGTTGGCGGTCTTCTCCGCTGCGGAGATGTCCCCGCTGTCTGCGGGTTGCGTGGTCTGCGCGGCGGGTGTCGATGTGGTGCTGCCATCGTCGTCGCCGCACGCGGCGACGCTGACGCCGAGCACGACGACGGCCAGCAGGGCGAACAGGATGCGGATGCTGCTGCGGGTCACGGGAGCTGCACTCTCCTTATGGATATGGGCCAGGTACGGGACGGGCGGCTGCCGCGGGTGGCAACCTTCAGCCCCTTCGGTGTGACGAGCCGTTGCACGAGGGCGAACCCGGCATCGGTGGTGAGGGTCAGCACGGCGATGACGATCGCGGCGCCGATCTGGCCCGCCTCGCCGTAGACCTCGGACGAGATGATCGGCGTGCCAAGCGTGTCGAGGCCCGCGCGCGGGGCGATGATCGCCGTGGCGAGGACCGTGACCGCAGAGATGCGCACGCCGCCGAAGATGGTGGCCAGCGCGAGCGGCAGCTCGACCTGGCGCACGATCTGGGAGCCGCTGAGGCCCTGCCCGCGCGCGGCATCGACGAGCTCTCGGTCGACCTGGCGCATCCCGACGTACGTGTTGGTGAGGATCGGCGGGATCGCCAGCAGCGTCAGGGCGAAGGTGATGTTCCTGAAGCCCGTGCCCAGGAACGCGACGAAGAAGGCGATGATCGCCAGCGCCGGGACCGCGCGGCCGATGTTCGCCACGCCGATGGCGAGGAACTCGGCGCGGCCGAGGTGACCGAGCCACAGGCCGATCGGCACCGAGACGATGATCGCGACCACGACGGCCAGGAAGGAGACGGCGAAGTGGTTACCCGTCAGGTGGGCGACCTCGTGCAGGCCGCCGACGTTCACCGTGCCCGCGCCGGACTCGCGCTGCTGGAAGATGAACTCCAGGCCGTCGCGGAACGTCTCCAGGATCGACGCCAGGACCGGGGTCATCAGGACGCCGCTCGCCGCCAGGGGGTCACGAAGCGCTGGAAGGTCAGCACGATGAGGTCCAGCGCGGCCGCCAGCAGGGTGAGCAGCACGCCGCAGGCCAGGACGTTGCCGCGAAAGGAGATGTCCGCGTCGATGTTGCGGCCGAGGCCGCCCGCGCCTGCGAGATAGGCGAACGCGGCGAGGCCGACGGTCGTGGCCGCCGCGATGCGCAGCCCGGCCAGGATCTCGGGCAGCGCCAGCGGCACCTCGACCCGGAAGAGCAGCTGCCGGCTGGTGAGGCCCATGCCGCGCGCCGCATCGACGGAGTCCTGGGGCACGCCCGCCAGGCCGGTGATGACGTTGCGGAAGATGATCACGAGCGTGTAGGCGGTCAGCGCGACGATCGCGGTGTCGTTGCCGCGGCCGGTGATCGGCAGCAGCAACAGGAAGGCGGCGATGCTCGGGACGGTGTACAGCGCGCTCGTCAGGCCGGTGAGCGGCGTGATGAGCCAGCGCAGGCGGTGGGCGGTCAGACCCAGGGTGAGCGCGATTGCAAAGCCGATCGCCACGGGGACGATGCTGAGGTAGACGTGCTCGAAGAACGGGGTCTGATACCGGTCGAGGTGGTGCAGGATCCAGTCCAGGCAGATCCCGTTGTTGCCCGGGCAGCCCGTGCCGCCCCCGCGGTCGCGCACGAAGCCGCCGCCGCCCTGGGCGATGATCGTCGTGAGCATCACGACGCCCGCTCGGACGCTCCGGGCACCTCTGCGCGCGCGTGGCCGATCGCGTGCGAGATGGCCTGGATCGAGAGGGCGCCGACGACGTGCCCGCCGGCGTCGATGACCGGTCCGTACATCGACTCCCGGGCGAGCAGATCGGAGAGCGCGTCGCGCAGGATGTCGTCGAGCTCGACGATCGGTTCGGGCGGAGAGCGCAGCTCCGGACGGACCCGTTCCCCGGTCAGCCCGCGCTCGCTGAGCCAGCCGAGCGGCCGCTCCTCGGCGTCGACGAGCAGCGGGATGACGAGATCGGCCTCCGCGAGGCGCGCGCGAACCTCGTCCGTCGGCTCCCCGGCGCGGCAGGTCGCGACCGACCAGAGGTCGATGTCGCGCACCCGCTGGAGCGCGAGGCGCTTGAGCGCGCGGTCGGCGCCGACGAAGTCCTCGACGAACGCGTTCGCGGGCGCCGTGAGCAGCTCGGCCGGGGGCGCGTACTGGGCGAGCTTGCCGCCGATCTGCATGATCGCGATGCGATCGCCCATCTTGATCGCCTCGTCGATGTCGTGGGTGACGAAGACGATCGTCTTGCGCAGCTCGGCCTGCAGGCGCAGGAACTCGTTCTGCAGCCGCTCGCGGTTGATCGGGTCGATCGCCCCGAAGGGCTCGTCCATGAGCATGACGGGCGGGTCGACCGCCAGCGCGCGGGCGACGCCTACGCGCTGGCGCTGTCCGCCGGAGAGCTGCGCCGGGTAGCGGCCGCGCATCTCCTTCGGATCGAGGCCGACGAGCTCGAGCAGCTCGTCGATGCGGGCGGAGATGCGCGCCTTGCGCCACCCGAGGAGGACCGGGACCGTCGCGATGTTGTCGGCGATCGTGCGGTGCGGGAAGAGGCCGATCTGCTGGATGACGTAGCCGATGTGCCGGCGCAGCTCGTCGGGCTTGCGCTCCTTGACGCTGCGGCCGCCGAGCAGGATGTCGCCGGAGGTGATGTCGATCATGCGGTTGACCATCCGCATCGCGGTCGTCTTGCCGCAGCCCGAGGGGCCGACGAGGACGCAGATCTCCCCGGCCGGGACCTCGAGGGAGAGCTGGTCGACGGCGGGGGTCGGGCTGCCGGGGTAGCGCTTCGTCGCCTCGCGGAACTCCAGCGGCTCCGCCGACGACTGCGTGGCCTGGTCACCCACGGGAGGATCCTAGCGTTGGCGCGACCCGCTACAACCCGGCAGCCCGGCGCGCTTCGTCGTGCGCGGCGTCCTCGAGCCGGTCGTCGAGGGCCTCGAGCTGGTCGACGCCGGCTGCGCGACGGATGAGCCAGTCGGCAAACCAGGCGTTCTTCGGCAGCAGCGGCCCGTGGAGGTACGTGCCGATGACCCCGTCGCGGCGGACGCCCTCGGCGCCTGAGGTCCCCGTGTTGCCGTGGCCCCGCAGGACCCGCCCGAGCGGCGTCTCGCCGGCGCCGAGCCGCGTGCGGCCGGCGTGGTTCTCGAAGCCGGCGAGCACCCGGGGCTCACCGCCCTCGAGCTCGACCTCGATCGCGACGTTGCCGATGAGCCGCGAGCCATCGGAGCGGACCGTGTCGAGGTCGACGAGCCCGATCCCCGGGATCTCCTCGTCGCCGAGCGCGTACCGATGGCCGAGGAGCTGATAGCCGCCGCAGACCCCGAGCACGAGCGCGCCGCGGGCGGCGGCGGCGTGCAGCGCGTCGCGCTTGGTCTGCACGAGGTCCAGCGCGCAGAGCCGCTGGTCGCGGTCCTGGCCGCCGCCGAGGTAGAAGAGGTCGTGGGCATGCGGGTCGATCGCCTCCCCGAGACCGGCAGCCGTCAGCGCGAAGTCGATCCCGCGCCAGCGGCAGCGGCGCTCGAGCATGAGCAGGTTGCCGCGGTCCGCGTAGATGTTCATGAGCTCCGGGTACAGCGCGCAGACGCGCAGCTCAGGGCTCACGAAGCATCACCACGCTCGAGCCGACGTGATCGTCGGTGGCGCCGATCGCGCGCACCGGCTGCGGACGCAGCCCGGCCGCGGACGCCTCGGCCTCCACGAGCACCGCTTCGACGCGGTCGAGGTGGATGAGGTTCGCGCTCGCCGTGCGCCGCCCCTCGCCGTCGAGCGTCTCGCGGATGCGCTCGATCGCGACGCGGTCGCCCTCGTCGCGCACGGCGATCGGCTGGCTGGAGTAGAGCACGCCGGCGACGACGAGCCGGTCGGGCAGCGGCAGGAGGAGATGGTCGGTGTCGAAGGCCTCGAAGACGTCGGCGAGCGCGCAGGCGACGAGTCCGCCGGGGGCGAGGTGCGCGCGGGCCGCGCGCAGGAAGCCGGCGCGCTCGTTCGGGCCCAGCAGCTGGACGGTCTGCATCGGCGCGAGGATGAGCCCGAAGCTGCGGCCGGGCAGCTCGAAGGCGCCCGCGTCGGCGACGACCGTCTCGACGGCGAGGCCGCGACCGGCCGCACGCCGCTGCAACTCGGCGAGGAGCTCTGCGTCGATGTCGAGCGCGACGACCTTGTGTCCGTGGCCGGCGAGATCCAGGGCGACCCGGCCGGTGCCGGCGCCGACGTCCAGGATCGGTCCGCGCTCGGCGGCGGCCAGCTCGCGCCAGAGCGCGAGGTCGGCGTCGTAGGAGCTGCACTCGACGTCGTGCCAGACGACGTGGCTCGTCGCAGTCATGCGAACGAGCCCTCCGCGGCGCCGCGCGCGACGAGCAGCTCGCGCAGTGCGAGCATCGCGGTGTACGTCGGCAGGGCGACGAGCCGCCCCTCGCCCGCCGCCAGCGCGTCGTCCAGCCCGCGTTCGAGCGCCGGCACGACGTGCAGCCGCTCGGCCGGCACGCCGGCGTACTTCAGGCGCAGCGCGAGCTCGGCGGCGCGCGTCCCGCTGCAGGTCACCCGCCGCACGCGCCCGGCGAGCTGCTCGAAGTCGGCGTCCCAGATCCAGGAGACGTCGCGCCCGTCGGCGGTGCGGTCGTTGAGGACCGCCAGGACGTCGTGCTCGCCCTCGTCGAGCGCGAGCGTGCGCAGCACCTCGTTGGCGCCGGCCGGGTTCTTGACGAGCAGGATCGCGAGCTCGCGCCCGCCGACGAGCACGGTCTCCGCGCGCCCGAACGCCGCCCGCGTCGTCTCCAGGCCGGCGACGATCTCCTGCAGGCCGGCCCCGAGCGCCTGCGCCAGCGCTGCCGCGCCGAGCGCGTTGTAGACGTTGTAGAGGCCCGGGAGGGGGAGGACGACGGGGGCCCGCTCGTCGCCGAGGTGCAGCTCCAGGCGGGCGCCGCGGGTGCCGTCGAGCACGACGTCGGTCGCGAAGACGTCCGGCCGCGGGCGCTGCGCGTCGCCGTTGGGGCAGTGGTACCGCCCGAGGTGGCCCATGTAGACGGCGTCGTAGACGTACGGCGCGCCGCAGCGGCGGCAGTGCTTGGAGTCCGAGGCGTGGGCCATCCCGGCGAGCGCGACGCCGTCGTCCTGCACGCCGAAGTACGTGACGTGCGCATGCTCGCGGCCGAGGTCGGCGACGAGCGGGTCGTCGGCGTTGAGCACCAGCCGCGTGTCCGGCGCGACGGCGACCGTCGCCGCCCAGCGGTCGGCGATCGTCTCCAGCTCGCCGTAGCGGTCGAGCTGGTCGCGGAAGAGGTTGGCCAGCAGCAGCGCACGCGGTCGAAGCTGTCCCGTGACCCGGTCCAGCCAGAACTCGTCGACCTCGAACAGGCCGAGGTCGCCGGCGATGGCCCCGCCCGGCCCGGCGGCGCCCAGCAGCGACGCGGCCACGCCACCGGCCATGTTGGCCCCGGCGCG
>JBPCJA010000230.1:0-9317 GCA_051005755.1 Solirubrobacteraceae bacterium
CAGCCCCGTTGCTCGTGATCTGCGTCATACCGCTTGAGAGCTCCCGTTCCCCGCCCAAGTTATGCACAATTTCCGGGAAAAATTACTGATGTTGAAAACGACTCACGCTACATTGACAGAGAGGGGGCCGCCGCCGCCGAGCTCGTGTGGCAGCGACAGATAGCCAAGCATGTGATCGAACGACCGGTTCTCCATCATCAGAACGATGATGTGATCGATCTGGAACAGCCGGTCGCGCGCCTCCCCCGAATCCACTCGCACACACTATCGCCAACTGGTTGTGGCACAGCTTCGCGTTGGACGTCCTGGCGCACCAGCAAAGCGCGACACCCAGCAGTCTCGCTGGGGCGGACGCGGAGTGCCGGTCGTCGTCCAAAAGCAGCGCTCGTCCGCGGACTGGAGTAGCGCTCGCGTCCACGCGTAAAGCGGTCGCGGGTTGCAGACGGTGCCACTTCTGGAGGCGCCCACCGAGAGCGCCGGCCCGTCCCAGTGCAACCCGCTACGGTGTCGTCGTGAACCGCGCGCAGCAGGCACTCCTTGTCCGCCTCCGCGAGATCGTTGAGGAGACGCCAAAGTCGGGCGCGCTGAACGCCGGAAAGAAGCCGTTGTACGTAAACCGGTTCGCGCGAGCAGTGGAAGGGCGCGCGGCGGACGGCGATGCGCTCGTCCAATACGCGCGCTCGAAGGTCCACGAGGCTCCAACGGAGAGCTACGGCGCGTTGATCGAAGCCGGAAGGCCGGACCTCACGGTTGAGGCGGTAGTTGCGGACGCGGACGCGAAGTGGGCGACCGAGTTCACTGATGTCGACCGCGAAGCCGCACGAGATCGGCTTGGCAAGATGGCCGAGGCGCACCGAGTGGCGCTTGACGTAGCTGAGGCGGAGGCCGTCGCGCAAGACCGCAAGACTGTCGCCCGGGTGAGCGCAAGCCGAGTCGCGAAGGGGAAGCCGGGGCTGACGCCGGAGCAGGAAGCCGACATGCTCAATCAGCTGTCGGCAAGGCGGGCGCACAGCGATTGATTCCCATGTCGGCCACGGCGGCGCGGCGGCGGCCGCGAGGCTGGTCGACACCTGTGCCCCGTTGCGCGAGATCCGGTGCTCTCGCTGGCTCTATCGTCGCGGCGACATCTGTCGGAGGCGAGAGTGCGCGCCGAGTCGGGCAACCTCCGCGGGGGCGAGCTGCCCTGCGCTATTTCAGGCAGAACAGTGACCAGTCGTTCTTGTAGACCGGGTGCATTCCCGAGCAGTTCTCGAAAACCATCCGCTCGGAGAAGAACGAGGTCGACAGCTCGTTGCCGTACACCGCGACGTTGGCGTCCTCGACGACCGCCCGGTCGAGCTTGGCCCACTCCGACGCGACCGTCGCCGGATTGGTCTCGGGCGTCAGCTTGTCGAGCCCCCGGTCAAGGACCGCGTTGCTCTTGAACTGGAAGTTGAACGTCGGCGAGGACGCCAGCGCCTTCTTCGAGAGGTTCGGTTCGAAGAAGTCCGCAGGGTGGGGGAAGTCCTGGTACCAACCGGTGAAGCCGGTCTGGGCGTTGGTCTTCTTCAGCCCGATCGTGCCGTAGTAGACCTGCTGGTCGAGGACCTTCGTCTTCGCCTTGAAGCCGATCTGGTTGAGGAGGTCACGGTAGTAGTCGACGATCGCCGGCCGCGGGTCCTTGGTGGGCCCCCAGACCGTCACGCTCATGCCCTTGTAGCCAGACTGCTCCACGAGCTGCCGGGCCTTGGCGAGGTTCGGCGGCCCGTTGGGATCGCCGTACGGGCAGGGATCGATCTTCTCGTAGCCCTGGCCGGCGTAGCCCGGCGGCAGGAAGTTGCACGTCGGCTCCAAGCGGCCGCCGAAGACCCGCTGCAGGGCGCGGCTGTCGAGCGCGTAGTTGACCGCCTGGCGCACCTCGAGCTTGTCAAACGGCTTCTGCGTCTCGTTCATGAAGAACCAGTACGTATTCGGAGGGTTGGGATCCATGCGGAAGCGATCGGCGTACTTCGCCTTGACGAGCGGCAAGTCGTCGCCCGTCGGATCCTCCGTCATGAAGTCGAGCTTGTTGTTGATGACGTCCTGGGTCATCTTCGGGACCGTCTCCTTGACGACCGTGATCGTGTCGATGTTGCCCTTCGCGATCCCCGGGATGTCGAAGCCCGACGTCTTCGTCAGGACAAACTTCCGCGTCGGGTTCTCGACCTTGATCGAGTAGGGACCTATGCCCGGGACGTCTGACGACGACCTGAACGGCGACTTCGCCGCCGGTGTCGGCGCGGAGTTCGCAAGGGCGATCGCGTAGAGGAACTTGCCGTCGGGCTGCGTGAGCTTCACCGTGATCTCACCGGTCTCATCGTCGGCCGTGATGCCCGAGATGTCGCCATTGGGCTTCTTCGCGTTCTGGTACGCCTCGGCGCCCACGATGCCGGACACGAACGACGAGAACGGACCGCCGAGGAACGTCAGCCGCTTGATCGTGTGCTCGAAGTCGCTGGCCCTCACGGGCGAGCCGTTGGAGTACTTCAACCCGTCGCGCAGCTTGAAGGCGTAGGTCTTGCGGTCCGCCGAAATCGCGGGCATCGCCTCCGCGAGACCGGGAATGAGCTTGTTGCCCTCCGACCCCTTGGCGTCCTTGTAGGTGACCAGGCCGGTGTAGACGAGGTGCAGCGGCTGGTTAGCCTGCACGCTCTGGAAGAGGACCGGGTTCGTAGGAGTCCGGCAGCACGCTCCCGATCGAGATCGACCCACCCTTCTTCGCGCCGGCATCGCCGCTGCCGCCGCCGCTGTTGTCGCTACCGCCGCACGCAGCGACCCCGACCCCCGCCACCGCCATCGCGACGACGGCGAGCGCACTACGGAGCTTGTGTCTGACCGCGGTGATCTTGGGCGCCAGGGAGCGGGCGACGGTCGGGCGCAGCCTAGCCCACCGCATCTCTCTTGTCCGGGCCGGCGGACGCTACGAGCGCCCTCGGCCAGTACCCGGCTCCTCCGCCGATGAGGATTTCACGCCCGATAACCCGGTCCGGCGCCCGCCCGAACTTGGCGGTCGCACGTTCGGAATGTCTCTGCGCGTCAGCTATTCGCCCTCCAGCGGCAAGCTGGCGGCGATGCGCTGGTAAACCGAAAACCGCGCGGCAGCGACGGATGCCGATAGCAAGCGTCGGCGCGCGTCTACAGAGTTCTGCTCCTCGCGACGAAGGGGGCGCTCCCCGTACACGCCTGCTCCTGGACGAAACCAGCACTCACCGCTTATCGTCCGCCAAAAGGCGCGGGCGGGTGATCTCGCGCGTCACTACTGCCTTCCAGGCACGTCGGCACGCAAACGATCACGGCAGGGTTCGCACATCGCCTCCGATCACCCCCAGAACATCCGCGCGCTCGACGCGCGCGAGGCACGGGCCCCGCCCCTACTCGCCCTCGTTGCGCAGCGGCGTGCGCTCCAGCGGCTCGTCGAGCAGCATCTCCTTCGTGAAGATGAGGTCCGAGCGGTTGTAGTCGGACATCTCGTAGTCGTGGCCCATCGTGATGGCGTCGAATGGACAGGCGACCTCGCAGTAGCCGCAGAAGATGCAGCGCGCGAGGTTGATCTCGTAGACAGCGGCGTAGCGCTCGCCGGCGCTGATGCGATGTTCGGGCGTGTTCTCGGCGGCGACGACGCGGATGCAGTCGGCGGGACAGGCGGCCGCGCACAGCGAGCAGCCGACGCACTTCTCAAGCCCGGTGTCCTCGAAGCGGTGCAGGCGGTGGCGGCCGCGGAAGCGGGGGTAGACCGGCACCTTCTCCTCGGGATAGGAGATCGTCTTGGGGCCCTCGAAGACGCGCGCCATCGTCGTCTTCAGGCCGCGCAGCGTCTCGCCGAACACGCGGTAGGCCCCGCCGGCGCCGCCGGCCTGGGGTGCGCGCTGCACTGTGACGACGTCGTCGCCGGGGCTCCAGCGTCCGCTGGTCATCGCGAGGGCCTGCTTTCCGGTTGGAAGACGGCCGCAGTCGAGCAATGGCGCGCTGTCATCGCGAGGGCCTGCTTTCCGGTTCGACGCCGGCCGCAGTCGAGCAATGGCGCGCGGTCATCGCGAGGGCCTGCTTTCCGGTTCGAAGACGACCGCAGTCGAGCAATGGCGCGCTGTCATGACACCGCCACCACGACGACTGCGGTCACGAGTGCGTTGAGCGTTGCCAAGGGGAGCAGCACCTTCCAGCCGAAGCTCATGAGCTGGTCATAGCGCAGGCGCGGGAGCGTCGCGCGGATCCAGACGAAGAGGAACACGAAGAAGAAGATCTTGCCGAAGACGACGAACGGGTCGACCCAGCCGGGCGGGTCGACGAACGGCAGCTGCCAGCCGCCGAGGAACATCGTCACGGCGATCCCCGAGACGACGAGGATGTTCACGTATTCGGCGAAGAAGTAGGAGGCGAACTTCGAGCCGCCGTACTCGGTGTTGTAGCCCGCGACGAGCTCTGCGTCGGCCTCGGGCAGGTCGAACGGCGCGCGGTTGGTCTCCGCGAACGCCGACACGAGGAAGATGAGGAAGCCGACGAACTGCGGCACGACGTACCACATGTTCGACTGCGCCTCGACGATCGAAGGCAGCGACAGCGTGCCCGCCATCATGATCACGCCGACGAGCGACAGGGCCATCGCGACCTCGTAGGAGATGAGCTGGGCCGCCGCGCGCATCGCGCCGAGGAACGAGTACTTCGAGCCGCTGGCCCAGCCGCCGAGCATGAGCCCGTAGAAGGCGACGGCGCCGAACGCGAACACGTAGAGGACGCCGATCCCGACGTCGAGCCCGTAGAGGCCGACCTCCTGGCCGAAGATGTCGGCGACGTCGCCGAATGGGAGGATCGCGAAGGCGGCGAAGGCCGTGATGAGCGAGATCACCGGCGCCAGCGCGTAGAGGAAGCCGATGCTCGTGTTGGGCCGGAAGTCCTCCTTCGTGGCGAGCTTGATGATGTCCGCCAGCGGCTGGGCGATGCCGAACGCGCCGACCCGGTTGGGCCCGTAGCGCTGCTGGAAGCGCCCGAGCAGCTTGCGCTCGGCGAGCAGGACGATCGGCACGATCTGGACCGCGATCGCGAAGAGGACAACCGACTTGAGGATCTGCACGTACCACTGCTCGGCGTAGCCGACGTCGGCGATGATCGGCATCACTCGGGCGTCACCTCGACGAGCGGCGCGTCGAGCTCGGACGCGGAGTCCTCCGTGATGCCGGTCTCGAGGAAGACCGTGCCTTCCGGGACGGCGGCGCGCAGCGCGACGGTCGCGTGCACGCGCGTGCCGTTGGATCCCACCGTGACACGGTCCCCGTGGGCGACGCCGAGCCGCTGCGCGTCAGCGGGACTGAGCTCGGCGCGCTGGCGCTGGCGCAGGAACTTCAGCGACGGCGACAGCTCCACCTCGGGCGCCGCCCAGATCGAGCGGAACGTGCCCAGGCGCAGCGCGCCGTTCGGCGTCGGCGCGTGCGGCGGGGTCTCGAGGCCGAAGGGGCCGGTGTCGGCCTGCGGCCACGCGGCGGCCGCCGGACGCGCCGGCCAGCGCACGCCGCGCCCGCCGATCTCGTCGAGCGTCAGGCCGGCGTAGAACGGGATGGCGTCGAAGAGCACCTGCGAGGCCATCGGACCCGTCAGCACGCCGGGCTCGTGGCCCAGGCGCCGCGAGAGGTCGGCGAGCACCTGCCACTCGCCGCGCACCTGGTCGGGGCGGGCGATCGCCGGGCGCAGGCGCTGCACGCGCCCGTCCGGATGGGTGATCGTGCCCTCCTTCTCGGCGTAGGACTCGGCGGGGAAGACGACCGTCGCGTGCTCCCACAGCCCCTCGGTGAGAAAGACGGCGTGGGCGACGACGGTCGTCGCCCGGTGCAGTGCCGCGGCCCACCTGCGGCGGTCGGGCAGCTCGCGCAGCGGGTCGACGTGCAGGAGGTAGAGCGCCTGCAGCTCGCCGGCAGCCGTGGCGGCGCCGATCTGAGCGCTGTCGAGGCCGGGCTCGTTCACCGCCGTCAGGCCGGGGCCGGCGTTCGGCAGGACGCCGACCTCACGCAGCCCGCGCCCGTTCGCGCCGGTCGGCAGCTCGAGCAGGCCCGCGCCGTCGTGGCCCGCCGTGACGAGCCGCCCGGCGACGTTCAGCAGCGCGCGCGCCGCGTGGTCGCCGCGCGCGCCGCTGGTCAGGCGCTCGCCGTAGACGATGACGACGTCCTCGCCGGCGTCCGTCAGCAGCTTGGCGAGCGCGCGGATCTCCGCGGCGTCGGCGCCGGCCGCGTCGGCGAGCTCCTCGACGATGCCGCTGCCGCCGACAGCGGCGTTCAGCGCGACGCAGAAGGCCTCGGCCGCGCCCGGGGCAAAGCGTGCAACAGCCGCCGCGCCCGAGTCCAGCGAGGAGGGCCGGCTCGTCGCGACGGCGAGCTTGACGGCGTTGCGCCGTACCCCCTTGCGGATGCGCAGGTCGAGCACCGGCGCGTCGTCGACGGGCTCGCAGTCGAGCACGAGCACGGCATGGGCGAACTCGAGGTCGGGCACCGTCGCCTGCAGCGCCGGCGCGTGGAGTGCGGCGTGCAGCTCGCGCGGCAGCGAGCCGCCGCTGCGCGAGTCGATGTGCGCCGAGCCCAGCGCCGCACGCGCGAGATGGGCGAGGAGGAAGCCCTCCTCGTTCGTCGTCTCGCCCCCGGCGACCGCGCCGGTCGCGGCGCCGGCCGCGCCGAGCCCGGCGGCGGCCTCGTCGAGCGCCCGCTCCCAGCTGACGGGGACGAGCTCGCCGTCGACGCGCACGAGCGGGTGGGTGACGCGCTCGTCGACGTGGATGGACTGGTAGGCGAAGCGGCCCTTGTCGCAGAGCCAGCCGTCGTCGACGTCGTCGTGGTCGCGGGCGAGCACGCGCAGGACGCGCTCGTCGCGGACGGTGAACTCGACGTTGCACTGCGCCGGGCAGAGCGTGCAGATCGAGCCCGAGCCCTCGATGTCCCACGGCCGCGCGCGGAAGCGATAGGGCTGCGAGGTCAGCGCGCCGACCGGGCACAGCTCGATGATGTTGCCGCTGAAGGGCGCGACGTAGGGGTGGCCGTCGAACGTCGAGACGTAGGTGTTGGCGCTGCGCTCCTGCAGGACGAGCTGGTAGTCCTCGGAGATCTCCTGGCTGAAGCGCACGCAGCGGTAGCAGAGGATGCAGCGCTCGCGGTCGATCGCGATGAGCGGCGAGAGCTCCAGCGGCTTGACGAAGTGGCGCTTGGGCTCGATGAAGCGCGATCGGCCGGGGCCCCAGCCGAAGGCGATGTCCTGCAGCGGGCACTCGCCGCCCTTGTCGCAGACGGGGCAGTCGAGCGGATGGTTGATGAGCAGGAACTCGACGATCGCCTGCTGGGCCTCCTTGACGCGGTCGGTCTGGGTGTGGACGACCATCCCGTCGCGGATGGGCGTGGAGCAGCCGGTCTGCAGCTTCGGGATGCCCTCGATCTCGACGAGGCACATGCGGCAGGCGCCGACGGGCTGGCCGAGCTTGGGCTCGTAGCAGAAGACCGGGATCTCGACGTCGCCGTACTTCGCGGCGTCGACGAGCATCGTGCCGGCCGGCGCGTTGACCTCCAGGCCGTCGATCGAGAAGGCGATCGTCTCCTTGACGGGCCTAGGCACCCACGGCCCCCTGCACGAGCGGCAGCGGCGGGTCCGGCGCCTCGCCGCCGAACGGGTTGCGTGCCCGCGCGGCCTCGATGTGGGCCTCGAACTCGTCGCGAAACTTCGCGACCATCGAGCCGATCGGCATCGCCATCGCGTCGCCGAGGACGCACAGGCAGTTGCCGATGATCTGCTCCTGGACGGACGCCATGATGTCGAGGTCCATCGGCGTCGCGAGGCCGGCGTCGACGCGCTCGAGCATCGAGACCGTCCAGCGCGTGCCCTCGCGGCACGGCGTGCACTTGCCGCAGGACTCGTGGCGGTAGAACTTCGCGAGCTTCAGCGCGACGTCGACGACCGGGACCGAGTCGTCGACGACGATGATCGCGCCCGAGCCGAGCATCGAGCCGGCCTCCGCGAGCGTGTTGAAGTCGTAGGGCAGGTCGAGGTCCTCTGCGAGCAGCACCGGCGACGAGGAGCCGCCGGGGAACCAGAACTTCACCTCGCGTCCCTCGGGCGGGCCGCCGGCGAGGTCATAGATGATCTCGCGCGACGGCGTGCCGAGCTCGACCTCGTAGTTGCCCGGGCGCTGGACGTTGCCGCTGACCGACACGAGCTTCGTGCCCGCCGACGTCTCCGTGCCGATCTTCGCGTACTCGGCGCCACCCATCCGGATGATGTGCGGGATCGTCGCGAGCGTCTCGACGTTGTTGATGAGCGTCGGGCCCTGGTAGAGGCCCTGGTTGGCGGGGAACGGCGGCTTCAGGCGCGGGTTGCCGCGCTTGCCCTCCAGCGAGTCCAGCAGGCCGGTCTCCTCGCCGCAGATGTAGGCGCCCGCTCCGCGGTGCAGCACGAGCGAGAGGCCGAAGCCCGAGCCGAGGATGTCCTCGCCGAGGTAGCCCGCCGCCTCGGCCTCCAGCAGGGCGGCGTCGATGATGTCGGCCTGCTCTACGTACTCGCCGCGGATGTAGATGAACGAGCGGTTGGCGCCTGCGGCGTAGGCGCCGATGACGATCCCCTCGATGAGCATGTGCGGGCTCTTCTGCATGAGCTCGCGGTCCTTGAAGGTCCCGGGCTCGGACTCGTCGGCGTTGCAGACGAGGTACTTGTCGATCTGCGCGGCGGGGATGAAGGAGATCTTCTTGCCGGTCGGAAAGCCGGCCCCGCCGCGGCCGCGCAGGCCGGAGGCCTGGAGCTCGTCGAGGACCTGCTCGTGCGTCATCGTCGTCAGGGCCTTGTGCAGCGACTCGTAGCCGCCGCGCCGCCGATAGACATCGATGGTGTCGAGGCCGGGCTCGTCGATGCCGGCGAAGAGGATGGGATCGGTCATGCGTCCGCGGGTGGGGTCGGGGGCGGGTGCTCGACGGCGGCCGGCGGGCCGGCGGCGTCGCCGGGCATCTGGTCGCCGTAGCTGTGCGGGGAGCCGGGCTGCGGCGTGGTGCCGGGCACGGCGCGCGCGGCGCCCGGATCGGTGCTCTTGCGCAGGCGCAGCTGCTTGTTGGGCAGCGGCGGCACGCCCTCGCGGACCTGCGCCACGAGCTTTGGCACGTCGTCGAGCGCGATCGGGCCGACGTAGACGCCGTCGACGGACGCCATCGGGGCGATGTCGCAGGCGCCGAGGCACTCGAACGAGCGCACGTTGAGCGCCGGATCGTCGCCCCCCGCCGCGACCATTTCCTCGTAGATCTTGTCCGCCCCGCGCAGCGAGCACGAGATGTTCGTGCAGACGTAGACGT
>JBPCJA010000231.1:0-5987 GCA_051005755.1 Solirubrobacteraceae bacterium
CGCAGAAACCGGTCGTCGTGACAAACATGTCGGCCTGGCGCGGAGACAAACCCAAAGTCATACCCTCAATCATGACTTGAGGGTCGGACGGAACCGCGCCGCTGCGAAAAACACCAGCCTCCTAGGGTTCAGCATTCGCCGGAACGATGGGCCGATGACGGAGCAGGCATACCGCTTCGAGTGGCGCCTCGGCGCCTTCTGTTCCCGCGTGGCCTACACACCCTGGCGTCTGCACCAGCGCAGTGATCACTTCACGAACTCCACTTCGCCCCACGCCGGATAAGCGAAAGTATCTCCGTCGCAGGGATTGTCGCCTGACGCGAGGCTGAGCTGGTCAAGCGTGACGCGGGCACGGTTCCTGATCGAGATGTCGAACCTCTTCGGGGAGTTGATCCCGACGCGCTCGGGCCCCCAGAGCCTGTCGCCGTTTCCATTCGTGATCGATACGTTCGCGTCGTTCTCGGCGCACTCCGCGCTATCACTGATCCCGACCACTCCCTTTATGCGCTTGTAGCGTCCCTTCGTGTTGATCACAACCTGCGGCGTGCCGCGCCCCCCGTCTCGATCGACGTACATCGACGCCCCTTCATAGGTTTTCTCCGCGATCGCAACGATCCCGAAGTCAGCGTCAGTGCCTTCGACTCGGTCGCTGTCGTAGAGCTCTTTCAGCGTGTCTGGCGCGTCGCCAGCGGCAGGTGGTGTGATGGCAATCCCACCGGGATCGGTCGCCGTTTCGGGGGGCGTAGACGGCGACTGCGGTACCGTGCTCGGTCGCGTGACGACGTGCGTGACAGTCGTAACGCCGTGGTCCGCCGGGCCCCCGGCGAGCGCGCCGACCACGGTGCCGCAGAGGATCACGACTGCTGCGGCGAGCAGGGTTCGTTGCCATGCCGTCACCGGATCAGAGCCTCGCGCCGATGGAGTAGGAGAGGATGAACAGCACGGCTAAGAGCGCCAGTTCGGCTACAAAGCGCCCATCGACCGAACGAACTGAGCCGGGGTCACGAGGCTTAGGCTGCCAGAACCGCGGCCAGGATCTCGGCCGATCGCCCGTGGGCAGCCCTGTAGCCGCCTCGCCACGAGCCACGCTGCCCTCAGGTGCGGGCGCCGGACGGCCGTTGGCGGCGGCGACCACCGCTCGGCCGAAGTCACCAGCGGAGGTGTAGCGCTCGGCGGGCGCGATGGCGATGGCGCGCGTGATGACGGCGTCCAGCGCAGCGGCAACAGAGCCCGCGATACGCGGCGCGGCAGCAGAGCTGGCAATCGTTGGGCGCGGACCCGCATGCGCAAACGCCTTCGACATCTCCTTCTCGGGAAACGGCACCTCACCGGTCAGCATTCGGAAGAGGACGCATCCGAGCGCGTAGACGTCGGAGCGAGCGTCGACGGACGGCCCGAAGATCTGCTCGGGCGGCGCGTAGTCGATCGTGCCCACCCAGCCCCTGCTCGGTGTGATGCCGCCGGGCGGGGCGGCACGCTTGGCGAGCCCGAAGTCCGACAGGAATGCATGCTCACGTCTGTCGCGGAAGGTGAGGAGGATGTTCGCCGGCTTGACGTCACGATGCACGAGACCCAGGGCGTGCGCCGAATCCAGAGCCCCCGCTATCTGTGCGATCACCTCTGCCGCAGCGCGCGGCTCGTACGGCCCCCGCTTGTCGAGCAGCGTTTGGAGATCCTCGCCTTTGACGAGTTGCATGGTGAGGTACACGCCTCCGTCACCCATGTCCGCGGCTCCGTGAACGCGGACGACATGCTCGTGTTCGATCGCGGCCGCAATCTCCATCTCGCTGCGAAAGCGCTGGCGAAAGTCCGCGTCGTGTGAGAGTTCCGGCCGGATGACCTTGAGCGCGACCTCCCGCTTCAGGAGCAGGTGCTGGGCACGGTAGACCACGCCCATGCCGCCTTCGCCGAGACGCTCCTCAATGCGGTGCCCGTCGATGACGGTCCCGATCCGTGGGTCTTGCATCATGGTGCAGTTTGAGGGGCGGCGAACGCGGCGGCAAGGTTTCTCACTGGCTCGCGCAGGCCTCGGGCAGCGGAGACTCGACGCTCTCGACGTTCATGGGCCGCCGAGGGCGTCCATCGGGCACTCGCCCCGCAGTCGCTCTGCCGGGTCGGCAACGACCGCATCCTCATGCTCGTCGAGCTCTTCGACATCCGGAGGCGGTCACGCGTCTGCAGACCGCGGGCTTCGACACCGACATCCGGTTGCTCGCGGGCCAGGTCGGATTGCAGCAGCGCCATCACCTCGGCAGCAACCGCGGCGCCGTCTCGGGAGGCGTGAGCCTGCCGTTCTTGATCCTCGACACCCCGAAGGTCGCGAGCGTCGTATCTCCCGTTGGCGTGATCGAGTAGAGCCCGAGCATGCTCTTTCGCTGATCCGCCGTGCTGAACAGCGCGTTGCGGATGTCATCACGCTTGCCGGTCTTGGAGCGGGCGATCGCGTCCAGCGCGAGCCGCATCGCCTCGTAGGCGTAGGCCGCGTACGGACCGGGATCCTTGCCGTAGGCCTTGTTGAAGTCGTCGACAAACCCATCGGACCGGGCGTTGTCGCGCGGCGGCACCATGACCTTGACGCGCTCGGCGACCCGTTGCGAGAGGCCTCCCTGTTGAGGGTCGTAGAAGCTCGCTGTCGAGACGCCCGTGCCGTAAAGCTCCGCCGTCGGCAGCGCCCTGGCAAAGTTCTCGAAGATCTCGACGGTGTTCGGGTTCCTGATGCCGCTGTACACGAAGCAGTCGGGCTGCGGACTCAGCGCGTGGACTCGGTCGACGAGGTGCTGGTAGCGTCCAAACGGACCGACCGATTCATTGAAGACGAACCTCATCCGGCCCTGGTTGGAGGCCAGGATGTTGTTCGCGAGGGCCTCGCCGTAGGGCGCGTTGTCATTGACCATCGCGACCCTCTCGCAGTCGTCGGTCTGCGCCATGATCGCCACCACCGCCCTCGCAATGACCTTGTTGTTCGGGATGATGCGCACGAAGTTGTGATAACCCTCCGGGTAGTAGCGGCCCGGCTCGTCCACATCGCCTCGGCGGTCCGGCGCCGTGAGTCCCACCTGCGTGCTCGCCGGCGAGATCTGCGGGATCTTGGCGCGGCTCAGGATCGGAATCGACTCCTGCGTGTCGTCCGAGTTGAAGTCCCCGATGTACACGGCTGTGGCGCCGTCGTCCGCTGCCCGCTTGGCGTTTGCCTGCACGATCGCTGCCGGTGACTCACCGCTGGCGTCGGAGTCGTCGAGCGCTTCGTAGGTGACATCGAAGCGTCCCGCCTTGCCCCCGGCCTTCTCAAGCGCGAGCCGCATCGCACTCTCCATCTCGCTGATGCGCTGGTCGGTCACGACGTTGGGATTGTGGCCGGAGCCGTCCGCGGCAACCGAAGCGGGCTGTCGCTGCTCGCGTTGCGGCAGGCCCGAGTAGATCCGCAGCGGCTGGTCTCCCCGCCCGGCGATGATGACGATGATCGCCGCCGCCGCGACCGCCGCGACCGCGACGGCTGCCGTGTAAGGGCTTCTCGCGACCGAGCTCCAGACCCCAGCGAGGATCGCGCGCCACCACGGCGGCGGTGTCGGTCGTCGTCGCCGCGGCGGCGTCGTCGTCGTCAGGATCGTCTCGATGGTCGTGATGAGGCGATTGACGTCGTCTCGCCAGTGCATGCCGCCTGACAGCTGCGTCGCGTTGAGGTCCACGAGCCTCACAAGCTCCGAGGGAAGCTCCTCCGCGCTGGGCATCCGTGCGCCCCTGATCCGCAACGGCACGATGGGGGTGTCGTCGCTGAGAGCTGTGGCGATCTCCAAGCGGACGTAGTCCAGCTCGCTGTCGAGCCGGCTCGTCAGCCAGTCGGGACCGATCAAGACGAGCAGCACGGCACACGAGCTCAGGGCTCACGACTGAGCAATTGGTGGCTTCAGGTGGGCTCAGCGCCCGCCAACACTGGGGATCGACGCCTGCCACGCCGTCATTTGCCAAGTCGTGAGCCCTCAGTCTCTCGGTGATGTATCGCCTGACGTCGGCCCCGGGCGGGACGTCGAGGTCGATGAAGACCTCGTCGGGGCCGAAATGGCGGCTCAGCGAGTCGTAGAGATGGTGTGCGGGCTCGCTGCTGTCCTCGCGCCGGTAGCAGATGAAGATCCGCGGGTCAGGCATCAGTGTTCACTCCTATAGGGGTACGGTCAAGATAAGCCGCAAACATGCAATAAGCGCCACGTGGGGCCGCGTCGGGGTGCGGGCGGGTCCTCATGGCCGACGAGGAGCAGGTCGAGCGCCGTGCTGCGGTCTTGGCGTTGGGCGGGTGTAGCCACGAGCGATCCCGAGGCGGGCGTCCGAGAAGCTTGGGGACTGGAATGACCCCGGTGGTGCGGTCCGGTGCTTGTGAGAGTTCTATGCGCCCGCGAAGATGGGCGAGCAAGGACTATCACGATGAAGCGCACCAGACACACTCCCGAGCAGTCATCCGCAAGCTGCGCGATGCCGACCGGATGCTTGCCGAGTAGAAGTCGATCGCCGAGATTGTGAAGCATCTCAGCGTGAGAACGAGCGCTTGAAGCGGATCATGGCCAAGCAGGCGTTGGCCATCGACGGCTTGAAGGAGATCGCCCGGGGGAAACTTCTGAGCCCGGCCCGGCCCGTCCGCGTCAGGCGGTGGACATGCTCGTGGACCGCCTGAAGTTCAGCGAGCGCGGGTCTGCCGGCTGGACGGCCAGCACCGTTCCACTCAACGTCACGAGTGGCTCGCGCCGGCGGCCGAGGACAGCGAGCTGCGCGCGCAGTTGCGTGATATCGCCCGCCGCAAGCCGCAGTGGGGGTACCGTCGCGCGCACCGCCGGTCTACGTGAGCACGGCCGCGTGGTCAAAGCGTCCGCCCGCGAGTCCTGGGAGCCGCGGGCTCACCTTCGTCAGACCTCGTCCGGCCAGCGGCCGTGCTCGTCGAAGTACGTCCGCGCGTCCTCCTCGCGGTCGCGCTCGGCATCGCCGGAGACGCCGATGCGATACAGGACGTTGAGCAGGAGGATCGAGCTGGCGGCCCCAACGAACAGCACGAAGCCCTCGAGCCCGCCGAGCGACTGATCGAACACGAGGACCACGACGCCGACGAGGGCGATGACCGCCGGCAGGACGTAGCGGACGGCGATCATCGTCTTCGAGCGCTTCTCCGGACTGGTCACGGCAACGTCGGGACTACCCCCGGTCGTCGCCGCGGGCACGTCGAGATCACCCGCCCCCGACCGCGACGCCCTGCGCGTAGCCGCCGACGAGGACCTCCTCGCGCAGGCGCGTGTCCATGAGGTCCGGGGCCATGAGGCGCGCGGTCTCGTGCGCGGGCCCGAGCATCCGCACGCGCGCGCCGCGGCTGCGCAGCGCGAGCGTCTCGACTGCGGCGGTGCTCCCGGCGAGCGCGCGCAGCAAGCCGAACGGTGAGGCCATCGCGATGTCGAGGCTCGCGATCGGGTTCAGGCAGAGGACCTGCGTCAGGCGCCCCGCAGGCGCCACGTCGAGGTTCGTGTTGCTCCAGACGCCGCCGTCGACGTACTCGCGCCCGTCAATGCGCACCGGCGCGAAGATCCACGGCACCGAGCAGGAGGCCTGGACGGCCTCGGCGACGGTCGCGTCGGGAGCGCCGGGGGAGCCGAAGACGACGCGCCGCCCGTTGCCGCGATCGACGGTCACGACGCGCAGGCGCCCGTCGAAGCGCGCCCCGGTCGCGCTGATGCCGTCGCGGATCGCGGTCAGCGAGCGGTCAGCGCCGGGCGCTCGGCCGAGCAGCGCCGCGCGCATGGCCGTGCTGCCGCTCGAGCCGACCGCGAGCGCCATGGGAGCCAGCGGCGTCGCGGCCATGCCGACGAGCCGCATCGCCTCGCGCGCGAGGTTCTGCAGTACCGCGCGGGGAAGCATCAGCCGCGCCGCGACGACCCGCGCGGCGGTCTCGGAGGCCACGTCGTCGCCCGTCGCGCCGGCGCCGAGCGCGGGCAGCCCGGCGGCCGCCCGCGGCC
>JBPCJA010000232.1:0-6784 GCA_051005755.1 Solirubrobacteraceae bacterium
CTTCGCGGAAGCCGCCGATGCTCCTGCCCATCAGCCGGCGTCCTGCCCGCTCAGCCCCCCAGACCGGTCACGCTCGCGCGCCCGACCAGGCCACCGCTCACACCCTCAAAACTGCGAAACCCGAGAGGGGCAGCGACCTGTGCAAGAACGCAACCTTTGCCTCCTACCCGCGTTCTCACTCGTAACCTACGTTCTCAACGCATAGGCATCCTCACCCCGGATGACGCTCTCCCGCCCCCTCCCCAGTGGGTTGCACAGGCCCCCCCAGCCCGCAGCCGCCCCCACCCCCATCGCCCCTCGCGAACTCAGCGTGCTCGGCGTGCCCTTGGCGCTGACCGACTACGACCACACGATGGAGTGGATGGACGCGACGATCGCGCACGGCGAGACGGGCTACATCTGCGTCGCCGCGACGCACACGATCATGGTGTGCCACGAGGATCCCGAGCTGCGCGAGGCCGTGCTGAACTCGTCGCTGACGGTCCCCGACGGCCAGCCGCTCGTATGGGCGATGAACGCGCTCGGCGCCAACCTCTCGGACCGCGTCTACGGCCCGGACCTCATGGCGCGCTATTGCGACCGCGCGGCCCAGAACGGCACTCGGATGTACCTCTACGGCGGGCGCAACCAGGGCGCGCTCGTGCAGCTCGCGCTCAACCTGCGCCACCGCTTCCCCGGCGTGAAGATCGTCGGCGGCTACTCGCCGCCCTTCCGCGACCTCTCCGAGGACGAGGAGGAGGCGATCGTCGACGAGATCAACCGCACGAGAGCCGATGTCATCTGGGTCGGCGTCGGGGCGCCCAAGCAGGAGAAGTGGATGGCCGCGATGCGTTCGCGTCTCGACGCGGCAGTGCTCGTGGGCGTCGGCGCGGCGTTCGACTTCCACGCCGGCCTCGTGCCGCAGGCGCCGGTCTGGATGCAGTCGGCGGGGTTGGAGTGGCTCTACCGCATGGCGCAGGAACCGCGCCGCCTGGGACCGCGCTACGTGCGCTACAACCCGCGCTTCGTGACGGGCTTCGCGCGCCAGTACGCGCGACACCGGCTGCGTGCCGGCCAGCCCGATCAGTAGATTTCCGCGCCTCGTGCCCGCTGACATGTCCGCCGAGGTCGCCGTCATCGGTCTGGGCCGCATCGGCCTTCCGCTGGCCATCTCGTTCGCAGAGCGCGGGCTGCGCGTGCTCGGGATCGACAAGGACGCCGAGCGCCTGCAGGCGGTGCGCGACGCGCGCATGCCGTTCGCCGAGCCGGGCGCGCAGGAGGCGCTGGACCGCGTCCACGCTGCCGGGATGCTCGTGGTCTCCGACCGCGTCGCCGACGCCGCGCTGGCCGAGCACATCGTCATCACGCTCGGCACGCCGTCGCTGTCGCACGTCGAGATCGACATCTCGGACATCCGCTCGGCGCTCGACGACCTGCTCGGCCACCTGGACGACGGCCACACGATCGTCCTGCGCTCCACGATCGCGCCGGGCACGACCGACTTCGTCGCGGGCTATCTCGCCAAGCACCGCGGGTTCGTGATCGGCGAGGACGTCTTCGTCGCGCACGCGCCCGAGCGGATCGCGGCGGGCCGCTTCTTCGAGGAGATCGGCACCCTGCCGTGCATCGTCGGCGGCGTCGGCGAGGCGTCCGGCGAGCGCGTCGGCGCGCTCTTTGCGATCTTCGGCGCGCCGATCGTGCAGACGACGCCGGTGCAGGCCGAGCTCGCGAAGATCTGGACGAACATCCTGCGCTACGCGAACTTCGCGCTGCCGAACCTCCTCATGATGGACTGCGAGCAGCACGGCGCGAACGTCTTCGAGGTCATCGACCTCATCAACCACGACTATCCGCGCGGCGGGATCGCGATGCCGGGGTTCACCGGCGGCACGTGCCTGCGAAAGGACTTCGCCTTCAGCGAGGAGCGCTCCAACGCGCCCGGCATGCTGCTCGCCGTCTCGCGCGTGAACGAGTCGGTGCCGCTGTTCCTCGTCGAGGGGATGAAGCGCCGGATCGGCTCGCTGAACGGGCGCAAGATCGCGGTCCTCGGCCTCGCCTTCAAGGGCAACACCGACGACGAGCGCGACTCGCTCGCGCACAAGCTCGTGCGACTGCTCGAGCGCGAGCTGGCGGACGTCGCCGTCCACGACCCGCGCGTCGCGACGCCGACGCCGCCGTTCGAGGAGGCCGTCGGCGGCGCCGACGCGATCGTCGTCTCAGCCAACCACGACGAGTTCTGCGGTCCCGAGCCGCTGCGCGCCATCGCCGAGCTCGCGGGCGAGGACACGCTCATCGTCGATCCCTGGAACTGCTTCGGCGCGGCGCAGGTCTTCGCTTACGTCGCGGAGCTCAGCGCGATCACGAACGGCCGGGTCGCGCTGCCGTGATTCGTAGCCTGGGTCGAGGCGTGAGGACCCACAGGGCGGAGCACGTATGAGCCGGGTCAAGGCGTGAGGACCCACAGGGCGGAGCACGTATGAGCCGGGTGCTCGTGACCGGCGGCGCCGGCACGATCGGCGGCGCGGTCGTGCGACGCCTCCTGCGCGACCCCGCCTACGAGGTGCGCGTCTCCGATCAGCGCCCGGCGCCGCAGTGGATGCGCGAGGGCTGCGAGGTGCACACCGGCGACCTGCGCGAGCTCGCCGACGCGCGCACGGCGTGCAAGGGCTGCACCCACGTCATCCATCTCGCCGCGATCGTCGGCGGGATAGCGAACTTCCACAAGCTCCCGCACACGCTGACGGCCGTCAACAGCGCACTCTACGACGCCGTGATCCAAGCGGCGCTCGACCACGACGTCGAGCGCTTCGTCTACGTCTCGAGCTCGATGGTCTTCGAGCGCGCGACGGAGTACCCGACAACCGAGGAGCACGTCTGGGAGGTCGCGATGCCGCGTTCTGCCTACGGCTTCTCGAAGCTCGCAGGCGAGGTGTGGTGCCGGGCGGCATACGACGAGCACGGTCTCCCGTTCACGATCTGCCGCCCGTTCAACGCCTACGGGCCGGGCGAGATGCCCGATGACGAGCCGGGCATCGCCCACGCCGTGCCCGACCTCATCCGCAAGGCGCTGTCGGGCCAGCAGCCGCTGCAGATCTTCGGCTCGGGCGAGCAGACGCGCACGCTCACGCACATCGACGACATCGCCGACGGCGTCGTGACGGCGATGGACTCGCCGGCCGGGCTGCACGAGGACTTCAACATCTCGGCCTCCGAAGAGCTGACGGTCGCGGAGATCGCGCGCATCGTCTGGGAGGCGTGCGGTCGCGATCCGCAGGCGTTCGCGCTCGAGCACCTCCCGACGTTCGCCGTCGACGTGCAGCGACGCTGGCCGAGCGTCGAGAAGGCGCGCCGCGTGCTCGGCTGGGAGGCCCGGATCGACGTCCGCGAGGGCATCGCGCAGACAGCCGAGTGGCTGCGCGACCGCCTCGCCGCGGCCTGACCACCGCCACCGCCGCGCGCCGCAGGCTCCCGGCGACGCATGTCTGCGCTCCGGGAGCCCGCATGCTCGCGCCTCTCCCCCAGCAACGGCGACGACCCTAAACCCAGACGCGCCGCGACGCAACTATGCGTGCAGGCGCGCGCTGTACGTCAGGCGTCGACGCTCCACGATCGGGGTCGGCGATCGGTCACGAGCATCCGCATGCGCCGGACGGTGCAAAGGGGTAGATTCGCAGTCGTTTGGCCCGTGGGGGGCCGGGGGTAGGGCGCGTGCAGTGGCACATCACGCAATCACGAGCAGGAGGTCGGGCATGAAGGTGGACAGACGGCCGAAGCGCAAGAAAGACCAGGCGCTGGACGTCGTCGCGTCCGCGGCGAAGACCTGGTCGGAGTGGCACCTCGCCAAGCGCGCCGGCAAGGGCGTCGCGAAGGGAGCCAAGAAGGCGGCCGCGTTGAAGGGCGGCAAGCCGTCGTTCCTGAAGCGCGCCGTCACGGGAACGCCCGCGAAGGTCGCGGGCGGCCTCGCGGTCCTCGGCGCCATCGGCGCCGCGGTGGCCCACAAGCTCAAGCGCGGTGGCGACGACGAGCCGGCCTACAGCCCGCCGGCGCCACACGAGCCCGCGGCCGCCCCGCCGCCGCCACCACCACCGCCGCCGGCGCCCGGCGCCATGGCTCACGAGCCTCCGCCGCCGCCCCCGCCGCTCGCCGCTGCACCCCCGCCGCCACCCGAGCCCGAGCCGCTGGCCCCGCTGGTGGAGCCGGAGGCCGCCGAGGAGCCGGAGGCCGAGGTGGGCGCGAAGCCCGCGGACGACGACGAGCCGGCGTCCGAGGACGAGCCGACGTCTGGCAAGGCCGCGGGGTCGGACGAGAGCGCGTAGGGAAGGAACCCGGTTCATGACGGGGTTGGGCCTGAAACGGACGTATCTGGTCCGCAACCGGCCCGACCCCCTCAGTTGATGTCGCTCTAGTCCAGCCTGACCTGCTCGTAGACCGCCGCCAGCGCCGGCGCCACCGCCTGCGGCGCGGCCAGGCGCAGCACCCGCTGGCGCCCGACCTCTCCGGCCGCGGCGTCGCGGAAGCGTGCGCGCGCCGCGAGGGCCAGCGCCGCGGCGTCGCCCGGCGCGACGAGTCCGTGCGGACCGCAGAGCTCCGGCAGCGCGCCGACCGCGCTGCCGGCGATCGGCATCCCTGCGGCCATCGCCTCGGCCGCCGCGAGACCGAACGTCTCCGCCGACCGCGACGGCACGAGCGCGAGCCCGGCCGCTGCGCGCAGGCGCGCGAGCTCGGCGGCGTCGACGTGGCCGGCGAAGCACGTGTCGGTGCCCGCCGACCGAGCCTCGAGCGCGGCGCGCTCCGGACCGTCGCCCGCGACCACGAGCGGGAGGCCGGCGGCCGCGCAGGCCGCGATCGCGACGTCGACGCCCTTCTCGGGCGCCAGGCGGGAGACGACGAGCGCGTGACGCCCCTGCGCCGCGGTGGAGCGCTCGGCGACCTCGCGAACGACGTGCCCGACGACGTGCACGGGCCGGACGAGCGGCGCCCCGAGCTCCTGCAGCCGCTGGTGGGCGTATGCGCTCGGGACGACGACGGCGTCGGCCTCGGCGACCAACCGGCGCTGCCAGAGCGCGAGCGCCGCCCCGTAGGCGGCCGCCTCGGCGCCGGTGCCGCGGCAGTTCAGGCGCACGCCGGGGAGCGTGTTGCGCCCGTGGCAGCGCGTGCAGTCCGCGCCGCGCGTGAAGCACGTGCCGACCGCGCAGACGAGGCGGTAGTTGTGCAGATGCAGGATCGTCCGCGCGCCGGCCGCACGGGCGGCGGCGAGCGCGCGCCAGCCCAGCGACGGGTTGACGTTGTGGGCGTGCACGACGCGCGCGCCGGTGCGGCGCACCGCCGCCGCGACGTGCTCGGGCGCCAGGCCGCCGCCGAGCAGGCCCGCCGCAGCCCGCGCCCGGCCGATCGTGGCGCTGTCGCGCGAGAGCAGCTCGGCGTCCTCGTGCAGGTGCTCGCGCACGAGCCACATGAGGTCCTCGACCGCGCGTTCCTCGCCGCCGGTCGTGCGGTAGCGGTTGTGGAGGAAGAGGATCACGAGAGCTGCGGGCGGCCGGCGGTTCGTGCCAAATCAGCCGCGCGGGTGCGCCAAACCTAGCCTGGATCCGCCGTAGGTCGTGGATGGCTCGGTTCCGTGAGGCGAGTCAACGTGGATCGGCCGCGCATTCGCAGGGTGGATCCCTTCCAGGATGGCCGCATCGGCTTCAACCAGGTCGTCATGGAGCGGGTCAGGGAGGAGCCGCCATCGTCGATTGGCGAATTCCTCGGGCTGGCAGCCAAGAAGTCGCCAATCGACGCGGCCGCCGTCATAGTTTGGCGACTTCCTCGGGTCGGCAGCCAAGAAGTCACCACTGGTGCGGCGGCGAGCCAGACCAGCGCGTTCCGGCGCGCACCTCATCGATGCCGTTTGCGAGCCCTTGTGAAAACGGTCCGAGTGCTCGCGGCCGAGTCAGCCCAGGCGTAGCGCGGGCGGGGCGCCGCGCGCATCGCGTCGCGTCGCTGAGACGCTCGACGTAGGCGCGAGCGCCATCGAGCGTGGCGTGGTCGCCGGGGTGCATGCACCAACCCGACCCGCTGGAGTGGCGCTCGGCCGATCCTCGTAGCTCATGACGCAGGCTCGCGCAAGCTGAAGCCGACCTCTTCCAAGGGGACGAAGCGGCAGACAGGCGGCTCTAGGCGCCCCACGCGCGACCGTCTGCCGCCGCTTCGCCAGCCGTGTGGTTCATCCCACACGATCTCGATGGGATCGGACTGCTCGGCCAACCGCCTGTACCGCATCCCTCGCGTGCGCACGAGCTGCTCCAACTCCTCACGGAACGTCTTTGTCAACGCCTTCGAGAAACCGGACTCGTACCTGTCGCGCGACAGGTGGACTGGGAGCAAGACGCACGTCGGAGACGACGGTCACGCCCACGCGGGAGCAGATGAGCCGACCGTTTCGGTAGGCCCGTCCCCAGACATAACGCTGCTCCCAGACCACACGCGGAGCAAACCGCGAACCGGCGCGGCGCGGAATAGCAGCGAACCATGCCCGTGGATATATCCCTGCATTGACCGCCCGTCGTCGGCCGACGTAGCATCGCGCCCGTGAGCCTCAAGGACTACCGGCAGCACCACGGCCTGACACAGGAAGAGGTCGTGGCCGAGGTCCGCAAGCGCGCTCTTGCCCGCGGCGACAGCGTGGTGCCAGGATTGAATCGGGTGCGGCTCTCCTGGAGGGACTGGGGCAGATCTGAGGCCAGGACGACAAATTCCCTGGAAATCAGCCGGTTTTGTAGGCCCTCGGCCGCCGTGCTGTCGAAAGGAAGCGGCGGTATCCCGG
>JBPCJA010000233.1:0-8833 GCA_051005755.1 Solirubrobacteraceae bacterium
CGCAGAAACCGGTCGTCGTGACAAACATGTCGGCCTGGCGCGGAGACAAACCCAAAGTCATACCCTCAATCATGACTTGAGGGTCGGACGGAACCGCGCCGCTGCGAAAAACACCAGCCTCCTAGGCTCCTCGCACCGGCGCCGATCCGCCCGCGCGCCCACTCGCGGCGGCGGACCGCCGGAATCACCGGATGAGGCCGCGCGCTGCCGCAGACCGTCCTCGACAACGCGCCGATCGCGGCGCGGATCGGCGTCGAGCCGGCGTGGATCACGAAGCGCACGGGGATCTCCGAACGCCGCCGCAGCGGCGACGGCGAGGGGCTCTCCGAGCTCGCCATTGAGGCCGGCAGCCGCGCGCTCGACGCCGCGGGAGTCGATCCCGCGTACGTCGACGCCGTCCTCGTCGCCACCTCCCCTCGGGCGGACGACATCGTCCCGCAGGCGGCATCGATCGTCGCCGGCGCCCTCGGCGCCGACCGCGCGATGGCGTGGGACGTGGTTCTTGCCTGCTGTCGCGCAGCGTGTCGTGATTGGCCTCGAGCGTCTCGATGCCGCCGATGCCGGTGCTCGGCTTTCGCCCGCCCCCGCTGAAAAGCAGTACTTCAGCGCGCTGATGGACTACGCGGACCGGGCGGGCTGGGGCAAGAGCCCGCTGCCGCGCTGGGGGGGTGACCGCCCCATGACGTCCGACAACGGCCACGTGCCGCCCGCCTGTCGGCTCGCGACGGCTCGTTCCTGCTCAAGGAGGCCGCCCAGCAGTTGCTGAGCAGCGAGGGCTGGCAGCGCTGGGTGCGAGCCCGGGTTGCTATTCGCTGACCGTGTACCCGCGGAGATCCGCTCGGCGGGAAGATCAGATCGAGCGGCGTGCCTACGTTACGCCCTTGCCCTCGGATATCCTCGCTCCGTCTTGGGGAGCGTCCGCAAGCTGCTTGTCGCGAACCGGAGCGAGATCGCGATCCGCGTCTTCCGCGCGGCCACAGAGCTTGGCTTGCGGACCGTCGCGATCTACTCCCGCGCGGATCGGTTTGCCCTGCATCGCTTCAAGGCAGACGAGGCGTACCTCGTCGGCGGTGATCAGGAGCCGGTGCGCGCCTATCTGGGAATCGAGGAGATCGTGGGGTTGGCGCGGGACGTGGGGGCTGATGCCATCCACCCGGGCTACGGCTTCCTAGCCGAAGATCCTGAGCTGGCGGAGGCGTGCGTGCGCGAGGGAATGCTGTGGATCGGTCCCCCCGCCGAGGTGATGGAGCGTCTGGGCGACAAGATCGCGGCCCGTGAGCTCGCCACGGAGGCGGGGGTGCCGGTCATGCCGGCCACGGGAGCCCTGCCGGACGACACGGCCGAGGTGGAGCGGCTCGGCGAAGAGGTGGGCTATCCGCTGATGATCAAGGCGAGCTGGGGCGGCGGCGGTCGCGGCATGCGCGTCGTCGAGCAGCCTGACGACCTCGTCGACCAGGTCGCCGCTGCGCGGCGGGAGGCGAACGCCGCCTTCGGCCGCGACGAGGTCTTCTTGGAGCGACTCGTCAAGCGCGCGCGCCACATCGAGGTCCAGATCCTTGCCGACGCGGCGGGACAGGTGGTGCACCTGTACGAGCGTGACTGCACCGTGCAGCGGCGCCACCAGAAGGTCGTGGAGCGGGCTCCGGCGCCGGCGCTCGACGCCGCTGTGCGAGAGGAGATCTGCGGCGCCGCGGTGCGCGTCGCGCGCGAGGCGGGCTACCGCAACGCGGGCACCGTGGAGTTCCTGCAGGACGTCGACAGCGGCGACTTCTTCTTCATCGAAGTCAACCCGCGCATCCAGGTCGAGCACACCGTCACCGAGATGGTCACCGGCGTCGACCTCGTCAAGGCGCAGATCCGCATCGCCGAAGGAGCCTCGATCGGCACACCGCAGAGCGGCGTACCGGCGCAAGAAGACGTGCGCTGCAACGGGCATGCGCTGCAATGCCGTGCGACCACGGAGGATCCAGAGAACGATTTCGCCCCCGACCATGGACGCATCACCACCTACCGCGAGGCAACGGGCTTCGGCATCCGCCTGGACGGTGGCACGGCCTACGCCGGCGCCGTGGTGACGCCGTTCTACGACTCGCTGCTGGAGAAGATCACGGCGTGGGCCCCGACCCCCGAGGAGGCGGTGGCCCGGATGGAGCGCGCGCTGCGCGAGTTTCGCATCCGCGGCGTCAAGACCAACCTGTTCTTCCTCGAGGGCCTGCTCGGCCACCCGCGCTTTCGTGCGGGCGACGTCACCACGCGCTTCGTCGACGAGACACCAGAGCTCTTTGACTTCACCCAGCCTCGCGACCGGGCGACTCGCCTGCTCGACTTCATCGCTGAAGTGGTCGTCAACGGCAACCCCGAGGTGGAGGGCCATCCCGATCCGCGCCCGCTCCCGCCCGCACCGGTGCCCGAGATGCCCTTTGGCTCGCGCCTCAAGGCGGGCACGCGCGGCCTGTTGAAGGAGCTGGGACCCGAGCGCTTCGCGCGCTGGATGCGAGACGAGCAGCGCCTGCTGCTCACCGATACGAGCTTCCGCGACGCCCATCAGTCGCTCGTCGCCACGCGCTTTCGCACCGACGACCTCCTGCGCATCGCGCCGACGTACGCGAGGCAGCTGGACGGGCTGCTGTCGCTCGAGTGCTGGGGCGGCGCGACCTTCGACGTGGCGATGCGCTTCCTGAAGGAGGATCCCTGGAACCGGCTCGCCGCTCTGCGCGAGCGGGTCCCCAACATCCTGCTGCAGATGCTGCTGCGCGCCTCCAACGCGGTCGGCTACACGAACTACCCCGACAACGTCGTGCGCTTCTTCGTGGCTGAGGCCGCGGACGCCGGCGTGGACCTCTTCCGAGTGTTCGACTCGCTGAACTGGGTCGAGAACCTGCGCGTGGCGATGGACGCGGTGCTCGAGGCCGGCGCTCTCTGCGAGGCGGCGATCTGCTACACCGGCGACATCCTCGACCCGGCGAGGACCAAGTACGACCTCGGCTACTACGTCGGCTTGGCCCGCGAGCTGGAGGCGGCCGGCGCGCATGTGCTCGGGATCAAGGACATGGCCGGCCTCTGCAAGCCAGAGGCCGCCCGGCGCCTCGTACGGGCGCTCCGGGAGGAGGTGGGCATTCCGGTCCACTTCCACACGCACGACACGAGCGGCGTCTCGGCGGCCAGCGTGCTTGCGGCCGCCGACGCCGGCGTCGACGCGGCCGACGCCGCGATGGACCCCCTCAGCGGCCTCACCTCCCAGCCGAACCTGGGCTCGATCGTCGAGGCGCTGCGCCACACCGAGCGCGACGCCGGCCTGCCGCGCCGGGCACTGGACGACGCGGCGGCCTATTGGGAGGTCGTACGCAGCTACTACGCGGGGTTCGAGAGCGACATCCGCGCGGGCGCCTCGGAGGTCTACGAGCACGAGATGCCGGGCGGGCAGTACACGAACCTGCGCCAGCAGGCGCGTGGCATGGGCATCGAGCGCAGGTGGCGCGAGGTGGCGCGGGCCTACGCCGAGGTGAACGAGATGCTCGGCGACATCGTGAAGGTGACGCCGACCTCAAAGGTGGTCGGCGACCTCGCGATCTTCATGGTGACCAATGACCTCACCGCCGACGACGTGCTCGACCCCGAGCAGGAGATCGCCTTCCCGGAGTCGCTCGTCGGCTACTTCCACGGAGACCTCGGGCAGCCCCCCGGCGGCTTTCCGCAAGAGCTCCAGCGCAAGGTGCTCAAAGGTGGCGAGCATCTGAAGGTGCGCCCCGGCGAGGAGCTCGAGCCGATCGAGTTTGACCGGGTCCGTGAGGAGGTGCAGGACAAGGTGGGGCGCGCGGTGAGTGATCAGGAGCTCGCCTCCTACCTCATGTACCCGGCGGTGTTCGTCGACTTCGCAGACTTCCAGCGTCGGTTCGGTGACGTGAGCGTGCTGCCGACCCCTGCCTTCTTCTGGGGCCTGCGTCAGGACGAGGAGCTTGCCGTAGATCTCGAGCGCGGCAAGACACTCGTCATACGGCTCCTCGCGCTGGGCGACCACGACAGCGAGGGATACCGCTCGATCTACTTCGAGCTGAATGGTCAGCCGCGCGAGGTGAAGGTCCGAGACCGGAGCATGGAGCCCACCGAGGCCCGGCGCAGGGCCGACCAACAGGACCCCGGACAGGTCGCGGCGCCCATGCCAGGCATGGTGGCCTCGGTCTCGGTCGCCGAGGGCGAGCAGGTGCAGAAGGGAGGGCTGCTCCTGACCATCGAGGCGATGAAGATGGAGATCGAGGTCTTTGCCGAGATCGATGGTGTTGTCGAGGAGATCGTGGCCGCAGACGGGACGCACGTGGACGTCGGGGACCTCTTGCTCCTCGTGCGGGCGCCGGACGACAGCGACGATTGATCTCGCGGAGAAACTCGTCGTGCGGGGACGGTCGTCGATCTCAAGCCCACACCATCGGCTACCGGTTGGCGCGAATCGCTGACCTGACCGGACACAACCCGCAGACCTCACGTGGCCAGTCACAACTGGCCGACGAGGCAGTCGATGACATGTCGCCGACGCTCTACCCCAAGCCGCGCTGGGAGTACCGCCGCGGGCGTACCCGCAAGATCACTCAGCGCGCCGACGACGGAGGCGGGCCGGCCAGCGAGCATGTCCGGCATGCAACACGCGGTGAGATCACCGAGCTACTTCGTCGTGATGTACGTCGGAATCTCTCTGCCCGTGATCGCTGAGGGTCTCCTCGCGGAGATCACGGGGCTGCGGGCGGCTGGGCTGGTGTTCGCCGCCGTCGTCGCGGCGATCGCCGCGGTGGCCCTCCTGCTCCTGTGGCGGCAGTGCGCACGCCGGGTCATGTCGCGGGGCCTCGCGAAGCTCGGAGACGCTGCCTGATGGACCTCGGACGGCTCCTGCTCCGGTGCACCGTCGGCGGAACCTTCTTCGTCCACGGCACCCAGAAGCTCTTTGGATGGTTCGGGGGCGGCGGCCTCGACCAGGCGGCGGAGGAGTTCGAGTCGTTTGGGCTGCGACCGGGCCGGCGCAACGCCTACGCCGCCGGCTCGACGGAGGTCGGCTGCGGCATCCTGCTTGCGCTTGGGCTCGCGGCGGCGCTGACCGCCGCGGGGGTGTCAGGCGTCATGATCACCGCGCTGCGCACCGCGACATGGAAGGACGGCTTCAAACCCACCACGGGTCAGCACCAGGTGCTGCTGGCGGTCGCGGCGTTGGCGCTGGTCGAGACGGGTCCCGGGACCCCGTCTCTCGACGCCACGCTCGGACTCGAGCGCACAGGAGAGGCTTGGATGCTGGCGGCGCTCGGCGCCGGGGCGGCCGGTTCGGCGGCGGTGATCGCGCTCGGACGACGGGAGCCCGCGGGGCTCCGCCGGCCCACGTCGGCCGACGCGCCGTCCGCCGAGCCCCCACCGAGCCACGCGGCGGCTCGGAGACGGGCGCCGGCAGCGTGAAGCCCAGTGACGAGTCGCACACGGCCGCCGCTGGTGCGTCGCGGAAGCCCCCCGGGGAGGGCCCCATCGTCGCCCGGGTCCGTCGTACTCACCTCCCAGTCAGTCGCACCGACAGGAGCACGCCATGAAGATCGGCATCATCGGAGCAGGCAACATCGGCGGCAACCTCGCGCGCCGTCTCACCGCCGCGGGGCACGACGTCGCGATCGCGAACTCTCGTGGGCCGGAGACGCTCGCGGACCTCGCGGCGGAGACCGGCGCCACCGCGGTCCTCGCGGGGGACGCGGCGAAGGACGCCGAGGTCGTCATCGTCACGATCCCGCTGAAGACGGTCGCCGACCTGCCGGACGACATCCTCGCCGGCCGCGCGCCCGGCGCCGTCGTCATCGACACGAACAACTACTACCCGCAGCCGCGTGACGGCCGCATCGACGCGATCGAGGACGACGGCATCACCGAGAGCGAGTGGGTCAGCTCCCAGCTCGGCGTCCCGGTCGTCAAGGCGTTCAACAGCATCTACGCCGCGAACATCGTCGGCCACGCGCGGCCGTCCGGCGCCGCCGACCGCCTCGCCCTGCCGATTTCCGGCGACGACGCGGACGACAAGGCGACGGTCACCGCCCTGATCGACGACGTCGGCTTCGACGTCGTCGACAACGGACCGCTGGCCGAGTCCTGGCGCCAGCAGCCGGGCACTCCGGCCTACGGCCGCGACCTCGACGTCGACCGGTTGAAGCAGGCGCTCGGCGAGGCGAGCCCGGAGCGGCCGGCGGACTTCCGCGGCTGAGCTGACGCGCCGACGTCGATGAGCCTCCGAACGGGCCGACGCGCCGCGACGAGCGGGATGGTCATGCCGGCCAGGGAATGGCCGACCAGCTTGGCGAGCGCCCCTCATGGCGACGCGGGCGGTCGTTCGCCCGCCTTGGCCTTCGGGGGCAAACATCCCTCGCGCAAGCCAACAGCGGGGGCCGCCGACGCCGCTTCGTCGGAGAGGAGCAGCGGGAGCGGAAACGCCGCTGACGTACTGGATCGCATGAAGGGGGCAGCGAGCGCCCAGCTCTCCACGGAAGTTCAGCGACTGCTGGTCAGCTGCTCCTGAGGTAGGCGGACGGTCAGGCGCTCGCGTGCGGCCGCGACGAGCGCGCGGGGGTCGTCGACGTAGAACCGCAGCTCGGTGATCTGCTCTGTGCTGTGGGGCAGCTTGATCGTCGTCGGTCGGTGCAGTTCGACGTCGATCTTGGTCTGCTTCAACACGGCGAGGTTGAGGACTGTGCCGTCGTCGGTGCGCTCGACCTGGCTCGGGGGACCGCTGCGTCGCCGGGCCGTGACGCTTGCGACGGCTTCCCAGGGAATGCGGATGTCGATGGTGGTCCCGGAGCGGATACGCAACCCGTTGTCGTCGAGCAGGTGCGGGAAGACCTTCATGCTGGCCAGCAGCCCGACCATCCAGATCAGACCCCAGATACTGAGTACCATGGCGATGAGCCTGACGGTCTCCCACGGCAGCAGCAGGTGCACGACCGGCAGCTCGAGCACGGAGACGAAGATGAACGCCCCCATGAGCGGGGCGATGTCTCTGGAATACGGGAATGCCTCGACCCCGGGGCCGTACCCGGAGACGCGCCGCGTCACCAAGAGAAACAGGCTGCGCCAGATGCCGATCTCGAAGATCACAAACCGCCGCGCGAGGAAGAATGCCCTCCTGAGCACGGCCGCCATCACCGTTCTCCTTCTCGTGCCGCCTGCAGTTCCTCGCGCACACGGCTCAACAGGTGACCGAGCCCGCTGACGAACGCGCCGAACTGCCGGCCGGACATATCTCCGAACAACAGCTCGGCGAGCTCTTGATGGCTGCGGTTCATCTCGGCCATAGTCGATGCTCCGTGCTCGGTGAGCGAGACGAGGGTTGCGCGCCGGTCTGTGGGATGCGGCTCCCGCGTGACATAGCCGGTGTCGACCAGCTCGTCGACGAGGCTGGTGACGTTGCGCGGGGTGACCTTCAGGGAGTCGGCGAGTGCCCGCTGCGTGGTGGCGCCCTCGTGGTGCAGCAGCCACACCAGGCGGACACGTGACGCGGTCAGCCCCTCGCGCGCCAGGCTCTGCGTCATGTCCTCGTTGAGGAGCACGGCAAGTTCCAGTACCTGGTCGAGCGCCTCGGTGTAGGCGCTCGGCAGATCGTGAGGTGCATTCACACTGTCTAGACTACACTATGTCGAGACTACACGGTTGGCTATACCAAGCCGTCGTGTCGATGAAGGCTGTGTAGACCGCACTCGACGCGACACGACGCCCGAGTACGGGCCGTCCCGCGATCAACGTGCGCTCTCGGTGCGCTCATCGAGTGTCCGTTCGTCACCGAGTGGCCGCGCGGCAGTCGCCGCTACGGCGCGCCGCTACGGCCGGCGCCAGCGGCGCCACTCGAACGCCAGGAGCCCGGCGACCGCCGCGCCGGCGGCCGCGAGCGCCACGGTGGCGCCGGGGGAGCCGCTGCCGAACAGCGGCAGGGCGCCGTCGAGCGGGCCCAGCGGCGCGCGCGACGACGGCCCGACGATCCCGCCGCCGTCGATCCGCAGCTCGGCGTACCACCAGATGCTCGTGGCGAGCGTCCACGCCGCGAGCACGCCGCCGGTGCGCGGGGCGTGGCGCAGGCCCCACGCGACGAGCGCCACGGCGAGCGGGAGCGCGACCAGGAGGTAGCGCCCGGGAAACCAGAAGCCGAACATCGTCGGCGCGACGAACGCCGCGACGAGGACCTGCGCGGCGCAGACGAGCGCGCAGATCGTCGCGACGACCTCGACGTCGCGGCGCTCGGGGAGCGCGTCGGCGAGGCGATCGCGGCGTGAGCGCCACAGCAGCCACAGCCCGAAGAACGCGAGCGCGACGACCGGCGCCCAGCGCAGCGCGCCGTAGGAGCGATCGATCCAGAGAGCGACGAGGCGCGGCGCGCGGTCGGCGTAGTCGGCGATGCTGACATCGTCGAGGCCACGGCCGGCGACGTCGGCGGCCGTCGGCGTGAAGCCGCCGAAGAGCTGGTCGTTGACCGTCACGTACATGACGCCCGAGAAGAGCAGCACCTCGACGACGACGAGCATCGCGAAGCCGCGCGCGTTGCGGCGCAGCCAGCGCAACAGCGCGAGCGCCACGACGGCCCCCGGGATCGCGAACACGAGGCCGAGCCACGGCAACGCGCCGAGCGCGAGCGCGCCGCCGGCGACGCGGCGGATGCGCGGGTGCTCTCGCGCGCGCAGGGCGAGCAGCGCCGCGGCGGCCAACAGCGCGCCGGCGAGGCGATCGTGGCGTGAGCGCCACAGCAGCCACAGCCCGAAGAACGCGCGCGCAACGACCGGCGCCCCGCGCAGTGCGCCGTCGAAGCGATCGATCCAGAGAGCGACGCGGCGCG
>JBPCJA010000234.1:0-5241 GCA_051005755.1 Solirubrobacteraceae bacterium
CGCAGAAACCGGTCGTCGTGACAAACATGTCGGCCTGGCGCGGAGACAAACCCAAAGTCATACCCTCAATCATGACTTGAGGGTCGGACGGAACCGCGCCGCTGCGAAAAACACCAGCCTCCTAGGCGACATCGACTCCGGATTCGCCCCTCCGCTCGTCACATCGCGGTGGACAACCGGCACCAAACGGGCATCCTGCGCTGATGACCGAACGACTGGATGGGACCGTGGCGCTCGTGACCGGCGCCAGCAGCGGGATCGGGGAGGCCACCGCGCGCGAGCTTGCGCGGCGGGGGGCCGCGGTCGCGATCGCGGCGCGGCGCAAGGATCGCCTCGACGCGCTCGCGCAGGAGATCGAACAGGCCGGCGGCAGCGCGCGGGCGATCGAGGCCGACGTCACCGACCGGGAGCAGGTGCAGCGGCTCGTCGGCGAGACGGTCGACCGCCTCGGGCGCCTGGACACCGTCGTCAACAACGCGGGCGTCATGCTCCTCGGGCCGATCGTCGGCGCCCCCACCGAGGAGTGGGACCGGATGATCGACCTGAACCTCAAGGGCCTGCTGTACGTCGCCCACGCCGCGCTGCCCCACCTCCTCGCGGCCGCCGAGGACGAGCCGCGTCACGTCGCCGACCTCGTGAACATCAGCTCCGTGGCCGGCCGCGTCGCGCGCAGGGACTCCGGCGTCTACAACCTCACCAAGCACGGCGTCGTCGCGTTCAGCGAGTCGCTGCGCCAGGAGGTGACCGGCCGCCACGTGCGCGTGTCGCTCGTCGAGCCCGGCGCGGTCGACACGGAGCTCCCCGACCACATCCGCGCGGAGATCCGCGACGAGATGATGGGCCGCCTCACCGGCATCGAGTACATGGAGTCCGAGGACATCGCCGACGCGATCGCCTACATCGTCACCCGCCCGCGGCGCGTCGCGATCAACGAGCTGCTGATCCGCCCGACCGAACAGGAGGGCTGAGGTCAGCGCGGGGCGCGCAGCCCGAACGGCGGCCGCGCCCCGGCCCGGCGGTTGGCCTGCACGACCGCGCGCCGGCGCAGCGCCGCCGGCAGCGCGCGCAGCGCCTCGCCGTAGGCCCGCAGGAGGTGGCGCTCGCGCAGCACGATGTGGCCGAGCGCGAGCAGCTCGTAGAACGCGATCCGGTGCAGGTCGCCGCGGACGTCGGCCCATGCGTCGTTCTTGGCCATCATGAGCAGCCGGTTGCGAAACTGCAGCCGCCGGTGGGCCTCGGGCAGCCGGGCCCGCGTCGTCGGCGAGTAGAAGCGCATGTGCCAGGCGACCGCGCGCGGCTCGTACATGCAGCGCCAGCCCAGCAGCCGGGCGCGCCAGGCGAGGTCGACGTCGGACGCCCACAGCGCGAGGTCCTCGTCGAGCACCTCGTCGCCGACCGCGCAGGCGTCGAGGACCTCGCGGCGGTAGAGCACGCATGCGCCGTCCCCGCCGAAGACCTCCGCCGTCCGGGCGTAGCGCGAGGCCGGCTCGTTGTGCCCGACGAGCGTGTTCTTGCGGCGGCGGTCGACGACCATCCCGGCGGCGTCGAGCACGTCGAGGCGGTCGCCGGGCTCCATCCCGGTCGCGCGCACGAGCCGCGGCGCCACGGAGCCGACGCCGGGCTGGGCCAGGCACGGGCGCGCTGCGGCCAGGAAGCCGGCGTCCAGGACGCAGTCGGCGTTGAGGAGCAGCAGCGCGTCGGCCTCGGTCGCGTCGATGCCCGCGTTGATCGCGGCCGCGTAGGGGACGCGCTCGCCCAGCTCGAGCACGCGCGCGCCGCTGGCCCGCGCGATCGAGCGCGTCGCGTCGCGGCAGGCGTTGTCGATGACGAGCACCTCGGCGCCGGGCTGGGCCACGGCGGCCGGCAGCGAGTGCGCCAGCAGCGGCGCCTCGTCGACGCTGAGCACGAGGATCGTCGTGGGCGGGAGCGCGCTCACGACCACGCGCCCTCCGGCCGAAGCATCTCCTCGTAGACGGCGGCCGTCAGCGCGGCGCTGTCGGCCCATGACAGCCGCCCGGCCCGCGCGTGCCCGCGCCGGGCAAGCTCCGCGTGACGTGCGCGGTCGCCGACGACGCGTCCGATCGCGGCCGCCATGTCGCCGACGTCGAGCGGATCGAAGTACTCGGCCGCGTCGCCGCCGGTCCCCGGCAGCGCGGTCGCGCGCGCCGCGACGACCGGCACGCCGCGAACCATCGCCTCGACGAGCACGAGCCCGAAGCCCTCGTAGAGCGACGGGTGCACGAGCGCGTCGGCGCCGCGCATGAGCGCGTCGAGCCGCACGTCGGAGAGGTAGCCGGTCAGCCGTAGGGGCTCGCCGCCCGCCGCCGCGCGGATGAGATCGCCCTCGCCTCCGTCCACGCCGGCCAGGACGAGCCGGTGCTCGAGACCCTCGCGGCGCAGCACGCGGAAGGCCTGCACCAGCCGCAGGAGGTTCTTCTTCGGCCGCAGGTCGCCGACGGCGAGCAGGTACGGTCCGTCGTGGGGCACCGGCTCGTCGCCGATCGGCAGCGAGGGAGCGTTGGGGATGACCCGCACGCGCGCCTCGTCGACCCCGTAGCGCCGCACGACGTCGGCGGCCGTGTAGCCGGAGACGCAGATGACGCGCTGCGCCGAGCGCGCCGCCCGGCGAGCGAACGTCCGGTACTTCCAGCCGGTCCGCCGTGAGAAGTCCTCGGGGAAGACCTCGAAGGCGAGGTCGTGGATCGTCACGACGCCCATGCACGGGCGCGCCAGCGGCAGGAAGCAGTTGGGAGCGTGGACGAGGTCGGCCCGCTCGCGGCGCAGGCGCACCGGCAGACCGACCTGCTCGAAGAGCAGCTCCGGGCCGGGCCCGCCCCGGGAGATGACGCGGTATTCCAGCCCGGGGCGTTCGGGCAGCGCGTCGATGAGCTCGCGCGCGTAGCGTCCCCAGCCGCGCAGCTCGGGCGCGAACGCGTCGCGCGCGTCGATGGCGACGATCGGCACGGGGGAACCTTCTCACGAGCCGGGCGCTCGTGGACGTGACCGCGCGCGGAGCGCGTCCACTAGTGGTTCGTCCTGTGAGTCCGTGTGCCGTTGGGCGGTTGCTGGCGCCGTCTGGCAAGGACGCAGGGAGGAAGGTGTGCCTCTGGCACATCGACGACCGAGGACGCCGCCAGGCGGTGATCAGCGGCCGCCCAACGGTGCGCGGATTTGCAGGACGAACCACTAGGTTCTCGCCGCATGGGCCGCGGCCGTCTCGACCTCTTCCGTTCCGACGACCGCCGGTCCCCCCTGGAGCGGGGCCGGCGCCTGGCGCTGCAGGCCGCGAGCCTCACCCGGCTGCCGCGCCCGGTGGCGCTGTTCTGGTGGCGGGCACTGCGCCGCGCGCAGGCCGACCACGACACGTGGAGCATCGATGTCGCCTGCCGGCCGGCCGAGCTGCGCGTCCTGCTCGACGCGCTCGACGGCGCGCCGCGGGTGGCGGAGGTCGGGACCGCTGCCGCCTGGACGACCGCGTGCATCGCGCTCGCCCAGCCCGGCCGGGAGGTCCACAGCTGGGACGTCGAGGCCCACCCCGAGCGCGACCGCTACCTCGCGCTGCTCGCCCCCGCGGAGCGCGCCCGGGTCCACCTCCACGCTCGCCCCGGCGGCCTGGGCCCCGACGACCCGCCGCCCGTCGACGCCGTCTTCATCGACTCCTCGCACGAGCGCGACGAGACGATCGCGACATTCCGAACCTGGGAGGCGGCGCTGTCGCCCGGCGGCGTCGTCGCCTTCCACGATTACGACGACGAGGCCTACCCGGGCGTGACCGACGCGGTCCGGGCGCTCAGGCTGCAGGGCGAGGCCCGTGGACATCTGTTCGTCTGGCGCAAGCCCGCCGGTCAGCGGGGGTCCTGAGCACGGCGGCACTACCGCCCGGCGCGCGCCCGGGTACGATCCGCGGTCGTGCCCGAGATCAGGGAAGCCACCATCACGCCGGCTGCGTCGCGCCAGTCGAGGATCTTCGAGCTCCCGATCGAGCTTGGGCACCCCGACGAGCTGCTCGCCCGGATCATCGGCTGGGTCGGCGAGAGCGGCCCGACGAAGCGCGTCTTGTACGTCAACGCGCACGTGCTCAACCAGTCGCGCGAGGACCCCGGGCTGCGCGGGGCGCTGGAGGAGGCCGACCTCGTCTACTGCGACGGCTACGGCGTCCGGCTCGCCGCGAAGGCGCTGAGCACCGAGATCCCGCACCGCATGACAGGAGCCGACTGGATCTGGGACCTCGCCGCGCTCTGCGAGGCACAGGACACATCCGTCTACCTCCTGGGCAGCGATCCCGGCGTCGCCGCGCAGGCCGGACAGCGCCTGCGCCGCTCATACCCCGGGCTGCGCGTCGTCGGCACCCATCACGGCTACTTCCAGGTCGGCTCGGGTCACGACGAGCGCGTCATCGAGGACATCAACGCGTGCAAGCCTGACATCCTGCTCGTGGGCATGGGCACGCCCAAGCAGGAGATCTGGGCCCAGCGCACCGTCGACCGCCTGGACTGCAGGGTGCTCTGGGGCGTCGGCGCGCTCTTCGATTTCGTCTCCGGGCGCGTGCCGCGTGCTCCGGCCTCGTTGTCCGACAATGGACTGGAATGGATCTTCAGACTGGCGATCGAGCCCCAGCGGATGTGGAGGCGCTACCTGGTGGGCAACCCGGTGTTCCTGAGCCGCGTCCTCGCACAGGCCCGCCAGCGCCACGCCCGCCGCTGAGCCTGCGCGCCGATCGTGCGCTCGCCTGGCTCGGCGTCGTCGGCGCGGCCGCGATCGCGCTCGGCCTGGCGACGTACGCGGGTGTGCAGGGCCGCGGCGGCGTCGCCGACGCGGTGCACGCCGCCGCGGCGTGCGTCGTGCTCTTCGGGATCGCCGGCTTCGGCCCCACCCGCCTGCTGCTGCCCGCAGGACTGCGCAGGCACGAGTTGCTGTGGGTCCTGCCGGTCGGCGCGATCGCGACGGCGCTCGAGCTCGCGCTGCTGTCCTACGCGCTCGTCCCGTTCGACGTCGCGCTGGCGATCGTGCTGCTCGGCGGCGTCGCGCTGGGCGTCCACGCCTGGCGCCGCGCGCCGGGCCTGCCTGTCGGTCGCGCGGCATGTGCGGCGCCAGGCCGCGCGCCGGGCCTGCCTGCCGGTCGCGCGGCATGTGCGGCGCCAGGCCGCGCGCCAGGCCTGCCCACAGAGCGAGCCGAACATGCGGCGCCGGGGATGCCCGGAGGGCCCTCGGCGCCTCTGCGGCCGGCCTCGTGGCGCACGC
>JBPCJA010000235.1:0-3535 GCA_051005755.1 Solirubrobacteraceae bacterium
CGCAGAAACCGGTCGTCGTGACAAACATGTCGGCCTGGCGCGGAGACAAACCCAAAGTCATACCCTCAATCATGACTTGAGGGTCGGACGGAACCGCGCCGCTGCGAAAAACACCAGCCTCCTAGGCCGGGCGACGCGTCGCGCGCAGCCCGCCTGCGCCGGAGTCCGCGATCTCGGCGTAGACCTGGGAGGTCTGCTCGGCGACGTCGGCCCAGTCGAAGCGCAGCACGTGCGCCGACGCCTCGGCGACGAGCCGGTCGCGCAGCGCGTCGTCGGTGAGGACCCGCTGCATCATCGCCGCGAGCGCCCGCGGGTTGCGCGAGCGAAAGCGCAGCCCGACGTCGGCGTTGGGCACGACCTCGCGCAGGCCGCCGGTGTCGGCGACGATGCACGCGCAACCGCTCGCCATCGCCTCGAGCGCGACGAGCCCGAACGGCTCGTAGATGGACGGAACGACGCAGAGGTCGGCGATCCGGTAGAGCGAGTGCAGGACGTCGTCGCCGATCCAGCCCATGAACGTGCCGTGGCGCATGAGCCCGAGCCGCTCGGCCTGCGCGCGCAGCTCGGCCTCGTGCGTGCCCGAGCCGGCGACGAGGAAGCGCACGCGCCCGGCGCGGCGGATGACGCGCGGCATCGCGTCGAGGGCGAGCTGGAAGCCCTTCTCGTAGACGAGCCGGCCGACGAGCAGGACGAGCCGCTCGTCGGGCGCGGCGAAGCGGGCGCGCAGCTCGCCGAGGTCGCCGACCGGCTGCAGGTCGGCCGGATCGATGCCGTTGGGAATGACCGTGATGCGCCGCTCGTCGATGTCGAAGACGTCGGCGACGTGGCCGCGCATGTAGTGCGAGCACGTGATGACACGCTCGGCGCGGCGCGCCATCCACGTCTCGATGCCGTGGATGTAGGCCTGCGGATGCTTGTCGACCCACCCCTGGTGGCGGCCGTACTCCGTCGCGTGGATCGTCGTGAGGTACGAGCAGCGCAGCCGCTCGGCGATGCCCGCCGCAGCGCCGGCGACGAGCCAGTCGTGGCCGTGGACGATATCGAAGCGCAGCCGCTTGCCGAGCTGGCGGCCGGCGGCATGCATGTGCGCGTTCATTCCCTCGACCCAGGAGACGAACGCATCGAGGTCCGAGGGCACGACCGGCTCGGCGACGCGGTGGATCCGCACGCCTGCGCGGACCTCCTCGGCGACGTGCTCGCGGCCACCGCGCGTGAGCACGTGGACCTCGACGCCCTGCGCGACGAGCGCCTCCGACAGCTTGCGGACGTGGCGCGCGAGACCGCCCGCCACGATCGGCGGGTACTCCCAGGAGAGGATCAGGACGCGCGGGCTCACGGCGGCGGACGAGGCGGGCGATCCTACCCGCCGCCGGTGACACGGCTCGTGACGGTCGCCTGAACGGGTCGTCGTCCCGATCCGGTGCAACTGGATCGCACCCGGTGCCCGCGCGCAACCGATCGCCTACCCTCGCGTTGAGCAACGGATGCCCCGCCGTCTCCTGCCAGCCGCGCTGCTCGTCGCGATCGCCTGCGCGGTGGCGATCGCCATCGCCTTGCGCGGCGAGGTTCGCGGCCCTTCCGAGCGCGGCACCGGGACGACCACCGCCGCGGCAGCTCTGCTGCAGAGCGCCGGCGGCCCCGGGGGCAGCAGCGTCGTGACGCTGCGCCGCTGGCGCTACCGCCCCGACCCGGACGATCACGGCCGCCGCGACGGCTGGGCGAGCGGCGACTGGCGCGGGCAGCACGTGCTCGTCCCCCACTCCCCCAACGCCGGCGCCATCAGCGGCGCGCCAGGACGGCGCGCGTACGCCGGCGGGGTCGGCTGGTTTGCCCGCTCCGTCGACGCCCCCGTGGCAGGGCGCTACGCGATCGCCCTGGAGTCCGCGCACCACCGCGCGACGGTCTTCGTCGACGGCCGTCCGGTGCGCGAGCACGTGGGCGCCTACGAGCCGTTCGCCGCTCGCACGCACCTGGCCCGCGGGCGGCACACGATCGCCGTGCGGGTGGACTGGCGCGACCCCAAGCGCCAGGCGGCCGAGGGCTGGGCGCGCGGGTGGTTCAACTACGGCGGCCTCAACCGCCCGGTGACGCTCACCCGCCTCGGGCGCAGCGAGCTCGGCGCGCTGACGCTGCGCACCCGCCTGCTCGGCGGCGGCCGCGCCAGCGTCGACGTCTCGGTGCGCGTGCGCAACCGCGGCGCGTCGCGGCCGCTGCACCTGCGCGGCGTCCTGCGCCACGACGACACGACGATTCCACTGGACTTCGGCGTCGCCGGCGTCCCTTCGGGCACGTCGCGTGCGGTGCGGGCCGTGGCGACCATCGACGAGCCCGCCCTCTGGTCACCCGACGATCCCGAGCGCTACGACCTGCGCATCGACGACCCCGGCGAGGCGACGCTCCAGCGTAAGGTCGGCCTTCGCGAGATCTCCTGGGGCGCGGACGGCCTGCGGCTCAACGGCGAGCCGCTGGTCCTGCGCGGCGCCGCGCTGCCGCCCGACGCGCGCGGTCACGGCGACGCCCTGACCCCCGCCGACGAGGAGCGCATCGTCGCCGACCTGCGGGCTCTGGGCGCGAACGCGACGCGCTCGCAGATGCCGCTGTCTCAGAGCATGCTCGAGCGCCTCGACGCCGCCGGGATCCTCGTCTGGCAGGTCGTCGGTCCGTGGGAGCCGGCGGGCCGCTGGCGCGCCGAGACGCCGTCGCAGATCGCCCGCGCGCGCGACCGCGCGCTGCGGACGGTCGAAGACCAGCAGGCGCACGCCGCGATCGTCGCCTGGACGCTCGGCAACGAGGTCTCCGGCGAGGGCCAGCCGGGCGAGCGGGCCTACATCGCGCAGACTGCTCGGCGCCTGCACGAGATCGACCCCACGCGGCCTGTCGCGGTCGACCTGTGGGGCTCGCGGCTCACGCGCTCCGGCGGTCCCCCCTTCTCCGAGCTCGACGCCATCGGCATGACCGACTACGTCGGCTGGTACGACGAGGCCGATCGCGACGCGGCCGGCCAGGCCGCGGTCACCGAGGAGCGCCTCACGCGCCTGCGTGGCCTCTTCCCCGGCAAGCCGCTCGTCATCACGGAGCTCGGCGCGGCCGGCAGCGACCTCAGCGCGCCGGAAGCGTTCGGGGGGCGGCGCTTCCAGGCCGACCTGCTCGCGCGCCGCATCCGCTCGCTGCGCGCCGACCGGCGCCTCAGCGGCACGCTCGTCTGGTCGCTGCGCGACTACGCGCTGCGACCGGACTTCCGCGGCGGCTCGGTACTGCGGAGCAGGCCGGACCTGAAGCTCAGGTCGGGGCTCAACGAGAAGGGGCTCTACGACTACGAGGGCCGCGCCAAGCCGGCGTTGGAGGCGCTGCGGCGGGCGTTCGCGGGTTCCGGGTAGGTGGGCTGTCAGCTGTGGGATGTCTATTTCTATTGGGTGCGGCTCTCCTGGAGGGACTGGGGCAGATCTGAGGCCAGGACGACAAATTCCCTGGAAATCAGCCGGTTTTGTAGGCCCTCGGCCGCCGTGCTGTCGAAAGGAAGCGGCGGTATCCCGGC
>JBPCJA010000236.1:0-4261 GCA_051005755.1 Solirubrobacteraceae bacterium
GGGGGGTGGGGGGGGTGGGGGGGGGGCGGGCATCGCCGGCAGCGCCGGCAGCGCTGTCGGCGCCGGCGGCGCATCGGCACAGCGCCTCGCGCGGAGCGCGCCCGGCCTGCCCGCGCAGCTGCGGGCGATCGCGCAGGCCACGGCGGCGCGACTTGCGCCGCGCCTGCCAGGCGGGCGGGTCTACACCGACGACGTCGCGCCCGTGGAGTGGCTCGTCGACACGTCCATCGTGCAGGTCGCCGCCGACGGCGAGCGGTAGGAGAGGTCGATAGCGCTCGACGGTCTTCATCGACTCCGGCGCATAGCGGTCGCCGGCGGGCAGTGCCGATCGGCAGCGCTGCGAGTTGCTCCGCGGTGAGCTCCGCGCGACCGCCGCGACGGTCTCCTCGAGGTAGCGCGTGCGCGTGGTCCCCGGGATTCGGGCGGAGACGGTGAGCGGACGGTCGCGGTCGGGGGTGCGTTCGTGCGTGGGGCAGAAGGCCTAGCAGCTGCGGGCGCCTCGCTGAACGGCATCGATGAGGGAAACGGCGCGAGGGTACGCAGCGGCGCGGCGGCGCGCGCGGTCGTGGGCGCGTCGTGCGATACGGGGTCGAGGGTGAGTGTGTCGCGTTTTCGCTCCATAGCGAGGAAAACGCGACGCACTCGACGAGTCGCCGCGGTGTGGGGCGCTTTGCGCATGGCATCCATGCGCGCGGCGCCCCGCCCGCGCCCGCTCGGCCGCGGGCACTCGGACCGTTCCACAAGCCTCGCCGAACGGCATCGGTGGCGACTTCTTGGCTGCCAGCCCGAGCAAGTCGCCAATCGATGCCGGCGGTCGCATCGATTGGCGATCTCTTGGCTGCCAGCCCGAAGAAGTCGCCAACCGATGATGGCGGCTCTCCTGCAGGGCACCGCACCGGGATCCTCGCGCTCACCGGCGCCCGGCCGCTTCGCGCTCACCGGCGCCGTTCGCGCCCGCCCCGTTGCAACCCTGTGTAAGTGATTGCCGTTCGCCAGCGCTCGCATCTAGCTAGTCCGGGCGACTGGATTGACCGTCCCTTCGACCACTAGAGACCACGCTCCATAGCGAGGAAACGCGACACACTCGGTGAGTCGCCGCGGTGTGGGGCGCGTTGCGCATGACATCCATGCGCGCGGCGCCCCGTCGTGCCTAGGCCGCGGTCGCGAGCCAGTCGTTCAGCGGGAGTGCCGCGCCGGCACGCGCTAGATCGTCCACGGCCGGCGTGACCCCTGGCAGCGTCCAGACGTCCACGGCTGCGCGCCGCGCGATCGTCTTGCGGTTGGAGTGCTCCATGACGCTCGGTTGCGCTGGCCACGGCGTGAGCACGACCGCGCGGACGTCGAGTCGCGCCGCGCGGGCGGCCTCGATCGTCAGGAGCGTGTGGTTGATCGTTCCCAGGCCGGGGCGTGCCGCGACGATGAGCGGCAGGCCGAGCGCGAGGGCGAGGTCGCGTACGTCGTGCTCGGCGTTCAACGGGACGAGCAGGCCGCCGACGCCCTCGACGACGAGCACGTCGGCGTCTGCGGCGGCTGCGCGGGCGGCGGCGGCGAGCGCGTCGAGCGCGAGCTCCTCGCCGGCCAGCTCGGCGGCGAGGTGCGGCGAGACGGCGGGCGCGAACGTCGTCGCGCAGACCTCGCGCGGGCGTGCGCCGGTCACCGCTGCGAGCAGCTCGTGATCGGCCGGCCAGCCAGCGGCGGGCTCGGCGAGCCCCGTCACCACCGGCTTGAACGCCGCGACGCGAACGCCCGAGGCACGCAGCGCCGCCGCGAGCGCGGCCGCGAGGACGGTCTTGCCGGCGCCCGTGTCGGTGCCGGTGACGAAGCAGCCGCGCAGCGCCACCCGTCTACTGCCCTGTGTCGTTGGTTCGGTGACATCCGACGGCGCCAGCCCGCGTCTGGGCGGCATCCGCACGAAGACGACACGGGATGCCGTGCGCCGCCAGAGACGACCTGGCATCCACCGCTCTGCCGCCGAACGTCCCGCTCACTAGGCCGCGCGCGGCACCGCGGCATCCGGATCGGGCGCCTCGGCATCGAAGAAGGCGGCGGGCGCCGTGGACGCGTGCGCGACCGCGACCGACATCGCCGGACGGAACCCCGCCTGCAGCGCGGCGCGACCCAGCACGCGCGCGGCTTCGCGCAGCTCGTCCTTCGTGTGCGTCGCCATGACCGCCAGCCGCAACCGCGACGTGCCGTCGGGGACGGTCGGCGGCCGGATCGCCTGGGCGAAGACGCCGTCCTCGAGCGCCGCCTCGCAGACGCGCATCGCGGTCTGGGCGTCGCCGACGACGAGCGGGATGATCTGCGTCGAGGAACCCGAGACGTCGAAGCCCTCGCGCGCGAGCTCGGCCTGCAGCACGGCGGCGTTGGCGCGGAGGCGATCGACGCGCCGCGGCTGCTCCTCCAGCAGCTCGAGCGCCGCGAGCGCGCCGGCCACGGCCGGTGGCGGCGGCGCCGTCGAGAAGATCAGCGAGCGGGCGGTGTTCGTGAAGAGCTGCGCGAGGTCGGCGTCGCAGGCGACGAACGCGCCGTAGGAGCCGAGCGCCTTGCCGAGCGTGCCGATGACCACGTCGACCTCGCCGTCGAGACCCGCCGCGGCGACGGCGCCGCGCCCGCCCGGCCCGAGGCAGCCGGTGGCGTGCGCCTCGTCGACCGCGACGCGAACGCCGTGCAGCCGCGCGAGCGCGACGATCTCCGCGAGCGGTGCGACGTCGCCGTCCATCGAGAACACCGACTCGGTGACGATGAGCGCGCCGCGGCCGCCTGCCTGCGCGAGCCCCCACGCGAGGTGCTCGACGTCGTTGTGGCCGTAGACGAACGTCTCCGCGCGCGACAGGCGGCAGCCGTCGATGATCGAGGCGTGGTTGAGCTCGTCGGAGAAGACGATCTCGCCGGCGCGCGCGAGCGCTCCGACGACGCCGAGGTTCGCGAGGTAGCCCGATCCGAACAGCAGCGCCGCCTGCGTGCCCTTGAACGCGGCAAGGCGCTGCTCGAGCCGGCGGTGGACCGTCATCGTGCCCGACACGAGCCGCGATGCGCCGGCGCCGACGCCCCAGCGCCTCGCCGCGTCCGCCGCCGCTTCCTGCACGCGCGGGCTGTCGGCGAGCCCGAGGTAGTTGTTCGAGCACAGCAGCAGCACGGGGCGGCCGTCGAGCACGACGTTTGGGCCCTGGGGGCCGCTTACGAGCCTCGTGCGGCGAGCGAGACCGAGCTTCCGCAGCTCGGTCAACCGGGCCTGGATCTCGATCACGACGCTGTCCTCCCGGTCAGCCCCGCATGGCTGTCGGGGCGCTGTTGGGTGCTGTCTGGCCGGCATCCGGCGACCGGTGATCGACCGGACGCCGGTTCGGCGCACGGTCAGGTCGTGGCGGGACCGTTCCCTTGCGGGCGAAGCGCAGCTGCGTCGACGGATCCCACAGGCGCAGCTCCAGACCCGCGAACTCGGCCTGCGGATCGTCCGCAGCCTCCGGTTCGGGGGTCGTCCCCTCGAGCCAGCCGGAGCGATTGTCGGGCCGCGGCCGCGCCGCGTTGTCGGGTTGACGTGCGACGTTGAGGCCGAGCTCCTCGAACATCGCCCGGTCCTCGTCGGGCGTGTTGCCGAGCGTCGTGAGGAAGTTGCCCATCATGACGCCGTTGATGCCCGCGCGGACCGCGAGCTGCTGCAGCTCGCCGATGTTCTCCACGCGACCGCCGCAGAGCCGGAAGAGCGCGTCGGGGAGGATGAGGCGGAAGATCGCGATCCACTTCACCGCCTCCCACGGATCCATGTACTCGCGCTCGCCGAACTTCGGCCCCGGCCGCGGGTTGAGCAGGTGGATCGGCACCGACGTCTGGTCGATCTGCGCCAGCTCGAAGGCCATCGCGACGCGCTGCTCGCGCGTCTCGCCGAGGTTGAGGCTCCCGCCCACGCACGTCTCCAGACCCGCCTCGCGAACCGCGTCGATCGTGCGCAGCCGGCCCTCGTAGCGGACCGTCTGGGAGACCTCCGGGTAGTAGGACTCGGCCGTCTCGACGTTGTGGTGCACGCGCTGGATGCCGGCGTCCTTGAGCTCCTTCGCGCGCGTCGGGCTCATGTGGCCGATCGACGCGCAGCGCTTGAGGTTCGTGTGCTCGGCGACGAGCCGCGTCCCCTCGAGCACCTTGTCGAAGTTGCGCTTGGACAGTCCCTGGCCCTGGGTGACCATGCAGAAGCGATGCGCCCCGGCCGCCTCGGCCGCGCGCGTGCTCGAGGATCTGCTCGGGCTCCATCATGGCGTGCAGC
>JBPCJA010000237.1:0-7489 GCA_051005755.1 Solirubrobacteraceae bacterium
CCGCCGGCGCGTGGTGCGCGGCCGCGGCTCCGCGCTCGTCGCCGCGATGGGGCTCTTCGTCGTCGCCGCCGGTGCGTTCGCACAGCAGGAGGACTCGCCGGGGAGCGGCCTGAGCGCGGCGACGATCGCGGCCGCGCAGGACGAGCTCGGCGTCCCGGCCGACGGCGTCGTCGGACCCCGGACCCGGCGCGCGACGCGCCGCTTCCAGCGCGAGCACGGGCTGACCGTGGACGGCGTGCTCGGGCCGGAGACACTCAAGGCGCTCGGCGTCGAGAGGGTCGGGCGGGCATCCGCAGCCGGTTCCGGGCTGGAGCGCATCGCGGCCTGCGAGTCCGGCGGCGACCCGACCGCGGTCTCCGCCGACGGGCAGTACCGGGGCAAGTACCAGTTCTCGCGTGCGACCTGGCGCGACATGGGCGGCAGCGGCGATCCGGCCGCCGCGCCCGAGGCCGAGCAGGACCGGCGCGCTGCGATGCTCATGGAGCAGGCGGGCCCGAGTGCCTGGCCGAACTGCGCCTGAGGGCGGCCGGGCCCCCGGATGGCGTCAGGCCGCAAGCGACCTCTTGAGGACCTTGCCCATCTCGTTGCGCGGCAGCGCGTCGAGGTAGTGCACGACGCGCGGACGCTTGTGCGGGGCAAGCTGCTGCGCGACGTGGTCGCTCAGTTCCTGCACGGTCGGGCGCCGGTCGGCGACGGGGACGATCCAGGCGACGACGCGCTCGCCGAGATCGGGGTCCGGCTCGCCGGTGACTGCGACCTCGGCGACCCCGGGGTGCTCGAGCAGCACGCTCTCGATCTCGCCGGCGCCGATCTTGTAGCCGCCGCTCTTGATGAGGTCGGTGGCGCGGCGCCCCACGATGCTGATGTAGCCGTCGGGTGCGCGGGTGGCCACGTCGCCGGTTGCGAACCAGCCGTCCTGCATCGCTTCGGCGGTGGCGTCCGGGCGGTTGAGGTACTCCAGGAACAGGTTCGGCCCACGGACCTGGATCTCGCCGATGGCCGCGTCGTCGCTGCTCTGGATGACGGTCCCGTCGTCGTCGACGAGCCGCACGCGGACGCCGTCGACCGGGGGGCCGACCGTGCCTGGGCGGCGGTCGCCCGCCGCGCCCACGGCACAGTTCATGAGCGTCTCGGTCATCCCGTAGCGCTCGACGACCCGCTGCCCGGTGATGCGCTCGATGCGCTCGTGGTCAGAAGCGGGCAGCGCCGCCGACCCGGATACCAGCAGGCGCGCGCCCGCCAGGCCGGCGGCGATCGCCGGGTCGCGCTCGGCGTCGCCGGCCAGGCGGTGGTACATCGTCGGGACGCCGAACATCATCGTGGCCGGACCGGCGAGCTCGGTCGCCATCGCGGTCGACGAGAAGCGGCCCAGGTGGTGGACGGTGCCGCCCAGGCGCAGCGGGCCCAGGACGCCGAGGATCAGCCCGTGGACGTGAAACAGCGGTAGCGCGTGCGCGAGCACGTCGGCGGCCGTCCACTCCCATGCGGCGGCGAGCGCGTCGAGGTTGGACGCGATCGCACGGCGCGGCAGCACGACGCCCTTCGGAGGGCCGGTCGTGCCCGACGTGTAGACGATGATCGCGGGCGCCTCGGGGGATGGCTCGCCGGGAAGGCGCCCGCCCCGCGCCGTGATATCGACGTCGACGCGGCCGACGTCCGCCAGCGCGCCCGGCAGCTCGACGCCCGGCGCGGCCAGCACGAGCGTTGGAGCGCCGTCGGAGACGACGTGCGCGAGCTCGCGCTCACCCGACTTCGGGTTGACCGGCACGATGGGCACGCCAGCGGACAGCGCGCCGACGACCGCCGCGCACGTCTCCAGCGTGGGCGACGCCCAGACGGCGATGCGAGGCGCGTCGGCAATGCGGCCGGCTATGTGCGCAGCCGCGGCAGCCAGCTCCCGGTAGCTGACAGCACGCTCGCCGAAGCGGATCGCCTCCTTGTCGCTGGCGGCAGCCAGCGTCGGCAGCAGCGCCCCGGCCGCGGTCGGTCCCCGATCAGGAGAGATCAGTGTCATCGGACGTTCCATCATGGGAGGATGCCAACGGTGGGGGTCCAGACCAGAGCGGCGCATGGTCTTGGCTTGGCAGTGAAAAGGAGATCGACCCTGCAAGGAACATTGGAACGGAATCCGGCGCTTAGCTCAGGCGCGGCCATCGCATACAGGGAAGCATGGTGAAGCCAGTGGTGCCAGACGCGCGGATCATCTTCATCTGCTACCGGCGCGAAGACAGCGGCGACCGCGCACACCACCTTCACGAATCCCTGCGCACCCATTTCGGCGACGATCAGGTCTTCATCGATCTCGACGTCCCGCCGGGTGCCGACGTCCGGCGGTACATCACCGACAAGATCAGCTCGTGCGTCGTGCTGCTCGCCGTGATCGGCCCAGACTGGCTGACGAGCAGCGACGAGCACGGAACGCGCCGGCTCGACAGCGAGCTGGACTACGTGCGGCTGGAGATCGCCACTGCACTGAACACCAACAGCACGGTCGTGCCGGTGCTCGTCAAGACCGCGGGGATGCCGGTCAGAAGCAAGCTCCCCCCGGAGATCTCGAGGCTCGCGGACCTCAACGCGCTGCAACTCTCCGATGGCGTGCACTGGCGTAGCGATGTCGCGCTCCTGATCGCAGCCATCGAGAGGATCCTCGCCACGCCGGAGCCGGTCGACCTCACCCGTGAACGGCCGACATCTCGGGTGTGGCCGCGACCCCGCGGTCTGCCTGTGTGGTTAGGCGCGACCGCGCGAAGACGTTCTGCGCTCGCTCTCGCAGTCATCGCTCTCGCGGCGGTGGTTGTCGCGATTCTCGTCGTCGGCAGCGGCGACCATTCGCTGCGGATCTACTCCAGCCTCCCTGAACGCGAGCAGCAGCAACCTCTCGGGACTGTCGGCAGTGGCCTCGGCGGCGATCTCGGCGTGGTGAGGAACGAGCGTACGAGGGACCTGGAGGATGCGATGCGGCTAGCGCTGAATCAGGCCGGGCGCAAGGCGGGCGATTTCGATGTCACCTACCAGGCGCTTGACGACTCGGACGTCATCGGCGAGTCACCGGCAGCGCTCGTACAGGCAAACGCGCGCGAGGCAGCGGACGACGACGACACCGCCGTGTACATCGGCGACCTCACCTCGGGGGCGACGCAGGAGTCGATCCCGATCCTCAGCCGCGCCAAGATCCCGCAGATCTCGATGTCGAGCACGCGGATTGGCCTCACGAAGAAGGATCCACGAGGCGACGTGAACGAGCCCGACCGCTACTATCCGCCACAGCCAGGCTACTCCCGCGGCTACCGTAACTTCGTGCGCATCATCCCGCGCGACCTGGTCCAGGCGAAGGCGCTGCTGGCGCGCATGACGCAGTCGGACGGCTGCCACACGGTCGCGATGATCAATGACAACTCGTCCTACGGCGAGGCCCTCGCGAACAACATCCTGGAGCAGAACCGGCGCCGCGTGAGGTTTGTCTTCAGTCAACCAGTCGGTCCGTATGGAGGGTATGAGCACCTCGTCGAACGGGCGCGGAGAGAGAAGCCGGACTGCTTTGTCTACGGCGGCATCAGGAACCCGAATACTGTCGAGATCTTCGAGGCATTCGCCCGGGCGCTGCCGACCACGGCGAAGCTCTACGGCACCGACGGGGTCGTGGCGGCAAGCTTTTACGACTCCAAGGCGGGAGGCCTCCCGCAGAACGTCGGCCGACGGGTCACCGTCATGGTGCCGCCATATGCCGACAACGCCCCATACCAGCGGTTCGTTGCCACCTTCACAGACACCTACGACAGGACTCCCGATCCGTACGCCGTCTACGCGTATGAGGCGATGCAGCTTGCGCTGGAGGCGATCGCCGACTCCACGACCGGCGAGCGCAAGGACATCCTCAACGAGCTGTTCCACGCACAAAGGGACGCTCAGGACAGCGCGCTCGGTACGTACTCGATCACGGACTCGGGCGACACCGATGTTGCGACCTACGGGGTGTCCACGATCGAGGACGACAAGCTGACGCCTCCGGTGAGGGCGCCGCGGTTGCGCCCGAGGTGATGCCGCTACCGGCGTCCGTCAGGCAACGCTCGGGCCGCTTGCACTCACCGAAACCGCGCGCTCCTGCTCCCGATGGACGCGCACCGGCGTGGCGCGCGCTGGTGCGCTTGAGCACGGCTCCCACCCGTCCCGCGCTTCCGCCATTACGGCAACGCGACGATGTCGCCGTGCAGCGGGTATTGCCCGGCGCGCTGGCGGGGCGGGTCGGCGGGCACCCGGATCGGTGCCGGCGGATCGCTCTCGAGCCCCGTCAGGCGACCGTGGAGCGCCAAACGGTCAAAGACGTAGGGAAGACCGTCGGCGGCGAGGTTCGACGGGCCGCCGGAGCCGTCCATCACATGGAAGTGCAGGTGCGGCTCAGACGAGTTCCCGCTGTTGCCGACGAGGCCGAGCACTTGGCCGCGCTTCACGTGCTCGCCGGGCTTGACCCGCACGCTGCCCGGCTGCATGTGCGCATACACGGCGAACCGCCCGCCGCCGAGGTCCTGGTTCACGAAGTTGCCGACCAGGCCGTCGGTCGTGATGTCCGGCGCGGTGTTCGGCGGCGTGTTCTCGGGCACGCCGTCGCGAGTTGCGACCACGCGTCCGGGCGCGGCGGCGACGATCTCGGCGCCGTACACGAGGTAGCTGTCGTTGCGAGCCGGGTCATCAGCGAAGGTGCTCAGCGAGTCATCGACCCGCACGAAGTCGATCGCGTAGCGCTGGGCAGCCAGGAGCCGACCGTCCTGTGGGAGCAGCGCGTGGCGATGCGCACTGGCGGTGCTGCTGCAGCACCCGACGACGAGCAGGCCTGAACCGCGCAGCGGTGCGCTGAGACGGACGGGCCCACGAAGATCCACGCCGGTCCGCGCGCCCGTGACCGTCAACCGCCGCGTGCGATCTCCGGGTGCGCTCAGCGACAGCACGAAGCGGTGCTCGAGTCGCGCGGGGACACGTTGGTCTGCCGCAAGCGGGATGTCGAGCAACAGCACATCGCCCTCGCCAGGCGCGAACGTCCTGGTCGGCGCGCCTTGACGGCCGGCCATCAGGAGCGTGATCGCGTCGCCGTGGTAGGCGGCCAGCACCCGCCGGCCGGAGCGATAGCGAACCTCCAGGTCGTCGAGGCGCACGCGCGACTGCGTCGGGTTGTCGACTGCGATCTCGTAGACGAGATGGCGACGCATGTCCGTCGCCGGGACCGGCGATGGTTCGGCGACAACGTTGATGCTCGGGGCGCCGCGGTCGCCCGTCGGCAGGGGCGCGCTCGCAGCCGAAGCGACGGTGCTCGCGCCGAGCGACAGCGCAGCCAGGACCGCACCGACCGCGACGGCGGCTCCTCTCGCCAGTCCCTGGAGTCGACTTGGACGTGCGGCTCGTCGACTCGCACGAACACTGTGACGTGTGGCGCAGATCCCGGGGACCGTCGTGTCAGCCTTTGCCGCAGGCCCCATCCTGATCGAAGTCAAGCGCTGCATGGTGGTCCTTTGGTTCGTATCCGTCCCTGCGCCTCGACGCTACCCGTTGTGACCACATCCGGATCTCGCCCGGATGGTGTGCGCCGAGTAGGCGGGGCGAGAAGGTTGAGTAGCCGGCTGCTCATGCCGGTCGCCCCGCTCGCCCGTACCGTCGCGTCAGAACGCACCCCTCAAGGACGCGCTCTCCTCCATGTCGCGGATCGTTGCCGGCGACCCGTCGCAGCAGTGGCGAAAGACCGACACGAGCCTCGGGTTTGCCACGTACGTCAACGTCAAGACCGGGAACTGCCTCACCGGCCGAGGCATCACCGGCTTTCCCGTCGTCACCGTCGAGAAGTGCTTTGCCGGGAATAGGAGTGGCGCCTCGGGGTCAGCGGCGACTTCCAGCTGCGCGCCAACGGGCTGATCGCTCAGGTGAACCTCTCCAGCCCCAACCAGACAGGGGTGGTGATGGGAGGGATCTTCACAAACCAGCCCAACCAGAAGTGGCACACCCACCCGGCGTGAGGTTCCCGCCGCTCAGTGTCTGTCGCGCGAATTCGTGCCGTGATGACGGCGCTGGGCGCGAACGGTGAGCTCCGAGGCGCCCTGGGCGCGTTGCGGCGATCGGCGCCGCGCGCGCCGGGGCGCCCGGGAAACGCGTCTGTCGAGTCGGTTATGCCTGTCGCCATGTCGCGGTGTTGACCGGCGACGCAGAGCGTCCCTAGCATCGCGAGGTGCTGGCCGACGAGCGGGGGAGTTCTAGGTCGCGGGGGCGCGGATCTCGCTCCCTTGGGATTGTGGCGGGACTGAACGGCATCGATGAAGGAGGGTGAGTCGGGGTGACGGCGGCAGGATGGGGCGCCGGAGCTGAGGCGCGACGGGCGATCGGCGACTTCTTCGCGAACAGCGCGAACAGCTCGCCATCTGTCAAGACGCCCACGGGCAATTGGCGACTTCTTCGGACCTGGCACGAGCAACTCGCCATTCGCTCAGGTGCAGCACCGCGGCTGGCCCTCAGCGGCCTCACCGGCTTGATCGCGGCGTGTACACCATGAGAGCACTCATGCGTCTGATCGCCCTGATGGGCATCGCCTTCGTGGTGTTGCTCGTCATCACGGGCGAGTGGTACTACGGGCTGCTGGCGTTCTTCACGCTCGCGATCGTTCTTCCCGCGGTCTGGACGGCCAACGACTGAGCGAGGCTGTACGGCGCGGCATCGCCGGTTTGGCAGTCTCAGCGCATGGAAATCCAGACACCGCCGTCGCCGTCGCCGTCGCCGTCGCCGTCGCCGGCGTCGCCGCGCGCCTCCTTTCGCGCCGGGCTGCGGGCGGGGGTGCCGTACGCGATCGCGGGCTGTGTGCTGGCGCTCTCGTTCGGCGTGCTCGCGCGCCAGGCGGGGTTCTCGGCGCTCGGCGCGATCGTCATGTCGGCGATCGTCTTCGCCGGCTCGGCGCAGTTCGCGGCCGTGTCGATCGTCGCCGGCGGCGGGGGCGTCGGGGCGGCGCTCGCGGCCGCGGCGCTCATGAACTCGCGCTTCCTCCCGATGGGCGCGGCGCTTGCGCCCTCGCTGCCGGGCCGCGCGCTGGAGCGCGCCGCCCAGGGCCAGACGGTCGTCGACGCGTCGTGGGCGATGGCCAATCGCGGGGAGGGGCGCTTCGATCGCCACTTCCTGTTCGGCGCGAGCGCGGTGCAGTACGTCACGTGGATGATCGGCACGACGATCGGCGCCGTCGGCGGCAGCGGCCTCGGGGACCCGCGGGCGCTCGGCCTCGACGCGATCTTTCCGGCGTTCTTCCTCGCGCTGCTGCTGCCCGAGTTGCGCGACGCGCGCGCTCGCGGGGTGGCGCTCGGCGGGGCGCTGATCGCGTTCGCGCTCGTGCCGCTCGTCCCTGCCGGCGTGCCGGTCCTCGCCGCGAGCGCGGCCGCGCTCGCGGGCCTGCGGGGCCGCCGGCCCGGCGGATGAGCGGCGAAACGTGGGCGCTCGTCGCCGGCTATCCGGTTGTCACGGCGCTTAT
>JBPCJA010000238.1:0-6832 GCA_051005755.1 Solirubrobacteraceae bacterium
CCGCCCGAGGCCCTGCCCGCGCAGGCCGCCGACCTGCCGATGGGCGGCGACCGGCCGGCGCTCGCGCCGCTCGTCGCGCTGGCGCTCGCGTCGGCGGCGCTGTCGGCGGCGCTCTTCCTCCTCGTGATCATGCTCATCGAGGGCTGGCGGCACTCGCCGGGCGAGGCGGCGCTGACGGTGTCGGTCATGCCGGTCGCGGCGCTCGTGGCGGGACGCTGGGCGCGCGGGCGCGACGACCTCGTGCCGGCGCTCGCGGGCTCCGTGCTGGTCGCCGGCGGCCTGGCCGCCCTCGGGCTGCTGCCCAGCGCGCATGCCGCCTGGACGCTCGTGCCGCAGCTCGCGATCGGCCTCGGCCTCGGTCTCGCCCTCGCGACGCTCATCGGCGCGACCGTGGGCGACGCAGGCGCCGATGCCGGGACCGCCGCGCCGGCCGCGGTCGCGCGGCCCGCCGCCTGGACGATCAGCGCTCGCCACATCGGGATCGTCGTCGGACTGCTCGTCCTCACGCCGATCTTCACCGGCGACCTCGAGCACATCCGCGCACCGGCCGAGCGTGCCGGCCTCGCGCGCGTGCTCGACACGCCGCTCCCGCTCGCGGAGAAGATCGAGCTGGCGCGCGCGCTGAACCGGCAGGTCGACCTCGCCGGCCAGCAGGAGCTGCCCGACCTCGACCGCGCCTTTGCCGGCCTCGACCTGCCCGCGTCCAGCCGCCCCGCCGTCGCGCGCCTGCGCGCCGGGCTCGACGACGAGCTCGACCGGGCGGCGACGAAGGCCTTCAGGCGCTCGTTCCTCGCGGCTGCGCTCATCGCGTTGCTGGCCGCGGGCGCCGTCGCGTTCGCGGCCCGCCGCGACCCTGGCCGCCCGCGCGGCGAGCCGGGTGCGAACGGCGGCCCGCTTGCCTCCGGTGCGCCCCTGGCGGTTGCCCTGCCGGCGGCGGCGACCGCCGCCGCGCTGCTCGTCGGCGCCTACGTCCTGCTCGGCGGGGGCGGCTACGGGCCGACGTCGCTCGCGGACCCGTGCGCCGCGCGCGAGCGCCCGGGGGTGGACCGCACGCAGCTCGTAGCGCTCTCCGCCCTCGACGGCACGGCGTGCAAGCTCGACATCAGCCGCGAGGAGCTCGTGCGCAGCCTGCTCGACGGCAAGGTCCCGAAGGGGGTCTCCGACGGCGAGCTCACCGACGCGCTCGGTGCCGGCATCAGCCGCGCGCAGAACGAGGGCGCACTGAGCCCGGTCGCGGCGGCGGCGCTGCGCGTCGGGGTTCGGACGGGCGGTGCGCTCGGGATCATCGGGCTGTTGCTGGGCAACGGGTGAGGGCTCGCCTGCGGGGGTCGGAGGGCGTGCTCGGGTCAAGGCTCGCGAGCGGCTTGCGAGGGCGCCATCGCTACGCGACGACCCACCGCTCCGGATCGCCTCCATCGCGTCGCGCCTCGCCGGTGACCTCGAGGTGGCGCAGATAGCACAGCGTCTCCGCCAGCCACCACCCCGCGGTGACCTGACTCAGCTGCTCGCCGTGCACCAGCGGGACGATGTCGTAGGCGGTGATCGGGCCGTGCTCGGCGACAGCGCGGCGCACGCGCTCCAGGCGCTCGGCGACGAGCGTGCGGTTGGCGTCGATGTGCGCGCGGACGTCTGTGAACGTACGGCCGTGGCCGGCGAGGCACAGGCGCGCGTCGAGGGCGTCCACGGTGTCCAGCGAGGCGAGGAACTCACCGACCGGATCGGGCGTCCAGCCGTAGTCGAAGTACAGCGAGACGCGACCGAGGAGGTGGTCGCCGGAGACGAGCAGGCGCCGCTCGGGCTGGTGCAGGCAGACGTGCGAGGGTGCGTGCCCGGGCGTCTCGTGGACGGTCCAGCGGCCGAGATCGGTGTCGATCGTCACGCCGCCGACGAGCTCGCGGTCGGGCTCGACGAGGCGGGCGATGCCGTTGCCTCGGTCGCGCGCGCTCGCCGACCATGCGCGCAGCGGCTCGATCGGCACGCCGCTCTGGCGCGCGACCTCGAAGCGCCGCGCGAGCGCCGCGTGGGGGTCGTCGAGGGCGGCGCGCATATGCGCGTGGTCGGGATGCATCCACAGCTCGCAGCCGCTCGCGTCGACGACGTCGGCGGCCTGGCCGTAGTGGTCTGCGTGGGCGTGGGTGCAGACGAGCAGGCGCACGTGCTCGAGCTTGAGGTTGACCTGCCCCAGCGCGCGCTCGAGGTGCGCGCGCGAGCCGGGCTCGTGCAGGCCGCAGTCCAAGAGCACGACGCCGTCGCCGGCCGCCACCGCCCACGCGTTGCAGTGGGGCACGCCCGGCCACGGCAGCGGCAGGCGCAACCGCCAGATGCCGGGCACGACGCGCTCGCCGCGGCCGAGCTCGCGTCGGCGGGTCGATTCGGGCATGGCGCGGACGATAGGGTGAGGCGACGATGGGCAAGCGCAACCGTGGCGTGGGGCGGATCTCGGCGGGGACGGCGGAGTACCGCGACGGGGACGGCAACGTCCTGACGCTGCGCGGCTCGATGTCGCCGCTGACCCGCCGCAAGTACGCCTCGACGCTGCACGACCAGGCCCGGACGACCGACGACTCCTGGCAGCGCGCGGTCGAGTTCCTCTTCGAGCGCCTCGCCGAGCGCTGGACGATCCACGACGTGCCGACCGACGGCCAGAAGGAGCTGCTCCAGCGCTATCGCATCGCGAGCGCGGAGGAGCGCCGCTGGATCCGCGACGTCCTGCGCGAGCACCTCGCCGCGCACTTCCCCGACGTCGAGGCGCCGTAGCGAGGAGCAGCCGTGATGACCCCGATGGCGACCGCTGTCCCCACCCGCCTGCTGCTCGGCTCTGGCCCGAGCCCGGTGCCCGACCGCGTGCTCGCGGCGCTCGCCCAGCCGACGATCGGCCACATGGACCCCGCCTTCGCGGAGATCATGGGCGAGACGATCGACCTGTTACGCGACGCCTTTCAGACCGAGAACCGCGCGACGCTGCCGATCTCCGGCACCGGCAGCGCCGGCATGGAGGCGCTCGTCGCGAACTTCGTCGACCCCGGCGACCGCGTCGTCTGCGGTGTCAACGGGCTCTTCGGCGAGCGCATGGCGGACGAGCTCGCGCGGGCCGGCGCCGAGGTCGTGCGCGTCGACGCCGAGTGGGGCCGTGCGATCGCCACCGAGCGGCTCGTCGCCGCCGCGCGCGAGGGCCTCGACGCGATGGTCGTCGTGCACGGCGAGACGTCGACCGGCGTTGCACAGCCGCTGGAGGGGCTCGCCGACGCGTGCCGCGAACACGACGCGCTGCTGCTGGTCGACTGCGTGACGTCGCTCGGCGGCCAGCCGCTGCGCCTCGACGAGGCGGGCGTCGACGCCGCCTTCGCCGGGACGCAGAAGTGCCTGAACTGCCCGCCCGGCCTGGCGCCGTTCACCGCCGGCGACCGCGCGCTCGCAAAGCTCGCGCGGCGCGAGCGGCCCGGTCACTCGTGGTACTTCGACCTCTCGCTCGTGCTCGGGTACTGGGACCCCGGGTGGGTCGCCGGCGCGGGCGCGCCGCCGGGTCGCGCCTACCACCACACGGCGCCGATCAACATGGTCTACGCGCTGCGCGAGGCCCTGCGGATCGTCGTCGGCGAGGAGTGGCTGCCGACCGGCTGGGAACGCCACCGCCGCGCCCACCACGCGCTGCGAGACGCGCTCGCCGTGCTCGGCTGCGCGCGCCTGGCGCCCGACGGCGAGCAGCTGCATCCGCTGCTCGCGGTGAGCCCGCCGGAGGGCGTCGACGAGGCCGCCGTGCGGGGCCGCCTGCTGCTCGAGCACGGGATCGAGATCTCCGGCGGCCTCGGGCCGCTCGCCGGACGGCTGTGGCGGATCGGCGTCATGGGCGGCACCGGCGCCCGGCGCGCGCCGCAGGAGCAGCTCGTCAGCGCGCTCGCAGCACTGCTGAAGGTCGACCCCGTCGAGCCGCTCGCCGCGCTCGAGGAGGGCTGGCGGGCGTAGTGGTTCGTCCTGCGCGGACTCACAGGACGACCCACTAGATGGCGCTGGACGCCGCGCGCTTCGCCGACCTGCTCGCCGGCTACTGCCTCGACGTGCAGCCCGGCCAGGAGGTGCTCGTACGCTCGACGACGCTCGCCGAGTCGCTCCTGCTCGAATGCCAGCGGGCGATCCTCGGCCGCGATGCGTGGCCGCTGCTGCGCGTCGAGCTGCCGGGGGCGACGGCGGCGTTTCATCGCCATGCGCGCGACCACCACCTCGACGGCTTCCCGGAGGTCTCCTACGCCGAGGCCAAGAAGGCGCACGCGTCGCTGGCGATCCAGGCGCCGGAGAACACGCGCGCGCTCGCCGGGATCGATCCCGAGCGCCTCGCCCGCGCGGCCCGCGCCCGCATGCCGCTGCGCGAGCAGGCGCTGAAGCGGCGCTGGTGCTCGACGCTCTGGCCGACGCACGCCGGCGCCCAGCAGGCCGGCATGAACCTCGCCGACTTCGAGGCCTTCGTGCAGCGCGCGCTGTTCCTCGACCAGCCCGATCCGGTGCGCTCGTGGGGGGAGCTGCACGACTTCCAGGCCGGGCTCATCGAGCGCCTGCGCCCAGCGCGCGAGCTGCGCATCGAGGCCGCCGGCACGGACGTGACGCTGAGCGTCAAGGGCCGCACGTGGGTGAACTCCGACGGCAAGCGCAACATGCCCAGCGGCGAGGTCTTCACCGGGCCGCACGAGGCCAGCGCGAACGGGCGCATCCGCTTCGGCGTCCCCTCCTCGCCGGCGGGGATCGACGTTGCCGGCGTCGAGCTCGAGTTCCGCGACGGGCTCGTCGTGGCCGCGGCCGCCGAGCGCGGCGAGGAGTACCTCCAGCGCGCGCTGGCGACCGACGCGGGCGCGCGGCGCCTCGGCGAGATCGGCATCGGCACGAACTTCGGCATCGATCGCCCGATCGGCGCGACGCTCTTCGACGAGAAGATCGGCGGCACCGTCCACCTCGCGCTCGGCCGCTCCTATCCGGAGACCGGCGGTACCAACGAGTCGGCGCTGCACTGGGACCTCATCTGCGACCTGCGTCCGGGCGGCCGCTTGACCGCCGACGGCGAGACGGTCGTGCAGGACGGACGCTTCGCGCTCGTGTAGCCGACCGTCAAGGCCCCTCGTCGAAGTCGCGGGTGACCCGCGAGCGCGCGCGACGCAGGAGTGTGTCCAGTCCTGCGCACGTCTCGCACGCGTACACCCGCACGGTGCGGTCTTCGCCGCCCGAGACGATCGTTCCGTCGGGCAGGAAGGCAGCGGTGTTCACGCGGCCGGCGTGACGGTCGAGCACGGCGAGCGCGGTGCCGTCGCGGGCGTCCCACACGCGCGTCGTGCCGTCGGCGCCGGCGGTGACGATGCGGTCTCCGTCGCGACTGTAGGCGATGCTTCGCAGCACGCTCGTGTGCCCCGCGAGGCTGAAGCCGAGCTCCTCTCCGGAGCTGCTGTCCCACAGCCGCACGTTGCGGGAGCCGGCCACGGCGATCGTCTCTCCGTCCGGGCTGAACACGCCGCGATAGAAGGCCTCGGACCCCGGCCTGTCCGTGGTGCCCGTCGCCAGCGCGTGAACCTGCTTGCGCGAGCGGATGTCGTAGACGCGCGCCGCGCCGTGGACGGTCGTCACGAGCAGCCGCCGGCCGTCGGGGCTGAAGGCGACGTCGGTCACCCGCTCCTTCGCGGAGATCGGCACGCGCCAGCGCCGCTGCGCCTCGCCGCCGCGGCGTAGCGCCCACAGCTCGGCGTACAGGTCGCTCTGCTCTTCCCTTCTGACGACGGCCGCGAGACGCCCGGCGCGGTCCAGCGCGAGGGCGTACACCGGGCCGGTCTTGGACAAGCCGGCCAGCACGCCGCCAGTGGCCAGGTCCTGCAGCGCCGCCGCCCCCTGGCGCTGGTCGGGCGACGCGTAGCCGACGAGCACGGAGCGCCCGTCGCGCGCCACCGCGGCGGTCGTCGGATGCATTCTCAGCAGCGGCGTGGGCAGCGTCCGAGTCATGCGGCTGCGGGTGTCCCAGACCTTCAGCGCCCCGCCCTCCTCGACGATGGCCACGCTCGAATCCGATGCCGGGGCGACAACGTCCACGCTCTCGGGCCCGCGCAGCGCCCGCTCGGCACCGAGATCCCATAGGCGCATCGTGAGATCCTCGCCAACGGTCACGACGAAGCGGCCGCCGGCGGCGAAGGCGAGGGACTCCACGCCGGCGGCATGGCCCCGCAGCTCCGTGACGAGCCCGCCGGTCGAGCTCTCCCAGATCCGGGCCGTGCCGTCGGTGCTCGTCGTACCCACGAGCCGGCTGTCGGCGCTGAACGTCACCGTGTTGATGCCTTCGGTGTGGTCGAGACCGGCGACGCTGCGCGCCGGCCTGCGCCACGGCCGCTCCAATCGCCACAGCTGCGCGGTCTCGTCCCGCACGGTGACGACGCGCGACCCGTCGGGACTGATCGCCGCGTCGTCGACCGGGTCGGAGGGCGTCCCCGGCGGCAGGCGCAGCTCGCGGCCGCGGGCGTCCACCACCCGGACCTTGCCGCCCGCCGCGCCATCCACGGCGAACCGCGCGCCGTCCGAGAAGCGGGTCGAGAAGCGCGGACCGGCGGCCGCGGCGATCGGCTGTACCCGGGTCGGCAGCCGCAGCCGGCCTGCCTTGCGCGACCCGTCCGCCGTCCAGCGCCATCGCAGCAGCCTGCCGTCGTCATTCTGCAGCACGACTGCGCCGGGACCCTGGAACGCGACGCTGACGTAGCCGGTGCCCCCGAGCCGGCCGCGCGGCCGGCCGGTGGGCGCGTCCCAGACGGCGGTGCCGCCGGAGCCGGCGGTGGCGAAGTAGCGCCAGTCCGGTGAGGTGGCCCCGCCCACT
>JBPCJA010000239.1:0-9134 GCA_051005755.1 Solirubrobacteraceae bacterium
CGCAGGTCGAATATCGCGTCGAGGTCCAGGCCCAGGTCGCCCTGCTCGAGCAGCTCGCGCAGGTGGATGCGCTCGTCCCACGCCCGCTGGGCGGCCTCCTGGGCGATGCGGTAGGCCTCGTCGCGCGAGCGGCCCTGCTCGACGAGGGCCAGCAGCACACGCTGGGAGAACAGGGCGCCGTGGGTCAGCTCGAGGTTCTCGCGCATGCGCGCCGGGTCGACGACCAGGCCGCGCACGAGGTTCAGCGTGCGGTGCTGGAGGTAGTCGAGCAGGGTCGTCGAGTCGGGCAGGATGACCCGCTCGGCCCCCGAGTGGGAGATGTCGCGCTCGTGCCACAGCGCCACGTTCTCCACGGCGGCGCTCGCGTTGCCGCGCAGCACCCGCGCCAGGCCGGTGATGCGCTCGGAGAGGATCGGGTTGCGCTTGTGGGGCATCGCGCTGGAGCCCTTCTGGGCACCGGAGCGAAAGGGCTCCCAGGCCTCGCGCACCTCGGTGCGCTGCAGGTGGCGGATCTCGGTGGCCAGGCGCTCCAGCCCCGCGCCGGCCAGCGCGATGGCCTGCAGCAGCTCGGCGTGGCGATCGCGCGCGACGACCTGGGTCGAGACCGGCTCGCGCTCGAGCATGAGGCGGGAGAGCACCCGCTGCTCGAACTCCGGCGTGGTCGCCGAGTACGTGCCGACGGCGCCGGAGATGGCGCCGACCGAGACCTGCGCGAACGCGCGCTCGAGGCGCTGCAGGTTGCGCTGCGCCTCCATCGCGAAGCCGGCGAGCTTGACCCCGAACGTCGTCGGCTCGGCGTGGACGCCGTGGGTGCGCCCGACGCAGACCGTGTCGACGTGCGCGCGCGCCTGCTCCACGAGCGCTGCGACGAGCTCGCGCGCACCCGCGAGGACGATCTCGCCGGCATCGCGCAGCTGCAGCGCCGTGGCGGTGTCCAGCACGTCGCTGGAGGTCAGGCCGAAGTGGATCCAGCGCCCCGCGTCGCCCGCCGACTCGCTGAGCACGTCGACGAACGCGGCGACGTCGTGGTCGGTGACGCGCTCGCGCTCCTGCACGGCGGCGACCGTGAACGTCGCGTCGCGAATCGCGTCGAGCTCGGCCTCCGTCGGCCCCTCCATCTCCTCGCAGGCGGAGACCTCGACGCGTCGCCAGGTCTCCATCCGCGCCTCGTCGGTCCACACCGCGCCCATCGCAGGCCGGGTGTAGCGCTCGATCACGGCGTCAGGCCGGCGCGGGGCATGCCCGTACCCTACGTCGCGGGATCATCCGGACGCGGTCTCCGACCCGATCACCGGCCTCACCGCGATCGTCGTGCCGGCGATGACCAGCCGGACGCGCGCCGTCGTCAGCTGGGCGGTGACGGCTCCCTCGGTGTCGAAGCGCAGCCGGCCGTCCGCGGCGGCGCCCGGCTCGAGTGGCGCCAGCAGCGGCGCCGCTGCGCCGGAGGAGCCCGGCGCGAGCTGCAGGCGGGCATCCCCCACCACCAGCACCGGTCGCGCGGGCGCGATGCGGCGGCCGGTGCCGTTCGTGACGCGTACGTGCACGCTGACGCGAGCGCGCCGCCGCGTGTCGCCGGCGGGCGCCGTCACGGGATGTGCGACCGTCGAGAGCACGTCGACGCGCGGCTTGGTGGTGATCGGTGCTGGGGTCGTCGTGGTCGTGCGAGCGGTCGTCCTGGTCGTGGGAGTGGTCGTCGTCGCCGCCGGAGTGGTCAACGTGGTCGTGGGAGTGGTCGTCCTGGCCGCGGTCGTCGTCGTCGCGGGCGCCGTCGCTTCGGTCGTCGTCGTCGCTTCGGTCGTGATCGTCGGCGTGCCGACGGTCGGCAGCGACGGAGACGAGCTCTCGTCGTCACCGGTCAGCGCGGCGAGCCCCAGCCCGAGCAGCGCTCCCGCCGCCCCCGCGGCGGCGGCGACGGCAAGGACCCGGCCCGCGCCGCGCGCCAGCGTGCTGGCCCTGTCGTCACGCCGCGGCGTGCGTCGCGGAAGGCGCCGGCTCACGCGGCGAGGATCCGCAGCGCCAGGTGCCCGGCGTTCTTCGCGTTGTCCAGGCCCACCCCGGCCACCGGCACGCCAGGCGGCATCTGCAGCACGGACAGGATCGCGTCGAGGCCGCCCATCGCAGACAGGCGGCTGGAGAGCGGAACGCCGATGACCGGCAGGTCGGTGTGCGCGGCGGCGACGCCGGGCAGCGCGGCTGAAAGGCCGGCGCCGGCGATGATGACGCGCAGGCCGCGCAGACGAGCGTTGGCGCAGTACTCGGCGACAAGCCCCGGCTCGCGGTGGGCGGACATGACGCGCACCTCGTGGTGCACGCCGGCGCCGCGCAGGACGCTCGCCGCGCCGTCCATGACGTCCATGTCGCTCTTGGACCCCATGATGATCCCGACCAGCGGGGCGTTGACGTCGATCTGGGCCAATTCGACGGCGACTGCCGTCTCGGTGGCCGGCTCAGCCTGTTCGGTCATCCGCCCACCCTCTCCACGGCGCGCAGAGCGATGTCGGCGCGTAGCTGGCGCCCTGCGAAGTCGATGTGCTTCGCAGCAGCATATGCGGCGTCGCGGGCGGATCGGGGCGTGGCGCCGAGCGCGGTGATGTTGAGCACGCGGCCGCCGGCGGTCACGATCGCGCCGTCGTCGCGGCGCGCGGTGCCGGCGTGGGTGACCTCGATCGCGTCGTCGACCGCGTCGAGCCCGGAGATGACGTCGCCGGTCGACGCCGAGGCGGGGTAGCCCGCGCTCGCCATGACGAGCGTCACGGCCCAGTCCTCGCTCCAGTCCAACCCCCACCCCGCCAGACCGCCCGGCCGTGCGGCGGCGACGAGCAGCTCGAGCGCGTCCGAGCGCAGGCGCGGCAGCACGGCCTGGGTCTCGGGATCGCCGAAGCGGACGTTGTATTCGAGGACCTTCGGACCGTCGGCGGTGAGCATGATCCCGGCGTACAGGACGCCGTGGAAGGGCGTGCCGCGCTCGCGCAGGAGGTCGACGATCGGCTGGTGGACGGCGGCCGCGATCTCCTCGGCGCGTTCGGGATCGACGCCCGCGACCGGTGAGTAGGAGCCCATCCCGCCCGTGTTCGGGCCCTCGTCGCCGTCGAAGATGCGCTTGTAGTCCTGGGCCGGCGCCATCGGCACGGCGCGCTCGCCGTCGCAGAGCGCCAGCAGCGACAGCTCCTCGCCCTCGAGATGCTCCTCCACGACGACCCGCCCCGCGCCGAAGCGCCGGGCGACGAGGAAGTCCTCGAGCGTGACTCGTGCCTGGCCTTCGTCCTGCGCGATGACGACGCCCTTGCCGGCGGCCAGCCCGTCGAACTTCAGGACGACCGGGTAGCGCTCGATCGCGGCCATGCCGGCCTCGACGTCGCCGACTGCGCGCCAGCGCGCGGTCGGCACGCCGGCCGCCTCCATGACCTCCTTGGCGAACGTCTTGGAGCCCTCGAGGCGCGCGGCCGCGGCGGTCGGCCCGAAGGCCGCGATGCCGCGCGTCGAGAGCTCGTCGACGAGGCCCGCGACGAGCGGCGCCTCGGGCCCCACGACGACGAGGTCGCAGCCCCCGGCGGCCGCGACGAGCCCGCCGATGTCGTCGACGGCGACATCGACGAGCTGCGCGTCCTCGGCGATCCCGGGGTTACCGGGCGCGCACAGGATCTCGGGCGCGCCCGCGGAGCGCTTCAGCGCGCGCACGAGCGCGTGCTCGCGGCCGCCCGCGCCGACGACGAGGATCCTCGCGACCATCAGTGGACCACTAGATCGACGCGATGAACTCGTCGATGGGGATAGCCGGGAGCGTCTCGTAGTGCGCCGTGCCGCGCGAGCCGAGCTCGAGCGAGACGCGCGCCATCGTCGCCTCGTCGGGAGCCTCGACGATGCTCACGAAATCGAAGCGCCCAAGCGTCCCCCACTGTGCCTTGACGCTCGCACCGAGCTGCTCGACCTCGCGGTTGACCTCCTTGATGCGCTGCGGGTTGTTCTTGACCGTCTGCACCCCTTCGGGCGTCAGGGTCGAGAGCATGAGATACGTCGGCATGGGGCCTCCCGGCGATCGGAGCGATGACTAGCGCAACGTTGTATCCGATACCAGCGCCCCGACCTACGGCGATCCGCTACCTTCGGGCGCATGATCTTCCGCCTGCCGGCTCTGGCGCTCGTCCTCGCGGGGGCGCTCGTCGTGGCGCCCGCCGCCTCCGGCGCGATGCTGTCGACGGATACGCGCTGCTATCAGGAGACGCAGGAGGTCGTCCTCAACGGCACCGGGTACACGCCGATGAGCACGGTCACGGTGTCGCTCGACAGCGCCCTGCTCGGCACCGCCCAGACCGATGCCGGCGGCGCGTTCCAGCGCAAGTTCGCGACCCCGGTGCTGCCGGGCGGCCGGCGCGAGGCCGACTACGTGCTCGGCGCGACCGACACCGTCAACACGGCGACGACCCGCTACCGCGCGACGAAGGTCTTCGCGGACTTCTCGCCCAGCTCCGGCGACCCGACGCTGCTGCGCGTGCGCTTCAGCGTCTTCGGCTTCGGTCTCGCGCACCCGCGCGCGCGGGTCTACCTGCACTACGTGCGCCGCTCGACCGGGAAGGTCCGTCGCACGATCCTGCTCGGTAGGACGCGCGGCACCTGCGGCGTCATCCGCGACGCGAAGGAGCGCAGGCTGTTCCCGTTCACGCCCCAGCGCGGCACGTGGATCCTGCAGTTCGACACCGTCAAGCGCTACACGCGCGCCACGAGCAAGCGCACGACGCCATGGGTGCGCAAGCCGGTCGAGGTCTTCACCCGCGGCGACTGAGACCGTCGATCCTGCACCCGGCGAGCTTCGGCGGATTGCACGATTAGACTCAAAGTCGTGACCCACGGTAGGGGGACTCTCGTCGGGCGTGAGCGCGAGCTTGCGGAGCTTCGCCATGGTCTGGATGGCGCGTTCGCGGGCCACGGCGGGCTATTCATGGTCGCCGGCGATCCGGGCGTGGGCAAGACCGCGCTGGCCGACGCCATCGGGGCCGAGGCGGTGTCGCGTGGCGCCGGCGTCCTCTGGGGCCGCGCGTGGGACGGCGGCGGCGCGCCGGCGTACTGGCCGTGGCTGCGGATCCTGCGCCGGCTGGCCACCGAGCGCGACCTCACGTCCGCGCTGCACGCGCTCGGACCGGAGGCCTCGGGCCGTCTGACACGCCTGATCCCGGGCCTTGAGCATGCGCCCGCGCAGAACGCGAGCGCCGCGGTCGCGGCCGACCAGGGCGAGTCGGATGCGGCGCGCTTTCAGCTCTTCGACGCGGTCACGTCGCTGCTGCGGGCGGCCGCGCTGCAGGGGCCGCTCGTGCTGATCCTCGACGACCTCCACGGCGCCGACCACCCGTCGCTGCTGTTGCTCGGCTTCCTCGCCGTCCACCTGCGCGATTCGCCGATCCTCGCCATCGGGACCTACCGCGAGGCCGAGGCGCGGCTGGATCCGCAGCTCGCCGGCACGCTCGGGGACATCATCCGCCACGGGCAGCGCCTGCCGCTGCGCGGCCTGCGCGAGCGCGACGTCGGCGAGGTCGTCGAGCGTGTGGCCGGCAGCCGCCCGCCCGATCGCGTCGTGCGCGCGATCCACCACGCGACCGACGGCAACCCGTTCTTCATCGACGAGGTCGTGCGCCTGCTGAGTGCCGAAGGCCACCTCGACGACGCTGCGCAGGTGGCGACCGTCCGGATCCCCGACGGGGTCCGCGAGACGATCCGCCATCGCCTGGAGCCGCTGCCCGACCGCACGCGCATGCTGCTGCTGACGGCTGCGGTCATCGGGCGCGAGTTTCGCCTCGACACGCTGCAGCGCGTCTGCGAGCTCGAGCCCGCCGAGCTGGACCTCGCGCTCAGCGAGGCGGTCGACAGCGGCGTCATCGTCGAGCGGCCGGCGTCGCTGGGCCGCTATGCGTTCTCGCACGCGCTCATCCGCGAGACGCTCCGCGACGACCTCGGCCCGCAGCGTCGTGGGCTGCTGCACCGCGCCGTCGGGCAGGCGCTGGAGGAGCTCTACGCCGCCGATCCGGAGCCGCACGTCGCCGAGCTTGCCCACCATTTCTTCGTCGCCGCCACGGCCGGCGAAGGGGCCAAGGCGATCGACTACTCGGTGCGGGCGGGTGAGCGCGCGATGTCGCTGTTCGCCTACGAGGAGGCCTCGGACCACTTCGAGCGCGCGTTGCAGGCCTTCGGGTTGCAGGAGCGCGCCGACGTGCCGCGCCGTTGCGACCTGCTGCTCGCGCTGGGCTTGGCGCGCAGCCGCGCGGGGGCGACACGGGACGCGCGCCAGACGTTCCTGCGTGCCGCCGGGCTGGCCCGCAAGCTCGGCTCGTCCGAGCGCTTCGCGCGCGCCGCGCTCGGCTACGGCGCGGGCATGGGCGGCTTTGAGTTCGGCCGCGTCGATGACGGGCTCGTGGCGCTGCTGCAGGAGGCCCGCGAGTCGCTGGGCGAGCAGGACGGGGCGCTGCTGGCGCGCGTCCTCGGCCGCCTGGCGACCGAGCTGTACTTCTCCGACCGCACCGGCGAGCGCGCCGAGCTCGGCGAGCAGGCGGTCGCGATGGCGCGCCGGCTCGGTGACCGCGGCACGCTGGCGTCGACGCTCAGCGCGCGCTTCATCACGCTCTGGGCGCCGGAGAACTTGGACGAGCGCCTGCAGATCGCCTCAGACGTCGTCGCGCTCGGCGAGGAGGTGCGCGACCGCGAGCTGATCCTGCGCGGCCATCACTGGCGGATCGTCAGCCTCTTGGAGCTCGGCGACCTGGTCGGCGCCGACATGGAGCTCGCCGTGCACGCGCGCCTGGCCGGCGAGCTGCGCGATCCGCTGCACCTCTGGTACGTGCCGCTGTTGCAGGCCTCGCGCGCGCTCATGGATGGGCGCCTGCGCGATGCCGAACGGCTCGCTGGCGAGGCGTTCGCGGTCGGGCGCGGCACGCAGCCGCAGAACGCGGCGCAGCTCTACGCCGTGCAGCTTTTGGGGCTGCGCAGCGAGCAGGGGCGCCTGCACGAGGTCGAGCAGAGCCTCGCGGAGTTCGGTCGCCGCTATCCGGCCGCTCCGGCGTGGCGCGCGGCGGCCACGTTTGCGCACGCGGTGCTGGGCCGCACCGAGGATGCGCGGCGCTCGTTCGAGGCCCTATGCGCCGGCGGGATGGCCGAGATCCCGCGCGACGCGGACTGGCTGGCGACCGTCGCGCTGCTCATCCGCGCGGGCGCCCGGCTCGGCGACGCGCGGCGAACAGGTCAGCTCGGCACGCTGCTGGAGCCCTTCGCCGACCGCGCCGTCATCCTCGGCCGCGCCGCGATCTGCCTCGGCCCGGTCGCCTGCTACGCGGGCATCGCCGCCGCGACCGCGGGTCGTCTGCAGGAGGCGGCCGGCCACCTCGAGCGGGCGCTGGGGATGGCGCGCCGCTGGGGCGCCGAGCCGATGGTCGCCACGATCCGGCTCGAGCTCGCCGATGTGCTCGAGCGCGCCGGCGACGAGAGCTCGGCGGCGAGCGCGAGAGCCCTGCGCCGCGACGGGATGGCGGCCGTGCGGCGCCTCGACCTCGGCGGGCTGCAGAAGCGCTGGGCGCCGACCGAGGCGCATGAGCCGGTGGCGGTGTCGCCGTCCAGATCCGCGGCGCTTGATGGTCCGCGGGCCTTCTACCGTCGTGGCGACATCTGGACGATCGGCTCGCCGGGCCGTGAGATCCAGCTGCGCGATGCCAAGGGGCTGGCGCACATCGCGCGGCTGCTCGCGGCGCCGCACGTCGAGTTCCACGCGCTCGACCTCGTCGCCGGCCCGCAGATGCGCGGCGCCGCGCCGGGGATCGCGGTGGCGGCCGGGGTCGAGGTCCGCGCGCGGGGTGAGGGCGACTCCGGGCCGGTGCTGGACACCCAGGCGAAGGCCGCCTACCGCGTGCGCTTGGAGGAGCTGCAGGAGGAGATCGACGAGGCCGAGACCTTCAACGACCCCGAGCGCGCGTCGCGGGCGCGCGAGGAGCTCGTCTTCGTCGCGCGCGAGCTCGCCGGCGCCGTCGGCCTCGGCGGTCGCGACCGCAAGACCGGCTCCGACGCCGAGCGGGCGCGGGTGAACGTCACGCGCGCGATCCGCACGGCGCTGCGGCGCATCGTGGAGCACGACGCGCCGCTCGGGCGCCGCCTGAACAGCGAGATCCACACGGGGACGTTCTGCGTCTATGAGCCGCGGCCCGGCGACGAGCCGGTGTGGGACCTGCGCGGGCCGTCCTGACGACGCGTGCCGCGTCCATCAGGGTGGAGGCGGGCGGCGGCGACGGGGGAGGGCGCGAGCTGGGCGAGCGCGTCGTAGAGCGCCGCGATGCGTCCCCCTGGATCTCCATGAGCGCGACGAGGCCGTGGACCTCGGGCTCCTTCGGCATGAGCGCGGCGAGGATGCGGCCGAGGCGGAGCGCCTCGTTGCAGAGCCCAGGCCGCATCCAGTCGTCGCCCGCGGTCGCCGAGTAGCCCTCGTTGAACACGAGGTAGATGACCTCGAGCACCGACGACAGGCGGGCGGCGAGCTCGGCTCCGCCGCGGACCTCGAACGGCACGTTCGCCTCGGCGAGCGTCCGCTTGGCCGGACGATGCGCTGGGCGACCGTCGGCTCGCCGACGAGGAACGCCCGCGCGATCTCCGCGGTCGTCGGTGGAGGGGCCGTCGGTCACGGTGGGCTTGTCGCGCCGAACGAGACGCGCGCGCCCTTGGAGCTCGGGTGCAGCCCGTCGAGCGCCAGCAGCACGCCGGCCTTCGTCAGTCGTAGCACAATACGTGCTACATTACAGCCGTGGCTCGTTCTCTGCACGTACGACTCGACGATGCGAGCGCCGCAGCGCTCGACGTCGTACGCGCCGAGGGCCTGAACGACTCGCAGGCCGTTCGCACGGCGTTGCGTGAAGCCGCAGCCCGCCGCCGCACGCGCGCTGCCGTGCGAGAGGAAGTGCGCCGACTCGCCGACGACGCGGCGGACCGCGAGGAGATGCGTGTCATCCGCGAGCAGATGGCCGAGCTGGCGCCGGCGCCTGAGAGCTAGTGGTTCGTCCTGCAATTTCGTGCCCGAGTGGGGGTTTGTGGCGTTGTTGTTGAAGGCCTTGCCGACATGTTCGGCGAGGATGGGAGTAGCGATGCGGGCGGGGGTGGGCAAGCGGGTGCGA
>JBPCJA010000240.1:0-10610 GCA_051005755.1 Solirubrobacteraceae bacterium
GGGTCCGTGCGCGGTCGGGCACTACACGCGCAGCGTGCGCTTGAGCTTCGCGAACATCGACTCGTCCGAGCGCATGTTCGCGTCGGTCATCGACTCGGCGAGGCGCCCGAGAAGCCTGCGCTGCTCCTCGCTGAGGTGGCGCGGGATGACGACGTTGACGACGACGCGCAGGTCGCCGCGGCGGCCGGGGCGGCGCAGGAGCGGCATCCCGCGGCCGCGCAGCTCGAGCGTCTCGCCGGGCTGCGTGCCAGGGCGCACGTGGACGTCCTCCGGGCCCTCGAGCGTCGGCACCTCGAGCTTGGCGCCGAGCGCAGCGAGCGGGGCCGGCACGTCCAGCACGGTGACCAGGTCGTTGCCGTCGCGGATGAAGCGCTCGTGCGGGCGCACGCTGACGTGCACGTAGAGGTCGCCGGACGGCGCGCCGGCCTCGCCCGCGTGGCCGCGGCCGGTCACGCGGATGCGCTGGCCCTCGGCGATCCCGGCCGGTAGGTCGACGCTCACGGCATGGGTGAGCACCTCGCGCCCGCGGCCGTCGCAGCGCGTGCAGGCACGCTCGGCGACCTTGCCGTCGCCGCCGCAGACGTCGCAGGCGACGGTCCGCGCGACCTGCCCGAAGGGCGTTCGGCTCACCGCCTGCAGGATGCCGTTGCCGCCGCAGCGCCCGCAGGTCTTGATCGGCGTGCCCGGCTCGGCGCCGTTGCCGTGGCAGCGCTCGCAGCGGTCGACGACCTCGTAGGTGACGTCGATCGCGGCGCCCGTCGCAGCCTGCTCGAGATCGACCTCGACCGAGACCGAGGCGTCGCCGCCCGCGCGCGGGGCAGAGCCGCCGAAGCCGCCGCCGAAGCCGCCCCCGAAGAACGCCTCGAAGAGGTCGGAGATCGAGCCGAAGCCCTCGAAGTTCGGGCTCTGGCCGCCGCGCCGCAAGCCGTCGTGGCCGTAGCGGTCGTAGATCTGGCGGCGCTCTGCATCGGAGAGGATCTCGTAGGCCTCGGCGGCCTCCTTGAACTTCTCCTCGGCCTGCGGATCGTGGTTGTTGACGTCGGGGTGCAGCTCGCGGGCGAGCTTGCGAAACGCCTTCTTGACCTCGGCCTCGTCGGCGTTGCGCCCAACGCCCAGAACTTCGTAGGCGTCGCGCTTCACGCGTCGTAGACGTCTTCGACGAAGCGCGAGAGCTGCGACGCGGCGTCGCGTACGACCCCGATCGTCTCGCCGTAGTCCATCGCCACCGGACCGATGAGCGACACGGTGCCCAGCGGGCGCAGCGGCAGGCCGTAGCCGGCCGTGACCATCGCCAGCGAGCGCAGCGCCGGCGCGGTGTTCTCGGTCCCGATGCGGACGATGACGTCGCGCTCGTCGAGCACGGCGCGCAACATCTCCAGCAGCGCGACCCGTCCTTCCAGCAGGCGCATGAGCTCGTTGATCTGCGAGAGGTCCTGGAAGCGGTGCTCGGACAGCAGCCGCGCGGCGCCGTCGACGTAGAGCGAGTCCTCGGCCGTCGCGGCAAGCTCGGTGAACGCCGGCAGGATGCGGTCGAGGAACGTGCGCTCGGTCTGCGGCAGCGTCGGGTCGGCCAGGCGGGCGTGGAGCTTGCGCGCACCGAGACCGAGGCCGACGAGCTCCTCGTTGAGGAACTCCGCGGCCCAGCCGACGAGGCCATTGTCGACGGGCGACTCGAACGCCAGCACGCGCTTGGAGACGCCCCCGGTCGACGTGATGATCACGACCATGAGGATCTGCGGCTGCAGTGGCAGGACCTCGATATGGCGGATCGTCGCCGTCTCCAGCGGCGGAGCCGAGACGACCGCCAGCAGGTTCGTGATCTGCGACAGCGTCTCGGTCGTCAGGCGCATCGCCTCGTCGACCTCGCGGCGGGTCAGCTCGAGCTCGATCGAGCCACGGCTCGCCGTCGCCGGCAGCAGGCGATCGACGAAGTAGCGATAGCCGGAGTCCGTCGGGACGCGCCCGGCCGAGGTGTGGGGATGCGCGAGCAGCCCGTGCTCCTCGAGCTGGGCGAGCTCGTGGCGGACCGTCGAGGGGCCGGCCTGGAGGTCGGGATCGGCGGCGAGCGTCCGCGACGCCACGGGCTGCACCGTCGCCTGGTAGGCGAGCACGACCTTGCGCAGGATGAGCTCTTGGCGCGGCGTCAGCATCGCTCGATTGTACGAGCGGCGCGCGGCGGGCTCCCCGGCGGGCCGGCACTCCGCCGCCGCGCACATCGTGATCCCCGACTTCTTGTGCGGGTCGTTGCGGTGCCGGCGCGTGGCTGTGAGGTGAGGGATCGCTCCTACACGTCGCGGACGACGATCTCGGCCTCGGCGCTGCGGATGATCCGCTTGCCGTTCTGCTCGCAGTGCGATTCGACGACTGCGACGCCGTCGTTGACCTCGCGCACGGTGCCCGTGACGGTCAGCTCGTGCTCCGGCAACCCCATGCCGCGGAACTGCACGCTCAGCCGCCGCAGTGCCTGCGGTCCGCCGGCGGCGTCGGTCTGGGCGCGGGCGACCTGGGCCATCGAGTAGAGGCCGTGGAGGATGCGGCCGGGCAGGCCGACCTGCTTGGCGAACTCCTCGTCGACGTGGATCGGGTTGAAGTCCCCCGAGGCGCCCGCGTAGCGGATCGTGAGGTACTTGTCCGGCGTGATCTTCAGCGGCTCGATCTCGTCGCCCGGCTTGAGCCCCATCTCACCGCCCTCGCACGATGTTCGTCCACCTGCCGACGCAGACGGTCTCGCCGCGCTGGTTCGTGGAGGTCGACTCGAAGACGAAGTAGCCGTTGCCGCCGCGCTCGCTGATGTCGCTGACGGTCGTCGTCGTCGCGATCTCGTCGCCGGCGACGACGAGCGGGCCCCAGGTGAACTCCTGGCTGCCGTGGACCATGCGACCGAAGTCGATCCCGACCTCGGGGTCGAAGAGCGCCGGCACGACCGCCGGGAAGCTGTAGACGACGGCGAACATCGGTGGGGCGACGACATCGTCGTGCCCGGCCGCGCGCGCGGCCTCGACGTCGAGATAGAGCGGGTTGGCCTCGCCGACGGCCAGCGCGTACTCGCGCACCTTCTCGCGCCCGACCGCGTAGGTCGTGGGGGGATAGATCTTGCCGATGACGTCCGCGTTTGCGGCCATGCGCGAGTTCTAGCAGGCCGCGGGGTTCCGGCCGGGCCGGACACCGTCCTTCAGATGATGCTCGCCACCATGCCGCCGTCGGCCGACCAGGCCGCGCCCGTCACCGTGCTCGCCCGCTCCGAGCAGAGGAAGACGATGACGGCCGCGATCTCCTCGGGTTCGGCGAAGCGCCCCAGCGGGACCTTCGCGCGCTGGGCCTCGAAGGCCTCCTCTCGGGAGATGTCACCCGCCGCCGCGGCCTGGTCGGCGAGGCCGCCGTCAGCCGTCCACAGCGGCGAGGACACCGGACCCGGCGCGACCGCGTTGACGAGCACGCCGTCGGCCGCGTAACGATCGGCGAACAGGCGCGACAGCGAGAGCTGCGCCGCCTTCGTGACCGCGTAGGCGGGATTCGTCAGCGACGGGCGCTTGCCCGCCGACGAGCAGACGTTGACGATCCTCCCTGCGCCGGCGACGGCCATGCGAGGCGCGGCCGCGCGCATGAGCCGCATCGGCCCCATGACGTTCAGCTCCCACTGCGACTGCCAGTCGGCGTCGGTGAGGTCCTCGAGCCACCGCACGTAGCTCGTGCCCGCGTTGTTGACGAGCGCGTCGACGGCGCCGAAGCGGTCGACGCAGGCGGCCACGATGCGCTCGGCGTCCTCCGGCTTCGTGATGTCGGCGTGGAACACGTCGTCGCCGGACCGCGCGACCGGCAGCACGCGCGCGCCCTCCGCGGCGAGCAGACGCGTGGTCGCAAGCCCGATGCCGCGCGTCGCGCCCGTGACGATGCAGGCCTTGCCCTCGAGGCCGAGGTCCATCTGCAGATCGTGTCACCTCGGCTCTCGAGACGGCCCGGCGCCGGTGCAGCGTGTCGTCCAGCCTTCCAGGTAGCTCAGGCGCTCAGCGGATGCGCACAGGTACGTCCGACGGCTTGATCGCTTGCACCTCTAGATGATCATGTACCACCACCGTCTTCGCGATCACGTCTGCAAGCGTCCGCCGCCGACTGCCCACCACCGGTCCCAGCGCGTAACCCGCAGCGAGGCACATGAACAGGACCGCCGCGAAGGGCGCGCCGACCTTGACGAGCACCAAGCCGAGCAAGACGACGGTCGCCGGAATGGCCACGTTCAGAGCAGCGCGCTCAAGACACCGCAGCCGGCCCGGTGATCGGACCGCCAACCGCCCCTCCTCGTCCCGCACGACCGCAACGAGCTGCGAGCCCACGACGCGCTTGCCTAGGGAGCGGCCGTCGCGGCCCTGAAGCCACACGACCGACCAGAGGAACGCCGCCATCGGGATCAGGTTGACTGCAACGGCCCACCCCGCCGTTAGGAGCCACGCGACATAGAACGCCATAACCGGCACGACCATGTAGTCAATGACCGCCGAGGTGCCCCTCAACAGCCACCCCGCCAGCGGCACCTGGCCGATCATGGCCCGCTCGTCGCCGCCGCTCTTCCTGACCACGTTCCACTCGTGCGTCTCGCCATCCTCCGCCGGCGTGCCAGCGGTGCCGAACGGATCGGGCTGCTGCGTGGCTGTCATATCGACCTCCGGATCGTCGGTCTTCCGCGCGCTGGACCGTACCCGTTCTGCACCACCCTGACGAGCCCCCAGGCTGCGCTCGGAGAGCTTCTGGCGGCGGACCATGCGTTCGCCGCTCAAGTCGATGGCCGGATGGTCGATAACGGACTCAGCGGCTGGAGCCTCTGCGCTCCGGACCTGCCTGCCGGTCCCCGGACACTCGTGTGGAGGGGAATGGATCCCGCCAATGCCTTCCAAGGAGCAGCAATGTCCAGCAAGTTCCGCCATATAACGGTTGCCGTGCTCGGTGCGGTCTCCCTCGTCGCCGCTGTTGGCGCGTACGCGTACTGGACCAACGGCGGCAGCGGCAGCGGCACCGCCACAACCGGCACCAACGTGGCGATCACCGTCACGCAGACCAGCACTCCCACGGGCCTGTATCCCGGTGGACCGACCGCCGCACTGGCCGGGAAGTTCAACAACACGAACGCCAGCAAGGTGTACGTCAACCAGGTCAACGCGACGATCGCATCCGTCACCGGACCCAACGTCGCCGGTACGCCCGCGTGCACCGCCGCCGACTACCAGCTCAACGGCTTCCCCGTCACCGTCGGCGCTGAGGTTGACAGCGGGACCGCGCAGGGCAACTGGACCGGCGCCTCGATCCAGCTGAAGAACCTGGCGACCAACCAGGACTCCTGCAAGGACGCGACCGTCAACCTGACCTACACCAGCAACTAGCCAGAAGCCCACGCGACCCCGGGAGGACAAGCCCGCTCGTCCTCCCAGGCGTTCCCGGCCGTCGTCATCCCGATGAGACACCTCCTCGTCACCGTGCTCGCCTCGCTGGCCGCCGCCGGCGTCGCCTCCGCGACGCGCGCCACGGCCGTGGACAAGCCGAAGCGCCGCACGTTCTCGGTGACTTCTGCCCGGCAGAGCGCCGGCGGAGGCAGCGCGGGCACCTTCAGGCTCCCGACGTGGAGCTTCCCCGGCGCCGCCGGACTTCCCATTGCAGGGCTGCCGCACGGCGGCCGTCCACCTCGGCCGCTCGCAGACGAGAGACGCAGCGGGGTGTTCTCGCTCGCGGAGACGCGTGCCATCCTCACCTTGCTTCCCTCGGCTCGCACGCCCTCGGCTCGCACGCCCTCGGCTTCCACACCCTCGGCTCGCACGGCCGCGGCTCGCACGGCCCCGGCTCCCACGGCCCCGGCTCCCACGGCCCTGGGCACGCGGCGGGTGAACGTGGTCGGCACCGGCGGCGGGGCTTCCCGCAGCCGCGAGCTCACGTCGACCGTCAAGCCATCCCCTTCTTCGGTGCACTTCTCGCTGCGGCTCAGTCCGGCGCACCAGGTCGTGCCTCGGGGGGCCGCCGCGCGCTACACGTTGCGCCTCGCACGCGCGGCCGGCTTCCGCAGGCGGGTGACGCTGCGCGTGCTGAGGCTGCCGCGCGGCGCCACAGCGGCGTTGACGCCGACCGCGCTGACCGTCGCGACCAGCGCGGGCCAGCGACCGGGCTCGGACCGCCTCTTCGTCGAGGGCACCAGCCGCGTGGACGGAAAGACCGTGCGCCGCTACGCAGCGGTCGTGCTGACGGTCGTGGGAGCGCGCCGGCCCCCGATCGGCGGTGATCTCGCCACGCCGCTGTACCCCGGCGCCAGCGCGCCGCTGGACCTCGTCCTGACCAACCCGCACCCCGTCGACATCCGGATCACCGCGCTGAGCGTCAGCGTGGGCGTGGTCACCACCAATCCCCACTGCGGCGGCGACGTCAACTACGCGGCCACGCAGTACAGCGGCGGCTATCCGCTGGTGCTTCACCCGGGCAGCACGCGGCTGAGCGCACTCGTCTCGAACTCGTCGGCGTGGCCGCAGATCTCGATGCACAACCTGCCGACCAACCAGGACGCGTGCCGGCGCGCCGTTCTGTCCCTCGAGTACAGCGGGATGGCGAGCTGATGAGGCGCCACCGCGGACGCAGGATCGTCGCGTCGGTTGCACTCGTGATCGTGCTGGCAACGTCCGCCCTGATCGCCTGGGCGTACTGGACCGCGCCCGGCGCCAGCACCGCCTCGGCCCCTTCCGGTTCGCTCGACGCGGCCACGATCGGCGTGCCACCCTCTGCGGCCGACACGGTCACCGTCACCTGGACCCAGCAGGCGTCGCTGCAGCCCGCCTGGGCTGACCACAGCCCCATCAGCTACTCCGTCGAGCGCAAGCTTGGCAGCGGCTCGTGGGCGGCGGTGGTCGGCGGCGGCTGCTCGGGAGCCAAGCCGCACGGCATCGCGAACTGCGTCGACGCGCCGGCAGCGAATGGCAGCTACAGCTACCGTGTCCTCGCGAGCTACCACGGGTGGACGGCGATCTCGAACGAGGCCGGGCCGGTCGCGTTCGCCTGGGACATCGTCGCGCCGGCCAACGCCATCACGCTCTCGAGCATCACCGGAGGCGCGTTCAAGAGCGGTGCCACCGTGTACTACCGCGGTGCGGCCGCGGGCTCGTTCAGGCTCACGAACACGGTCAGCGACAGTGGGCCTTCGGGGCCCGCTTCCAGCGCCACCGCCGCGCTGTCGGGCACCTCGACGGGCTGGACGCACAGCCCGTCCCTCGTGAGCACCCCGGCCGGCGGGCCCTACGTCTCGAGTGCCTTCTCGTGGTCCGCGGCCACGACAAGCTCGCCGGGCGAGACCATCACGGGATCCGACGCGGCGGGCAACACGGCGGCGACGGCCCTGGCCTTCACCGACGATTCCGTGGCGCCCACCGGCGGCACGGTCGACGCAACCGGCCTTGGGGGGACGGGCGGGCGATACTCGACGTCGACGGGGCTGAGTATCGCCTTCAGCGCGGGGACCGACGCCGGCTCGGGCCTCGCCACCGGCGCCCAGCTGCAGCGTGCCGCGGCATCGCTGACCACCGGAAGCTGCGGGACATACGGCGCCTATACGCAGGTCGGCGCCGACGACCCGGCCTCGCCGGTGGCCGACACGGTCCCCGCCGACCAGACGTGCTACCGCTACCGGTACGTCGTCTCCGACCAGGTGGGCAATCCGGCGACGACCTACACGAGCGCCGACATCAAGGTCGACACGACCGCGCCGGCCGCCCCGACCCTCGCGTTCTCGGCGTTGACGAACACCTACCGGGGCGCCTCGACGCTCTACTACCGCTCGAATGCGACCAGCGGCGCGTTCACCGTCACCGCCAGCGCGACCGACGCCACGTCCGGGATCGTCAGCTACGCGTTCCCCACGCTGCCGTCGGGATGGAGCGCGGCCGCCGGGGGACTCGGAGTCAACACCTACAGCTGGAGCGTGGCCAATCCGACGGCGCCCTCCGGAGCCCAGAACGTCACCGCCACCAACAACGCCGCGCTGACCTCCGCGGGCGCCGACCTCGGGATGGTCAGCGACATCACGGCACCGGCCACGGGAAGCGTCACCTACACCAACGGCTACTTCGGATCGGCCTCGGTGAGCGTGAGCTTCGCGCGCGGCACCGACGGCGGCTCGGGCGTCGACGCCACGTCCGGCCTGCTCCAGCGCAGCGAGTCAGCGCTCACCAGCGGCACCTGCACCGGCGGCTACAGCGCCTTCGCGACCATCACGGGCGGGACGAACCCGACATCCCCGTTCGCCGACACGACGGTGGTGACCGCCAAGTGCTACCAGTACCGCTACCTGGCCTCCGACAACGTCGGCAACCAGGCGACCTACACCAGCGCCAACGTCGCTCAGGTCGACCTCACGCCACCGGTCATCACCCGAGCCACCGTCGCGAAGACCGCCACCTCCACCGCCGGCACGGTCCGCCAGGGCGCCATCTACAACGTCTACGCGCAGGTCACCGACGCCACGACCGTGCCGGCCGCGACGGCGAACGTGAGCTCCTTCGACACCGGCGTCACGGCGGCGAGCCTGTCGACGGCCAGCGGTCCCTGGACGGTGGGCGGCCAGAGCTACAACTTCCGCAGCGCCAACGTGACCGCCAATACCGGCCTGACGACCGGCGCAAGCTACAGCTACACGATCTCGGCCAGCGACTCGGCCGCCAACACCGCCGGGCCGACGTCCTATTCGGCGACAATCGAGACCTACAACACTGTCATCACGGGCACGTCCGGGCTGGTGTCCTTCTGGAGGTTCAACGACGGCGCGATCGCGGGAGACGAGTTCACCGACACCGCGGGCACGGTGCTCTCCAGCCACACCGGAGCTCTGGGGGCGACCTGGACATCGATCTCTGGCCAGGCCCGCACGGCTGTGATCACCGCTGCCGGTCGGCTGCGAAAGGAGACCGGGAACGGCGCCGCGCAGTACTACGCCTCGGCGACGCCATCGAGCGCAAACTATCTCGTGCAGGCCGACGTCTACGGGTTGTCGGGACTGGCGACCGATGTCGTCAGCGTGGTCGGGCGACAGGACATCAGCGGAGCAGGTAATACGTACTATCAGGCTCGGTACGTGGTGGACTCCGGCCGCTGGGAGCTGCGTAAGTCCGTAGCCGGCGTGTTTACGCTGATCGGCACGGGCACGGGCGCGGGCTACTACACACAGGCCCTGACACTGAACACGAGCTACCGGATGACGCTGCAGATGAACGGCACGGCGATCTCCTTGCTGGTCGACGGCGTCTCCCGCATCGCCGCCACTGATAGCGCCATCAGCGCCACCGGCCGCGGCGGCGTGCGCCTTGGGGCGAACACCAGCACCGCCGCCGTGTCCGATTCCGCCGGACTGCACCTCGACGACTTCCGCATCACGAGCCTCACCACCACGGCCGACGACGGGCAAGCCGCCAGCAACAACGGCACGTTCGTCAGCAGCCCCTTCCTCAACGAGCCCGGTGCGCTCGCCGGCGACAGCAACCGCGCGACGCGACTCGACGGGGTCAGCGACTACGTGACCGTTCCGGACGCGGCCTCGCTGGACCTCGCCAACGGGGCGGTCACCCTCGAGGCGTGGGTCAAGCGCAGCAACGCGGCCGTCACCTCGATGTGTCTCATCGACAAGGGCGTCGGCGCGATCCAATTCTGCCTTGACAACAACAACACCGTCCTCTTGCGAAACAACGTCGCCTACATCTCCAGATCGACCACGACGGTCACCGACACGAGCTGGCACCATCTCGTCGCGACGAAGACCGCGAGTGCGGCGGCGCTCTACATCGACGGCGTCAGCGTCACCGGAACGGTGACCAACCAGACGCTCGTCAACACGACCACGGCGCTGTTGTTCGGTGTCGTGAACCCGTGGAGCAGCGGCGGGTACCTCGCGGGCACGATCGACGAGTTCGCCCTCTACAACGCCGCGCTGAGCGCGGCAACGGTGCTCGACCACTACAAGGCCGGCGCCGGCACGGGATAGGAGATCGGGATTCCCTGGTCGCTACCGCCGCGGGTCGGCCACCAGCAGCTCGGCGTTGCGGTCCTGCGGGCGCCCCTCGGCCCCGCCCGCGACGCCGGCCTGCGGGTCGTTGTAGGCGAACTCGCGCCCGAGCGCGGCGAGCGTCTCGGGGTCGAAGCCGGCCGCCGCCGTGCCCGCGGGCGGCGTCACGAGCGTCGCGCCGTGGTCGATGACCGTGCCGAAGATCGACAGCGTGCCGTCGCGGTTGTCCATGACCTCGAGCAGGCGCGACTGGATCGGCCAGTCGATCTCCGACGCTGGCTCGATCCCCCAGAACCCGCCGCCGCCGGGGCGCTTGAAGGCCGTGATCCGGTTCTCGTGCGTGTGGCCTGCGATGTAGGCGATGACGTTCGGGTGCGCGAGCAGCAGCGCCTGCAGATCGCCGCCTTGGCGCAGCGGCTGCGAGTCGCGCGGGTCGAGGTCGCAGCTGGGGCCCGTCAGCGAGCGCAGCTCGCACGGACCGGCCTGCTCGTCGGCGGCGTTGTTGGTGAGACTGCGGATCGGGTGGTGGCCGAACAGCACCACGAGCTCGCGGCGGCGCTGCGCGGCCTCGATCTCGCGCCGCAGCCAGCGAAAC
>JBPCJA010000241.1:0-12885 GCA_051005755.1 Solirubrobacteraceae bacterium
CGTGCGGACGTGCGACGAACGTCCGCACGCGTCCACTAGGCTCTGCGCCGATGTCCAGCCGCCAGGAAGAGAAGGAGCAGCGCAAGCAGGAGCGCCTCGAGCGCGAGCGCGCCGCGCAGGCCGCCGCCAAGCGCAAGCGCCTCGTGCAGATCGTCGGCGGCACCGTGGTTGCCGCGGTGGTCGTCGTGGCCGTCGTCCTCGTGCTCGCCGGCGGCGGTGGCGACGGCGGCAGCTCCGAGCGCCCGAGCGAGGCCGCGGTCAAGACGGCCGCGTCAGCAGCCGGCTGCGACTATCGCACGTTCCCGAGCGAGGGCCGGACGCACGTCGCCGAGACGCTCACGGCTGCGAACTACAAGACGAACCCGCCGACGTCGGGAGACCACAATCCAAACCCGGCCCAGGACGGCCTGTACCCGCCCGGAAACGAGCCCGCGATCGAGAACTGGGTCCACACGCTCGAGCACGGGCGGATCCTCCTCCAGTACAAGCCCGGGGCGCCGACGCAAACCGTCAGCGCCTTGCAGAAGCTCTTCGAGGAGCCCGTCCTGGACAGCGGCAAGAGCTACCACATGGTGCTCATGGGCAACAACTCGAAGATGCCCTTCCAGGCGGCCGCGGTCGCCTGGCGGCACTACGTCGGCTGCAACGACGTCCGCCCCGCGGCGATCACGGCGATGCGGAAGTTCCGCGACCGCTACGTCGACCAGGGCCCTGAGTTCATTCCCTAGCGAGCGCGGACAAGGCCACGGCTACGCCCCGCTTCGGCTCGCTGGGAGCGTGCTCGCGACGCTGCTGGCGTAAGCGCGTTCCGGAGAATTACGAGAAGTCAGCTCGTGTACGGTCGCGACGATGGCCACGCGCGGCCGACCGCCCAACCCCATAGACCCCGACGCCTCCCACAGCGCGCGGCTCGGCGCTGAGCTTGCGCATCGTCTAGCGGAGGGCTTGACGCTGCAGGCGCTCGGCGACCTGATCGGCTTCACGCCTCAACACGTCAGCGAGGTCGAGCGGGCGAAGACCGCCCCGACGCGGCCGTTCATCGCCGCCTGCGACCACGCCCTGAACGCTCACGGCGCGCTCCTGGAGCTGCTGCCCGCCGCCGTGCACGAGCGAGACACGCAACGCCATGAGCGTGCCGCCGCCCGTCGTGGCGACCGCGACCCGTCGCTACGCTGTGAGGCTCACAGCGACGCAGGAGACGAGGACGTGGACCCGACCAACCGCCGCGGCCTGCTGGGCGCGGGCGCAGGAGCCGCCGCCGCGCTCGGGCTCAGCGGCGTCGCTGCGCCGACGCAGGCCCGCCAGATCGACCCGGACCTACCGGCACACTGGACGGCCCTCCTGAACCTGCTCGACCGCCACGATGCCATGTTCGGCCCGCACGACGTGCTGGCCAGCGTCCTGCGCGAGCTCCACGTGATCGCTGAGCATCGCCAGATCGCCCTCGGCGAGCTGAGAGCCGAACTCATGCGCGTCGAGGCGCGCTGGGCGGAGTTCGCAGCGTTCCTGAGCAACGATGCCGGCCAGCGCGCGCCTAGTCGTACCGCATGGGTCGATCGCGCCGCGCGACTCGCTCAGGAGGCCGGGGACCCGGACACACTCGCCCTCGCCCGGATGCGCCAATGCCAGTGGGCCATGCAAGAGCTTGATGGGCGGCGCGCGGTCGCGTATGCAGAGGAAGCGCTGGGCGTTTCCGGCATGAGTGAGCAGACGCGCGCGCGCTGCGCGCTGAGAGCCGCGCACGGCCACGCCCTGGCTGGCGATGCCGTGGCCTGCGAGCGACATCTGGCGGACGCCTACGCGGCTTTGTGGAGCGGACCGGCACCCGCAGTTCCGCCCGGCGCGGTCACCCCCAGCTTGGTCCGCGTCAGCGAGGCGCGCTGTTTTGCCTGGATGCAGCAGCCGCGCAAGGCGATTCCGCTGTATGAGGCCGCCTTGCGCGAGTGGCCGCGTGACCAGATGCGGGACGGCGGTCTGCACCAAGCGGGCCTGGCGCGGGCCTGCGCCGCGGTGGGCGAGCGCGACCGCGCCAGAGCCGAGGGCCGCAAGGCGCTCGCCATCGCCCGGACTACGAAGTCCAGCGTCATCACGCGCGAGCTGAAGCGCCTCGGCGCCGAGCTGCGCGCGGCCTGAGCGTTACGCGCCGTCGGCGCCGCTCGCGCGCGCCCGGGGAGGAGACGCGCACGAGGTCGGCGTAGCAGGCGCCGGCCATGACGAGGTGTGTCGTTCCACGATCGCTGAGCGAACCTCGGATGACACACAGAGCGTCGGGCGGGGTTGGGCCTGAAACGGACGCGCCCGTCCCGCCCGAAGCGAGCACGGCGGGGTCTTGCGGTTCGCGTCCTCATCGGGACGTTTTGCGCAAGACCCCCGTCGCTGAGGGCCGGCCGCGGTGCGCCGGTGGCATCTGAGCGAATGGCGAGTTGCTCGCCCCGGGTCCGAAGAAGTCGCCAATCGACCGTTGGCGTCTCGACAGATGGCGAGATGTTCGCGTCATTCACGAAGAAGTCGCCAATCGACGATCGCGCCCCGAATCGACGATCGCGCCTCAAGCCCCGGCGCCGCGGCCTGCCGCCCTCACCCCGACCACACTCCTTCATCGATGCCGTTTCAGTCCCGCCCCAAGCGCAAGGGGGCGAGATCCGCGCCCCCGCGTCCTAGATGAGTCGTTTCACGGCTGGTGATGGGCCGGTGGGTGGGAGGGTGACATAGGCAGGCAGGTCGAAGTCGGCGGTGCTCAATCGCCAACGCCGACCTTGGGGGCCTCGATGGACGCCGACCTCGACCTGCTGCTGATCGCTGTTTTCTGCGCCGCTGACGATCTCCTGCCCAAAGCAGCCAAGAACGCCAAGCGGATCCTGACCGATGAGGCGGGCCCCGCCGGGGCCTCGCACATGTGCTGTGCTTCTGTGGTTGCGTTAGCAAGCCCGCCGTGCAAGCGCTCGTGCACGACCGCACCCGACCCGGTGCGAAGGTGTTTCGGGCACGATGCGCCGTCTCGCCGTCGTCCTCCTGGTCGTGGGCCTCGCCGTCTGGCTCGCCGCCCCGGCGCTGCCGGGCGGGCCGTTCGTCGCGCGCGCGGTCGAGTTCCAGCAGGCGCTGGCGACGGACGGCGGTGGAGGCGGCCCGGGCTGGCGCTCGGGCGTCGTCCGCGCTCCGAAGCGCTTTGACCTCGTCGGCCTGACCTGGCGCGCGCCGGGCCGGCTGCGCGCGCAGATCCGGGTGCGCTCGGCCAGCGGCCGCTGGAGCGCCTGGTCGGCGATGGGCGCAAGCCACGCCGGCGGCGCGGGAACCGAGCCGGTCTGGGCGGGCGGCGCAGACGCCTACGAGCTGCGCCTGGACCGCCGTCCGCGGGGCCTGCGGGCCCATTTCGTCAACGCGACCGGCACGGCGACGGCGACGGCGCGAGTGACGACGGCACTGCGCCGCGCCGCGCACGGTGCGCTGGCGGCGATCGCGGGAACGCCGGCCCGCGCGCAGGGCGCACCAGGGGCGCCGGCGATCATCCCGCGGGCGGCCTGGGGCGCCGACCAGTGCCCGCCCCGCGCAGCGCCCGCCTACGGCGACGTCCAGTTCGGCGTCGTCCACCACACCGTCGACGCCAACGAGTACGGCCCCCAGGACAGTGCTGCGCTCGTGCTGGCGATCTGCCGCTACCACCGCAACACCAACGGCTGGCGCGACATCGGCTACAACTTCCTCGTCGACCGCTACGGACAGGTCTTCGAGGGGCGCTCCGGCGGTGTCGACCAGCCGGTCGTCGGGGCGCAGGCGCAGGGCTACAACGGCGTCTCGACGGGGATCGCGAACATCGGCACGTTCACCGGCGTCGCGCAGACGCCCGAGGCCGTGAGCGCGAACGCGCGGCTGCTCGCCTGGAAGCTGTCGCTGCACGGCGTGCCGGCCACGGGCCGGGTGACCGTGACGTCCGCGGGCGGGCCCTCCAGCCGCTATCCCGCCGGCAGCGCGGTGACGTTCAACCGGATCTCCAGCCACCGCGACGCCGACCGGACCGCCTGCCCCGGCGACGCCCTCTTCGCCCAGCTTCCGGAGATCCGCCGGCAGGCGGCGGCGCTTGCGCCCACCCTCGCGGCGCCGGCGCCGAGCACGCTGTCGCTCTCCGCCGCCGACCCGACGCTCGACTTTCCGCAGCCCGCGCAGCTCTTCGGCCGTGCCGCCGGCGCCGCCGGCGTGCCGCTGGCGGGCGCGCCGATCTCCGTCCAGGTCGCGGCGGGATCGGGCTTCCTCACGCGCGCCCGCACCACGACGCGCGAGGACGGGACGTGGTCGCTCGATCTGCCGACGCAGTACTCGCGCACGCTGCGCGCCGTCGCGCGGCTGCCGGGCGGCGGCCTGGCGACCTCGCCGCGCGTCGGCGTGCGGGTCGCGCCGCGGATCCGGCTGCGAGCCACGCACCGCGTGACTGCGCGGCGGCCGTTCGAGGTCAGCGGCAGCGTGCGACCGCGCCGGGCGCGCCTTGCGCTGCAGATCGCGCGCGAGGGCAGCGACGGGCGGATGCACGTCGTCGCCCGCGTGCCGGTGAGGGCCCGCGGCGGGCGCTTCGACGTCCGCGTCCGGCTGCGGCGGCCGGCGCTGCACCGGCTGCGCGCGACGTCGGCCACCGACGCCCGCAACGTCGGCGGCCGCTCGGGCGACGTCGTCCTGCGCGCGCTGCGGCCCCAGCGCTGACGCGCAACCGCAACGCGCGGTTCACGCAACCGACATCATTCGCACACTCAGCAGAAATCGCGCTCTGGGAGCGTGGCGGTCGCCAGCCACCGCGCCGCTCGGAGGAGCCATGAGCACCACGATCGCCCCCGCCACCCCTGAGGCGGCGGCCGCCTCGACACCCGCGGCGGCGAGCCGCCGCGGCCGCTGGATCGACGACTGGGACCCGGAGGACGAGGCGTTCTGGGAGACGCGCGGCAAGAAGATCGCCAAGAAGAACCTCGCGTTCTCGATCTTCGCCGAGCACCTGGGCTTCTCGATCTGGGTGCTCTGGACGATCATCGTCATCAACCTCGCCAACGCCGGCTTCGCGCTGTCGCTGTCGGAGCAGTTCCTGCTCATCGCGCTGCCGAACCTCATCGGGTCGACGCTGCGGATCCCCTACACCTTCGCCGTGCCGAAGTTCGGCGGGCGGGCGTGGACCGGGATCAGCGCGTCGCTGCTGCTCATCCCGGTGCTGCTGCTCGCGATCCTCGTGCCGAGCGGCTGGCTGGCGGAGCAGAGCCACGGCACGCAGATGTGGGTTCTCGCGCTCTGCGCGGCGACGGCCGGCTTCGGAGGCGGGAACTTCTCCTCCTCGATGGCGAACATCTCGTTCTTCTATCCCGATCGCCACAAGGGCTTCGCGCTCGGCCTCAATGCGGCGGGCGGCAACCTCGGCGTCGCCGTCGCGCAGCTGGTCGTGCCGCTCGTGATCATCATCGGCGTGCCCGCAGCGGCCGTGAGGCTGCCCGAGCACGACGTGCACCTCTCCTACGCCGGGCTCATGTGGCTGCCGTTCATCGTCATCGCGGCGATGGGCGCATGGTTGTTCATGGACAGCATCACCGACGCGAAGGGCGACGCCCGCTCCTACACCAAGTCGCTGAAGCACACCCAGACGTGGGTCATGTCGCTGCTGTACATCGGCACGTTCGGCTCCTTCATCGGCTACGCGTTCGCGCTGCCGCTCGTCATCAAGAACACGTTCCCGGAGTTCCTCGGGTCGCATCCGTTCATCGCCACGTACCTGGCCGGCCTGGGTTTCGTCGGCGCGCTCATCGGCTCGGTGGCGCGGCCGTTCGGCGGCTGGATGTCGGACAAGCTCGGTGGCGCGCGGGTGACGCTCGCCGTCTTCCTCGGCGAGGCGATCTTCACCGTCACCGCGATCGTCGGCGTCAACGAGCACAGCTTCCCGCTCTTCTTCGGGTCGTTCATGGCGATCTTCCTGCTCGCCGGGATGGGCAACGGCTCGACCTACCGGATGATCCCGTGCATCTTCAGCGCGCTCGGGCGCAAGGAGGCCGACGAGAAGGGCCTGGACCCGAAGGCGACGGCGCTGGACTTCAAGCGCCAGGCGGCGGCCGTCATCGGCATCGCCGGCGCGATCGGCGCCTTCGGCGGGTTCCTCATCCAGGTCGTCTTCCGCCAGGCCAGCCTCGGCGTGTCGGCGGCGGTGAAGGCGGCCGAGACGCCGGCCGAGAAACTCACGGTCGCGCAGTCGATGGCCGACTGGTCGATCCCCGCGCTCTACGTCTTTCTCTTCGCGTACCTCGTCTTCGCCGGGATGACGTGGTTCTTCTACCTGCGCAAGAGCTTTGCGACCGACAGGATCGAGAGCCTCGCGTACGCCTCCGTCTGACGGCCCCGACCCGCGCGCTCGCCGCTGTGGTGGGGCGGGCGCGCGGCTAAGGGCTCACGACTTGGCAAATGACGGCGTGGCAGGCGTCGATCCCCAGTGTTGGCGGGCGCTGAGCCCACCTGAAGCCACCAATTGCTCAGTCGTGAGCCCTAACCTTGCGCCGCGATGCGGCGCCTCCCGTCAACCGACGATCGCGAGGCCCACGACAGCCGCTCGCGGATCGTCCGCGCGTGCGCCGACCTCGCCGACTCGACGGCGTGCAACCTCTTCATCTTCGCCGTCATCATGGCCAACGCCGTCGTGCTCGGCCTCGAGACCTACGACTCGGTCGTGCGCGAGGCCGGCGCTGTGCTGCGCACGCTCAACGACGTCTTCCTCGGATCTTCTGCGTCGAGCTCGCGATCAGGCTGACGGCCTTCGGGGCGCGGCCGCGGGAGTTCTTTCGCAGCGGCTGGAACGTCTTCGACTTCGTCGTGATCCTCGCGTCGTTCGCGCCGGCCTGCGCGAGAACACGACGCTCCTGCGACTCGCGCGCGTGGGCCGGGTCATCCGGATCGTGCGCCTGCTGCCCGACCTGCGCATCCTGACGATCGCGATCGGGCGCAGCCTTCCGGGCGTGGCGAGCCTGTCGGTGCTCTCGCTGCTCGTGCTGTTCGTCTACGGCATGGTCGGCTGGACGATCTTCGACGGCCACGCGCCGCAGCAGTACGGGACGATCGGCGAGGCGATGCTGACGCTCTTCATCACGCTGACGCTCGAGAACCTGCCCGAGCAGATCGCCCTCGGCCGCGAGCTGTCGGATTGGACGATCCTCTACTTCGTCAGCTACGCGCTCGTCGCGGCGTTCCTGATCTTCAACATCCTCATCGGCGTCGTCATCAACTCGCTCGAGGAGGCGCGCGCCATCGAGCACGCGCGCGAGCGCGCCGACCGCCTCGAGCACTCAGAGCCGGGGGAGCCGGTCATCGAGGAGCGGATCGCCGAGGTGCGCGAGGCGCTTGACCGGCTCGAGGCCGACGTGCGGCGCGGGCGGGCGTAGCGACGCCGCGACGACGTCGCCTGAGGCAGGTTCGCCGTGGCCCGCGCCCTTGTCGCGAGCCTACGCCTCTCGCTGATTCTCCGTAATTCTGAATCACAAGCGCGGGACCTACGCCGGCAGCGTCGCGAGCACGGCACTCATCGAGCCGAACGCGGCGGCGTAGATGTCGGTCGTGGCTGTCGGCGGCCAGCAGGTCCTTGACCTCGGTCGACCTGGCCGCGGTGTGAACCTTGATCTCGATTCACCGCATTCCGTTCAGCTGCGGATGAACGTTGCCTCGCCGGCTCGTCTCATCTACCGTCGCTTGACTTCATCGAAGCATCAGTGAACAAGCTGTGTCATGATCATGATCAGACCAACGCTGACAATCTATCAAGCACCGCTACCGCTCAAGATAGCCAGAAAGGTCACGATGCGACAGATGTCCCTCTCACTCAGCGGTCATCGGGATCGACAGCGTCCTCCCGACGGATCATCAGGTCTGCGCCGGCGACGGTCGAAGATCGTGACCGGTTTCGTCTTGATCACCGTGGTCGCCTCCCTCCCCGCCTTGGCGGCTGCGGAGGGGGGATGGAACTCGAGCCTGGACTCGGTGCGCAGCGGATTCACCTCGCGGTCGTGGACCGACCGCAACAGCGATGGCGCTGCAACGACCGCGCAGCTCTCCGGTTGCTCACGCAGTGACGGTGCGAACTTCTCTCTCGAAGTCGAGCTTCGCCGGAGACGTAGTTTTGCTCCGGATGTGTCGTATGGCAGGAGGAGCGTGAGCAGGTGCACGACCGGTAGCCCGACGGCAAACTGGGGAAGGGCAGGCTCGGGCGAGCACTTCCTGCAGTTCTGGCACTACAACTTCGGAACCGTCTCGGCACGGTCCGTCAACGTGGGGTACTAACGACACAAGGCCGTTCGCGTTGCCGTCAAGCTCCGTCAGCGGCGGTCGCTAGGCTACGACACGATGTCCTCTGGTCGCCTCATCGACGCAACCAGCATCGGTCGATTGCCTGCCGACCGGGCCACCGTAATACTTGAGGACGTTTCATTTGCGTACAGACGCCGGCGGACCTCCGTCATCGCAGGCCTGTCGGCGTCGTTCGGTCCGGAGTCCACGGTGCTGCTCGGACCGAACGGCGCGGGCAAGTCGACGCTGCTGCGTCTCATCGCCGGGGCGCTGCGTCCCCGACGAGGACAGATACGCGCGTCCTGTCCGATCGCGTTCAGCCCGCAGAGTCATGTGGCGCTGCCCGGCTTCAGCGTGTTCGATCAGATCAAGTACGCCGGATGGCTGGGCGGGATCGCCCTCAGCCAGACCGCCGCCGCCGCCCGGCGTTCGCTCGATGCGGTCGGGCTGTCCGAGCTTGCCGGCCGGCGGGCCACGACGCTCAGCGGTGGTGAGCTGGCTCGGCTCGGCATCGCCTGCGCGCTGAGCACCGACCCTGATCTGCTGCTGCTCGACGAGCCCAGCGCGTCGCTCGATCCCGTGGCGCGTGAAGCGGTCGGCGTGGTCTTGTGCGGGCTCGCGGAGTCGGGAAAGTGCATCGTCGCCACATCGCACACTGCGGTCGACATCGGGCCCCCGTTCGAGAGACTCGTCGTCCTGGACGAGGGCGTGATCGTCTTCGACGGCGGTCCCGACGAGTTTCTGGCGAATGACCACGAAAACCCGACCGTCGACGGGTTCTCCCGCGCACTCCGTGCAGGCCGATAGCGTCCCGTTGACGGGAGCCGCCGGCCGCCTTCTGAGGCTTCGCTCCAACGGCCGCTACTCCCGGGCGATCGCCGTGCAGCTGCTCGTCCCGGCTGCGCTGCTGGCCCTGGTGTATGTCGGTTCGGTCGTCAGCGCTTCGGTCTACCCCTATTCCCTGGCGGAGGAGGCCAGGGCGAACGGCTCGATCGTCGTGGTCGGGCCGTTCGTGGCGCTTGCGGCGGCGTTCGAGATGCGTGTGCTGCGCGCACTGTGGGGACGTCTCGACATTCGGCGTCCGTGGTACAGAGTCGCGGTAGGGCGCTTGTGGGTCGTCGCCACAGCAGGGCTGTTGGTGACGGCCGCCGCCTACGTCTCGGCGGTCGGCCCGGTATCGCTGTTGTCGTCGGGTTGGGGGTATCCGCTCCTCTCCGTCGTGGGGGTGCTCGTGTGGGTCTCCGTGGGGGCGGCGCTCGGCCTCATGTTCCGCCCGATCGCGGCGGTGCCGCTGGCGGTCGTCACGCCGTACCTCGCGCTCACGCTTCCCGGTGCATGGGAGCCGTTCTGGCTGCGGCACCTGAGCGGCCTGCTCTTCGACTGCTGCACCACGAGCGAGCTGCTCGACTCCCGCGCGGTCGTCGCGTCGCTCGCGATCCTGACGGCGTGCGGCGTCGTGGCGTGTATGGCGATCTTTCTGCGGCTCGGCCCGCCGCGGCCCTCCCCAGCGCCATTCGCGGCGGGGACCGCGCTTGCGATCGGCCTGGTCATCGTCGGCATAGGTCAAGCGCGCGACGTGGGCATGACGCCGGCCGTCGCGCGCTCGACCGACGAGCTGCGCTGCTCGGACGACGTGTGTCTGTGGCCGGAGGACGACGCGGCGCGACGCGCGAACGAGCTGGCGTGGAGTCGCGTCGGCGCGGCGTGGACCGCGCTCGGCCTGCGACTGCCCGCCACGACCGTGGGCCCCGTGTCGGAACCAGGCGTGCTCGGGTTGGTGGCGCTCACTCCGGACAGCCACGCCGCCCTCACGTCAATGTCGCTGGCCCTGCCGCGAGCGGCCTTCGAGTGCGAGGACCGCTACGAGGACGAGCGGGTCAACCGTGCCGCCGACGGGCTCGCGTTGCTCGTGCTCCAGCGCGCTGGAGTCCGCGACGCCCCGGGGGGCGTTCCCCCCGTCGGCTCGGCGCCGTCGGCCGCGGACGTGCCCCGACTGCGCGAAGCCCTCGGGCGCTGCTGACCTTGCCACTTGTCGCCAAGGCCCACTCAGTCGGCCGCTGCGTCTGCATCGGACTCGGCGTATGCGTCCTGACGCTCCTGTTCGCCGGCGACACCGTCGCGCTGCCACAGCTGCTCACGGGCACCGCCCGTGACGTGGATGTCGCACTCTTGCTGGCATCGGCTTACGCCCCACTTGCCGCCCGCTGCTTCGGGGGCGAGTCGCTGCGGATGGAGGCCACGGCCCGGCGATCGCTCGGCCTCGTGGATTTCGTCCTGCTCTGCGCGCTTGCCGCGCCCGTGGGCGCCATCGTCGTCATCGCCGCCGTGGGCGGTGACGAGGCGTTCGTCCTCAACGTGACGAGGAACTTCGCGGCGTTCATCGCCGCCTCGCTGCTGCTCCTCACCATCGCGGGACAGACAGCTGCCGCCGCCGTGCCGGTGGTGTACGTGCTCGTGATCTCGATCGCGGGGGCGTCCGCCGACGGCACCTCGCCGTGGTGGGCGTCGCTGCGCCAGCCGGCGACCGGGCTCTCCACAACCGTGGCGCTGTGCTTGGCTGCCGCTGCGCTCGCTGTCTTCCACCGCTGGGCGCGATACCGACCGCATGCGGGTCTGGTCGCCGCTTAGCGGCCCTGTGGATGGAACTCATCGTCTTCGAAATTTGATCGCGGGCAGTGTTCGGTCACGTGATCCAGACCTACCGCGGCGTCCAGCCTCCGGTCTTGCCCTTGTAGAGCCCCTCGCCGAAGAGGACCATCCGCGCGCTGCGCCAGAGGATCTGGAGGTCCATGCGCCACGTGCGGTGCTCGATGTACCAGAGGTCGAGCTCGATACGCTCCGGCCACGGCAGCGACGCGCGGCCGTTGACCTGCGCCCACCCGGTGATCCCCGGGCGTACGGCGAGGCGGCCGCGCTCGCGCTCGGTGTACTGCGCGACCTGGCCCGGCAGCGTCGGCCGCGGGCCGACGATCGCCATCTCGCCGCGCAGCACGTTGACGAGGTTCGGCAGCTCGTCGAGCGATGTGCGCCGCAACAGGCGCCCGACGCGGGTGATGCGCGCATCGCCGACGTTGACGGCGAGCCCGGCACCGATCGACTCGGCGCCGTCGACCATCGTGCGGAGCTTGAGGACGTCGAACTCGCGGCCGTCGAGGCCGACCCGGCGCTGGCGGTAGATCGGGTGGCCCCTGGACTCCAGGCGGATCGCGACGATCGCGACGAGCAGCGCGGGGGACGCAAGCGCAAGCGCCGTCGCCGCCACGACGATATCGATGGCGCGCCGCGTCATCGCGTCCCCTGCGCCGGCTCCCAGCCGGCCGGCGTACCGTGGCGCAGCCAGTCCCACAGGCCGGCGGCGACCGATGTCGTCGTCAGGACGTAGTAGCGGGCGACGAGCAGCGGGCGCAGCTCGAAGCGCGGCGCGAGCAGCGCGGCGGCCAGCAGCGCGACCTGAAGCGCGAAGGCGACGGCGTAGACGGCGCCTTCGCCGAGCAGCGCGACACTCGCCACGAGCGCGCCGACATGCAGGAACGGGGCGGCGTAGCGCAGCGCGCGGTGTGACGCGATCATGAGCGCGTAGAGCGGCGGATAGCCGCGGGGCGACAGCAGCCCCCCGCGCAGGACGATCGGCCAGGTGTGGCTCATCATCCGCCGCTTGCGGGCGAACTCGCCCTCGATCGAGGGAACCATCTTCTCCGTCGCCCGCGCGGCCGGCACGTAGACCGCGCGCCAGCCGCGCTTGACCATGTTGAACGGGAACGAGAGGTCATGGCCCATGATCGGGTCGACCTCGATGTAGGACTCGCGGCGCGTGGCGTAGATCGCGCCGTTGCCGGCCGTGATCGAGCCGAGCCGGGACTCGAGCGCGCGCAGCGCCATCTCGTAGCGCCAGTACAGCCCCTCCTGGTTGGAGCCCCCGTCGTTGACGAAGCGCACCTGCCCGCAGGCGTAGCCCACGTCCGGATCGGCGAAGGCGGCGACCAGGCGCGTGAGCGCGTCCGGCTCCCACGTCGCGTTCGCGTCGGAGAACGCGACGATCTCGCCGCCCGCGCGGGCGACGGCGCTGTCCTGCGCGCGGATCTTGCCGCCACGCGGAAGGTCGAGCACGAGATCGGCCCCGGCGCGCTGCGCCTCGGCGACCGTCGCGTCGGTGCAGCCGTCGCCCGCCACCACGATCTCCAGCCGGTCGCGCGGGTAGTCCAGCGCGCGCGCGTTGGAGACCTTCGCCGCGATGACGGCCTCCTCGTCGTAGGCGGGGACGATGAGGCTCACGGTCGGCGGGTCGGCGGGCTCGGGCGCCGCGGAGCGCCGCCGCCGCAATCGCGCGAGCACGGCGAGCAGGAGTGGATAGCCGAGTTGTGCGTAGACGAGCAGGGCGACGCAGAGCCAGAAGACGAGCTCCCAGGGGGACACGCCGGCATTGTCCCGCACACAGCGGCGGCGCTACCGTCCGGCCAGCGCGCCGTACAGCTCGAGGTGCTCGCGCGCGATCGCGTCCCACGAGTACGGACCGCTCGCGGCCGCACGAGCGCCCGCGGCGAGCCGCTCGCGCGCCGCCGGGTCGGCGAGCAGCCGGCGCAGCTTGCCGGCCAGCGCGGC
>JBPCJA010000242.1:0-17599 GCA_051005755.1 Solirubrobacteraceae bacterium
GCGCAACAGCTGCACGGCCTCACGCTTGAACTCCTTGGAATACGACGGGGTCTTCGGCATCGACAGACATCCTTCCCGACCGAGCAAACTCAGTCAGCAGGTGTCCACGAAACCGGGGGAACTCCAGATCACCTCGATCCAGTGGGTGGGCTTCGCGCTCACCGAGGCGATCGTCTTCTACGCCTTCATCTTCGGCCTTATCGCCTACTTCCTCCCATAGGATGGTTGATTGCGGTACGAGCAGCAGGTGACCGTCTGGTCGGTCGACGGACGCCGGCGGTGGCTCAACTGGATCGTGCGCAACCGGAGCAGCGGCCAGGCGGTCGGCGGCGTGCAGGCCATCATCACGATCGATGGCGAAGCCTTCGCGGCGAGGGCGGCGACGTTCGCTGGACGCGGTGACGATGTCGAGGCAGTTGGTCCGGCGGGAACGCCGGTGCGCACCCGGAGTAGTTCGGGTCGCAGTTTCCACCGCTTTCGGCTCCGCCTCGCCACGAGACACGGGAGCGGGAGCGAGAGCCGAGCCGGTGCCAGAAGCGGTGATCGCCTCAGGCCCGGCGATCGTCCGATGCAGCGACCCGCCCGTCGGTCGCGTAGATGCGGTCGGCGGCCTTGCGTAGCGCTTCGGCCAGCTCGCGACGTGCCACGTGTGCGGGCGCCGCCGTGTCGTTCATGAGCGTCGCGAGCGCTCCGATGTAGTCCACGTTGATAGCCGCGCATGCCTGTATCGCGGCCGTGCGCTGCTCGTGATCCTCCGGCCACAGCCAACACAGGCGAGCCGCCATGTGCGCGGTCTCAGCGAGTTCCAGCGGGCTTACGCCGGCTTCGTCACCGGCGGGCTCATGCCTGCGGACCGTGCCACCGCCGCATGTCGGGCAATCCCCATCATCGGTCTGGTAGGGCCGCCAGTTCACGACGCATTCTGAGCAGTAGTACGACATCTGGGCGTTCTTGAGATCTAGGTATGCAGAGCGGTAATTGGTTGGCGCCGGCGAATCCGAAGGCGTCTACGAGCTACAGCCTGAGGCATAGACCACGGCCGGTTTGTGCAACTCGTCACGCGACGCCGGGATCGATCGCGCGCACGCCAGGCGCGCGGTGCAGTCGGCTCGAGCGGCTTGGCAGCGCTCCTCACACGCCCAGGGCTAGCAGCCGATCCCCTTGAAGTGCGTTCGCTTCACGAGCGGCCTTCCTGGCTCACGTGGTGGCACTAGCGGACGGCCACCGGCGCCCGGTCACTCATGCTGCGCGTTTGTCCCAGCTATCGAGGAAGCGGTCGATCAGCCCTCTGACGACCACGGACATCGGGAAGTTGTGCTCTGCGCACCACTGCTTCAGCCGCCGATGCTGGGCCTCGGACAGGCGCACAGGAATCATGATCCGCTCGGGCCCGACCGGCTTCTGCGCAGAGAACAGAGCCGCCAACGCTGACGGCTCGGGCCAGGCGCCGGGCTCGACCGTCCCGCGGAGCTCCGCTCGCTCGCGGATGAACGGTCCGATGAACGGGGGCTGCGGGACTCCGACCCCTCTCTCGAAGAAGTACTCGAAGACCGCACGTTGCTCCTCCTCCGGCAGCCCCTTGACCGCCTTGAACAACAGGCCCGTGATGTCGCTTGGCGTCTTGCTCGGCTCCGAAGGTTCCGTCAAGGCTCTTCCTCTGCCTAAAGATATCTAGTCGATATCAGGATGATACGTCCGTGATATCGAGACGTCAACGCATGCCATACGGATGCACCGACCTGCGCGCAGCAAGGGTTCGCAGCGGCGTGCGGTGCCGCTCACAAGCCTCAGAGAATGTGCACCGGTGTTCCGACCGGCATGAGTCGCGCGAGCTTCTTGATCGATTCGTTGCGCATGCGGATGCAACCGTTCGAAGGACGGCCGGGCACAAGAGCGGGCTGATTCGTGCCATGCACGCCCACGAGCCCGCCGCCGGGCCAGTCAAGCCGCCTCGAGTACGCGGTGGTCAGGAACGTCCAGGCGCCGTAGGCCGGGCCGAAGCGCGCACCGCGTACGAGCGCGCTGACGAAATAGGTGCCGCTCGGCGTGGGCGTGCCCCGGCGGCCGATGGCCACGCGGGTCGTGAACACCTGCTTGCCGTCGTCATACAGCGTCGAGCTCAGCTTGCCGCGCTCGACCACGAGCGCCTTACGGGCGACTCGCAGCGGGCCCAACGCGCTTGACAGGACCCAGCCCGTGCGGCCGTTGGGCCGGTAGGGCACCCGGATGCGCAGCCAGCGGCGATGCAGCTGGTCGACCGTCACGTTCAGCACACCGTAGATCTCGTTGGCGCCCGAGGTGCTGTAGTAGCGCACCCGCCCGACCGACCGTGAACCGCCGCTCGGCTTGCTGTAGATGTGGCTGCGCAGGCGGGCGTACGCCCAGCGCGTGATCGTCATCTCGTTGGACATCCGCAGGATGTCGCCCGGCTTGAGAGCGGGGACCGGCTGGCCGGCGGGCAGGACATCGCCGGACTGCAGCGTGGTCGGTGGCGCAGTGGCCAGCGCCGGCCCGGCGGGCGGTGGCGCCGGTGCCTGCGCCACTGCCGGAGCGGCCTGCCCGATGCATGCACACACCGCCAGCGCGATCGCCGGCGCGATGCGACCGCCCATCCGCCATGACCCGTTCCTACCTCGACGCATCCGTACTCCCATGCCGCAAGACCGGCCGCAACTATACGTGTCGCGGCCGGACGTGCTGCGCTCGCTCCTGCAAGTCAGCCGGAAGGCCGCTTCGGACTGATGCCCCGGCACGGCGTGCCGTTGAGCAGTGTCTCGACGGCGAACACCCGCGTGAACGTCTGCGGCTTCTTCTTCGTAACGGCCCGGAAGCTCACGACGGCCGATGCCCGGTGCGCACCGCGCGCGAGCTTCGACGGCGTGACCTTGAGGCTGAAGGAGCTCTTGCCATGGTTCGGTGAGGTCAGCGTCAGGACCTTCTTCTTGTCGACCGAGAAGACGACCTTGCTGATCCGCTTGCCGCTGACGTTGATGCGGAAGGCCTTCGTCTTGCAGATGCCCCCGCCAGTGATCTTCGCCGTGCCCTTGACCGCAACGATGCATCCGGGCGCATTCGGCGTCTCGGCGCAGCTCGCGGTGTTCGTCAGCGGCGGTGGCGCCGGTGGTGGCGGTGGCGCCGGTGGCGGAGGCGGAGGCGGCGCCGGTGGCGGTGGTGGCTCCGGCGGAGGAGGTGGAGGGGGCGTCGGCGGAGCAGTGGTCGTCGTCGGGGGACCGGTAGTCGTATCCGTCGTGCCCGTATCCGTCGTGCCCGTACCCGTCTTGCCCGTATCCGTCGTACCCGTATCGCCGTTGGTTCCGGCGCCAGCCGTTGCAGACCCCACCGCTACGGCCGTGGCGCATCCCAACGCTGCCACTCCCGACAGCGAGATCCAGCGGCGCAGCGACTGCCGCCCCTGAGCCCCATCTTCACGAGACCGCATTTTTCGTTCCTCCCCAAGTGTGCGAGGGCGCGAGCGTAGCGCATCGGGAGGCGCCTGATGGTGAATTCTCGGAAGGCTGGTTCCTGTTTGGTGTGCTGACAATCACGCGACCTTCCCGGCGCATCGGCCGATCGCGCGCCTGATCCGTCGAGGCGGGCGAGCGCGAACTGCAGGCGACTGGGTCTCGGAGCCCACCGGGAGCGTCCGGAGCGAGCGCTTGCAACGTTCAGGTCGCTCTCCCCAGAACCTTGGCATATGCAGGCCTTTCTCACGCCATCTGCTTGTCTGTCTCGTCGTATGCAACGCACATGTGTACGCCGACACGCCGCAGCTTCAAGCGAGGCACGACGAGGAGCCACGAGGCGAACTCGCCGACGCGCTCGCCATCCCCGATGACCGTCGTCGACGGCGCTCGCCGGCGCTGCAACTCCGCTTGCGGCTGCGGTGCGTGCTCTCGTCACCCAGGAGGACACATGAGGCACTACGCCGTCGCCGAACTCGACATCACCGATCCCGGCTGGGTCGCGGAGTACGTTGCGGCCGTCACGCCGCTCGTCGAAGCACGGGGTGGCCGTTACCTCGCACGCACCCCATGAGAGCGCCGCCCCACCTGACGTCCGCGCGTCGGCAGCCCTTCACCCAGCCCACCGCGTCAGGGGAGCGGACTGGGGTCGGCCTCGGCAGCCTGGGTCGACGAGCCGCCCTCGCGCGAACGCGCTGGCTCGGGCACCAGGCCGTCAGACACCGCAACCGCAGCGAGCTCGTACGCGCCGTTGACGCCGAGCCGAGCGGCGGCCTGAGCGACGTGCCGCTGCACCTGGCGCGCCGAGATCGAGAGGCACGCCGCCACCTCCCGGTAGCGCAACCCGTCGGCGAGCAGTGCGACCACCTGTAGCTGGCGGGCCGTCAGGCGGTCGATCGCGGCGCCGCCGTCGCCGCCGCCGGCCGGCGGCTCGTCCTCACCGCCGTCGATCGTGCCCGTGGGATCGGCGCTGGGAAGCAGACGCGTGGGAGACGCGCGCGCGACCGGCTTGGCGTTCGCCGCGGCGCCGGCATCGTGGACGGTGCGCACCGGGTCGCCAGGCGGTCGCGCCGTCCAGGCGGCGACGCGCCGCGGAGCCGGGCGCGGGCGCTGTCTCGTTGCATTCAGTCGCAGCAGGTAGGCGGCCAGCCGGTCGGTGCTCACGGCAACGGCCGCAGACCAGAACGGATAGCCGATGCAGAGCCCGACGATCGCGACCGCCGACATCTCGCGAAGGTCGCCGCCCACCGCATGACTTGCGAAGCCGGCCGCGAGCACGAGCAGGCAGTAGGCCAGCGCACGCCGGAACGGCACGACGATCGCGAGCAGCATGACGATCGCGCACGACGGCCACCACAACTCGCTGCGCATCGGGTAGGCGACGAGCAGCGCCGCGAGGAGCACCAGGCCAACCTCCGCGGCTCGCCGCCGGCGGATGATGCGATAGAGCGGGCCGATCCGCCAGACCGCCACCGGACTGGCGACGACGAGGAGGCTCGCGACCACGATCGCCGGCGTCAGCGCGCCGTCGGACGGGCCACGCGCACGGAGTGGCAACAACACGAGGGCGGCAAGCGCCGCCAGGCCGACGAAGACCACCCCGCCGAGGAAGACGCCGCCGTAGAACCGCTCCGAGAGCGCGACGAGCTCGGCGCCGGAGCGAACGAGGTCAGGCTGGGATCGCTCGGCGGCGACCACGCCGAGCGCGTCTGCCCGGCCCGGAGTGGCGTCGACGTCAGGGCGCACGGTCTCGCACGTCCGGCCAGTCCGCTTGGCTCGCCATCGCCGCGAGCTGCGAGAGCGTCCGTGCGCCCGTCTTGCGCTTGGCATGCATGATGTGCGTCCGCACGGTCGCCAGCGAGACTCCCCATCGGTGGGCGAGCTCCTTGGGTGCGCTTCCGCTCGCGAGTCCCTCCACGACCCTGCGCTCCGCGGCGGTGAGAAGCGCCGATGGGGCGGGCGGCGACGGGACGGGAGCGGGTGGCAGGCCGAGCGCAGCCCGTCCTCCCCGCTCGATCGCGCCGCTCAGGGCGGGAGTGAGGGCCGGCGCTCCGTGGCGCATCGCGTCCAGGATCGGGTCGACGCTGGCCAAAAACCGCGTGAACAACCGGACGAGCCCCAACCCGAACAGCGCCGCGAACGGATAGCCGAGGAGGGCGCCCAGCACACCGCCGAGATGACCGTCGCGCACGAGGGCCGCCGGCGTGTGATCGACCGAGATCGCCAACGCGTAAGCGGCGTCGAGCAGCGCGACGCACAGCCACACCGTCCGCGGGCGCGCCACGACCACGGCCAATGCGATCGACGTCATGCTGAACGCCACGTACGGCCCGCCGAGCAGTCCGTCGACGGCGGCAGCACCCAACTGCGCGGCCGCCAGCGGCACCACCGCCCAGGGGCGCGCCCGCAGCCACGTGCCGAGCGTCTCGCGCCGCCACAGCGCAGCGGCGCTGACGCACACGAGCAGAACCCCGATCAGCAGCCTGCGCATCGGGTGTGGACCGAGTCCCTCCGCGACCGCGAGGATGAGGGAGCCGGACGCCAGCCACAGCGAGAGCCACAGCACGATCGCCAGCACGTCCGACGGCAGCTTCTCTTCGGCTGCTCGCGCGTCAGGAAGCGGCCGAGGGCGGGCAATCATCACTTTGCGCCCTTTCGCGCACGCCCATCCGGTCTTAGGTTCAGCGCAACTGTCATCGGACCCCGGAGGGGGCATAGCATGCACCATCGCGACCCAGTAGTTGCTCGCCGGCGCCTCGTCGGCTCCCACGATGACCAGCTCCTCGGTGGGCCCGGTCGGCGCAGGCGAGCGCGGCTCAGGAGCGGCCTGGTCGCGGCAGCGGCGGCGAGTGTCCTGCTCGGCTTCGGAGCTGCGCCCGCGCTCGCGTGGGACGCCAGGTCGACCGAGGGGACGGCAGCCGAGCGCAGGAACACCACCACCCCGCTGCCCCCCGGCGGCGACCAGTGCAGCCTCGGCGCGCCCGACTACGTGTGGAGCCTGTACGACTTCTCGTGGGCGTGCTACGCGCACGACGTCTGCTACCAGAACCACCAGCTGAACGGGCGCACGCGCAGCCGCCTCGACTGCGACAACATCATGCTGGCCAAGATGGTCGCCGAGTGCGACTCGCGCCACGGCCGGTGGAACCCGAAGCGCTACGTCTGCCGCGACGCGGCTACGAAGTACTGGGGAGCCGTCCGCGCCGTCGGCCAGCCCTCTTGGAACTCCTGGAACGGAGTCCCGGAGTAACGCCGGTCTCTCCGCCCTGGGCGGTGGCGTCGGCGCGACCGAACATGGCGGGCGCGCCTGTAACGCGCTGTTCATCCCACTGGCGAAGTGTCGAAACAGTTCGCACCTACGCTCGCCGGACGCCGGACTCAAGTCGCCCATGAGAGGGAGGGAGCTCAGCATGCAGGCAACCACGCACGACGCGATGTATCAGTCGGTCGGCGGAGACGCCGGACTTACCGTGCTCGTGGATCACTTCTACAACCGGCTCTGGTCCGATCCCTACCTCAAGCACTACTTCGAAGGGATCGACCGAGACGCGCTGAAGCGTCACCAGCGGATGTTCCTCACGTACGCGCTCGGCGGCGGGCCCGACGCCTACGACGGGCGATCGCTGTCGGAGGCGCACACGGGGCTGAACATCACCGACGAGGCGTTCGACAGCGTGGCCAACCACCTGCGTCTCACGCTCGAGGAGCTTGACGTGGAGCGGCCGCTGATCGGGATCATCGCCGGCTTCGTCGAGGGAGCGCGTGCCCAGGTCGTCATGCGCACGGGCTTCTGACGGCCGTGCTGGCAGCGACCTGGGGACGAGCCCTAGTGCGCGCGTCCGGCCGCGACCCTACTGTGGGCCGGTAGCAGCGGGTGGAGGTCCGCACCGACGCGGGTCTCCGGCACGACGGACGCTCGACGGGAGCTCATAGGACATGGCGGTCCGCAGGCTCATCATCTCTGACCTCCACTTCGGGTGCACAGATGCGCTGCTCGCCGCGCCGGCCGCGCTCGAGCGCATCGAGCCGGAGCTGGCCTGGGCCGACGAGCTCGTCATCAACGGCGACCTGTTCGAGCTCGTCTTCACATCGCTCGAGGAGGCCGTCGGGGCGGCGCGACCGTTCCTCGCGCTCGCCAACCGCCATGTCGGGCGCGTGCACTACCTCCCCGGCAACCACGATCACCATCTCGTCTCGCTGTCAGGCGACGAGCGGCGCTTCGCCCAGATCCTCGGCACACCGGCGACGCCGTTCGCCCGCGTGGCGCCGGCCGAGCGCCTCCTGCGCTCGCTGTGCCCCCAAGCCGAGGTCGTCTGCGCCTATCCCCTCTGCGACCTCGACGGCATGCGCATCACCCACGGCCACTACATCACCCCGCACCTCGGCTCCTCGGAGTTGCGGCTCATGGATTGGCTGGCGTGGTGTCTCACCGGCGAGCAGTCCCGCCCGGACCGGCTCACGGCGCCGATTACGAAGGCCTCATCGCGCCGCTCTACGAGCTCATGTACGAGATCGCCAACCTGCCCTCCGGCAAGCGCGCGCAGCAGCAGTTCGACCGCTGGCTGTCGGGGATCACCGCGATCGCGCGCGCGCCGCAGCGCGCCTCGCGCCAGCTCAGCGGCCTGGCCAATGCGCTGACCGGCCGCAGCGAGCCGCTCGCGCCCGACGCGCCGACGGCGCAGGTGCTGCGGGCGATGCAGGCCGTCTGCCACAACCTCGAGATCGCGCCCGGCACGGTGGTCTTCGGGCATACCCATCTGCCGCTCGACGGCGTGCCCACGCCGGACGGCCGCCACCGGCTGTACAACTCCGGCGCCTGGGTCTGGGACCGGCGCCTGCGCGACACCCCGGCCTACCGCGAGCGCGCGTGGCCAGGCACCGTGCTGCGCGCGACCGGCAGCGACATCGAGCTGCGGGGCCTGCTCGCCGACTGCGGCGACGACGAGTTGCGCGAGCTGCTCGGGTCGCCCGTCGCACCGCGGCCGCGCCGCCGCCTGCGCCCGCAGCTCGCCGCGGTCCGGCGCTGAGCCTGCGCGGGGTCCGCCGCAGACCGCCGCACGACGACCTCACGGCGCAAGGCGGAGCACGGCCCGCACGAGAGCCTCGACGTCGCCCTCGGGGTCGTCCCACACCACGCCGGGCTTGTTGATGCGCAACGAGGCCACGCCGTGCAACGCCTGCCAGAGCAGGCGCGCGGTGCGCTCGGTATCGTCGGGTGGAGGCAGTGCCCCAGCCGCGGCGGCGCGCTCCAGATCAGAGATGAGCGCCAGCAGTGCGGTGCGCCCGAAGGAGCGATCGGCCGGGTCCGTGATGTGGCGCAGGAGGGTCCCCTCGTACAGGACCTTGTAGTGGCCGGGGTTCTTCATGCCCCAGATCACGTAGGCGCGGGCACGCGCGAGGAGCGCCGCCACCGGGTCATCGCCGGCATCCGCAGCCGCCGCGTCGAGCGTGTGCTCGAGATCGCCGAACAGCTCGGCGGCGACCGCGACCAGCACCGCCTGCTTGTCGGGGAAGTGCAGGTAGACGCTGGGGGGGGACACGCCGACCTCGCGAGCGACGGCGCGTAGGGAGAGCGCCTCGTCGCTGCCCATCCGGGCCAACAGCCGCGACGTGGCCTTGAGAATGTCGCCTCGCAGACGCTCGCCTTCCCCGCGCGGGGCACGAGAACGACGGGGAAGCGAGGTGGAGGTCATGAAGAAATGATGCCAGAAGCCCTTGACGGGTGTCACTTTACATGCGTAACCTTACGTGCGTCAACTCAAGGAGGCTCTGCTACATGTCTTCCCGTCGCACCACGCTCTCGCTCGTCCTGGTCGCGGTGTTCATGCTGCTGCTCGACATCTCCGTCGTCGTTGTTGCGCTGCCCGACATCCGGACGGACCTCGGCGCCTCGTTCGGCGCGTCGCAATGGATTCTCGACGCCTACGCGCTCGCGTTGGCGACGCTTCTGCTTCCGGCCGCCTCCCTTGCCGACCTTCGCGGACGCAAGCGGGCCTATCTGTTTGGGCTCGCCCTGTTCACGCTCGCGTCGCTGGCATGCGCGCTCGCGCCGTCCGTCGATGCCCTCAGCGTCGCCCGGGCCATTCAGGGCGTGGGTGGTGCAATCGTCTTCGCCACCGCCCTCCCGCTCATCGGTGCGGCGTATCCGAACCCGCGTGAGCGCGCCGGCGCAGTGGCCGCCTTCGGGGCCACGGTGGCGGTGGCGATCGCGGTCGGTCCGCTCATCGGGGGCGCGCTGACCGAGGCGTTCGGCTGGCAGGCGATCTTCCTCATCAACCTCCCCGTGGGCCTGGCCGCTCTCGCCATCGCCTCCCGCCGCCTGGTCGAGTCGGCCGACATGACGCACAGGCAACGGCTCGACATCGCCGGCATGGTTCTGCTCGGCGTGGGCCTGTTCGCGCTCGTGTTCGCGACGGTGCGCGGCAATGTCGAGGGCTGGGATTCGGCCATCATCGTCGGAGGCTTTGCGGCAGCCGCCGTGTTGCTCGTCGCCTTCCTCGTTGTGGAGCGTCGTCGGAAGGCCCCCATGGTCGATCTGACGCTCTTCCGGTCACCTGCGTTCACCGCCGCCGGGGCCTCGGTGCTGGCGTTGGGCGCCCTCGTCGGGGCCTTCGTGCCGCTGACCGTGTTCCTGCAACTGGGGCTCGGGCACGGCGCGCTGCGGGCCGGCGCCGAGCTGCTGCCCATCTCGGTGGCGTCGTTCATCGCCGCCGCGCTCACCGCCCGGGTGCTGGCTCCGCGCCTCGGGCTGCGCTGGCTGCTCGCCGGCGGCCTGGCCCTGGTCGCAGTCGGGCTGGCGCTCATGACGCTCGTGCGCGACGATCCCAGCCTCTCGGCTCTCGTGCCCGGCATGATCCTTGCGGGCCTGGGGTGGGGCGCGATCAACGTCAGCGCGACGGAGCTTGCGCTGGACGCGGTCGAGCCCGCCCGGGCGGGAATGGCGACGGGCGTCCTGAACGTCCTGCGGCAGATCGGCGTGGCGGCGGGAATCGCCGCCCTCGGTGCGATCTTCGAGAGCGCCTCCGACGGCGGCAGCCTGGCCGGAGCCTCAGCGGACGCGTTCCTCGTCGGCGCGGTCATCACGGGGCTGGCGGCTCTCGCGGTAGGCGCGCTGGCCGCCGCCCGGGCCGAGGTCGCAGGGCACGCCCCGGCGCACCCCACCGACCAAGGCGAGATGGCCGCCTGACGCGCCCCGCGGGCGAGGGGGCGTCCGACCAGCCCCTCGCCTGCGTCAGCACGTCCCCGTTGGCCTAGGTACCGGTAGGACCGCTGCCTCCGCCGAGCGCGCGAGCGGTCATAGCAGGTAGTGGGCGAGAAACGTGATCGCAGCCGCGGCCGCGGCGGCGATCAAGTCGTCCCGCACCCAGGACAGGCGCGGCGTAGCGCAGGTTTATGCCTGCACGCTGCTGGCGCAGCGGCCGGCGAGACGACCCGCCGCGTGCCTCCGACGGCCAGCTGCGCGGCTCTGTATCTGCGCGGCACCGCCCTCCCTCTATAGCGAAGTCAACCGACCGCCACACACGAGGGCCAATGATCAAATGTCCGAAGTCATCGATGTGACCAAGCCCCGGCGCACGCTCAGCGCCGGCGAAGAGCACGCGGTACGCGGCGTGCTGCCCCGGACCGCGTCGATCTTCGGCCTCGGGTCCTTTCTTCCCGCGGACGTGCTGACGAGCGAAGCGATCGCGCAGCGCCTCGGCGTCGACGAGGAGTGGATCGTCAAGCGCACGGGGATCCGCGCGCGGCGGCGTGTCGCACCGTCCGAGCGGACGAGCGACCTCGCCACGATCGCCGCGCGGCAGGCGCTGGACGACGCTGGGTTGGACGCCGGCGATATCGACCTCTTGCTCGTCGCCACGATGAGCCAGGACGAGGTGGCACCGAACACCGCTCCGCTCGTGGCACACGCGCTCGGCGCCGAGCATGCCGGAGCATTCGACCTCGGCGCCGCGTGCACGGGCTGGCTGGCCGCCCTCTCCCAGGCCGCCTCACAGGTCGAGAGCGGGCGCGCCGAGCGCGTGCTCGTGATCGGCGTAGACACGTTGACGCGCATGACCGACTTCGACGACCCCATGGTCGCCGGGCTGTTCGGCGACGGCGCGGGCGCAGTGGTCGTCGGAGTGGGTGGCGAGGGCGAGATCGGCCCGATCCATCTCGCGGCCGACGGCAGCCTCGGCCCCGTCCTCACGGCGAGCGTGACCGACCGCATGATCCGCATGGACGGCACCTCGACCTTCAAGGTCGCCGTCAACCGGCTCAGCGAGTCGATCGTTCGGGCCGTGGCCGCCGCCGGCTGGGAGCTTGACGAGGTTGACCTGTTCGTCCCCCACCAGGCGAACGCCCGCATCATCCGCGCGGTCGGCACCCGCCTCGAGCTCGATGCGGCGAAGGTCGCCGACTACGTCGCCGGGATCGGTAACACCTCCGCGGCCTCGATCCCGATCGCCCTCTCGCTGCTGCGAACCGACGGGCGCCTGCGCCCGGGTCACAAGGTCGTGGTGGCCGCCATCGGCGCGGGCTTCACCTGGGGCGCCGGCGCGCTCACCTGGGGAGCGCGCTGAGCCTGAAACGTCGCCCGCAGCCGCGCGGTCGCGCGGCCTGCGGGCTCGCCGACGCATCTCGCCGTCCATCCAACCCAAAGGAGCACACCCAACCATGCCAGCCACCATCACCGAGGACACCGTCGAGCAGACGATCAAGGACGTCCTCCCCCAGTTCGGCATCGACGCCTCGCAGATCACCCGCGACGCGACGTTCGAGGATCTCGACATCGACTCGCTCGACGTCGCTGAGCTGTCGCAGATCATCGAGGACGAGTACGGCATCCGCCTCTCGAGCGAAGAGCTTGCCGAGCTCAAGACGATCGACGACACGATCCGGCTCGTCGTGAGTCGGAGCGCATGAGCGCCAGCAGCGTCGTCGTCACCGGGATCGGCGCGGTCACGCCTCTCGGCGTCGGCGCGCGCACGCTGCACGAGCGGTGGCTCGCCGGGCGCAGCGGGATCGAGGACGGTGAGGGCGCGGCACGCGGGTTCCAGCCCGGCGAGCACCTGTCGCTCAAGGAGATCCGCCGCGCAGATCGGTTCACGCAGCTCGCGCTCGTCGCCGGCGACGAGGCGCTGGCCGAGGCCGGCTGGTCTCGCGGTGACCTGCCCTACGACGCCGATCGCATCGGCGTCGTGGTCGGCACCGGGATCGGCGGGATCGGCACGCTGGAGCACGGCAAGGAGGCGTTCACCGAGCACGGCCCACGGATGGTGCCGCCGCTCTCGGTGCCCCTCATGATGAGCAACGCCGCGCCGGCCGCGCTCTCGATGCGCTACGGGATACGGGGCAACTCCTACGCAACGCTGTCGGCGTGCGCTGCCGGTGCCCATGCGATCGGGCAGTCGATGCGCATGATCCAGGCCGGTGACGCCGACGCGGTCGTCACCGGCGGTTCGGAGGCGGCGCTGACGCCGCTCGTCCGCGCGATGTTCTCCGCCCTGGACGCGCTCAGCCCAACGGGCGTCTCGCGCCCGTTCGACGCTCGCCGGGACGGCTTCGTGATGGGCGAGGGCGCCGGGATCCTCGTCTTGGAGGACGAGGAGAAGGCCGCCGCCCGCGGAGCCACCGTGCTCGCGTACGTCCGCGGGTACGGCGCCTGCTCGGACGCCCATCACCTCACCGCACCGGATGCGCAGGGCACGGGCGGTGCGCTCGCGATCACGCGCGCGCTCCAAGACGCCGGCGCGACGCCGGCGGACGTGATCTACGTCAACGCCCACGGTACCTCCACGCCGCTGAACGACCGCGCGGAGACGAAGGCGATCAAGGCAGCCCTCGGCGACCGCGCACAGGCGATCCCCGTGTCGTCGACGAAGTCCGCGATCGGCCACCTGCTCGGCGCCGCCGGAGCCGTGGAGGCCGTCGCGACGATCCTGGCGCTGCGCGACGCAATGGCGCCGCCGACGCTGGGACACGAGCATCCCGAAGAGGACCTCGATCTGGACTATGTGGCCGGCGAGGCCAAGCGGCTGCAGCTCCCGGATACCGGCCGGCCGCTGGCCCTGTCGAACTCGTTCGGCTTCGGCGGCCACAACGTCGTGCTCGCCCTCGAGGCGGGCCCGCACAGGTATCAGGCGCGCAGCGAAGCCCCTCTGTTGATCTAGTCACGCGACAGCGCAGGAGACACCGACATGACAACAGACATCATCACAGCCGGCTCGATCGACCAGCACCTCGGACCAGCGAGCGGGCGCTTCTTCGGTGAGGGCTTCAAGCGGGTCAACCACACGATCAGCGACCTCGAGATCGGCTCAGCCGAGGGTCGCGGGACCATCCGCGCGAAGGCAGCGCTCACGTACCCCGGCGATTGGTCGAAGAAGTCGACCGGCAGTCTGCGCCCGCACGTGAGCAGCATCGACGGGCTCGTGCTCGCCGTCGAGCTCGCGGAGGCCTACCTCACCCACAGCTACGGACTGGATCTCGGGCAGCGCCGGCGCATGTGGCTGCGCTCCTTCGAGCAGCGCGTCGCCGCACCCCAGGAGGATCTCGCGCAGTTCGGGGCGCAGGCCGTCCACACAGGCTGCGTCAGCGCCGCGGCCGGCTCGCGTTGCGACCACGTCTCCACGTTCTCGTGCGTCATCGGCACGATGCGGGTGACCTGCACGATCGAGCATGACATCGCGTCGGAGACGGCGGCCCCCGGCCGGTACGGCTCCGCCACCGAGATCCTCGGCGACGCCAGCCGTCGTCACTACGGCGACGGCTACAAACGGCGAAAGCAGCACATCGCGGACGTCGTCCCGGCGGCAGACGGGCAGCTCGTGGAGGCGGCCATCACCGTCTCCGATCCGCAGCCCAGCGCGAACGACGGATTTGCCGGTGCCTACGAACCGTCCGTCTCGATGGTCGACGGGCTCCTGAGCCTGGCTCAGCTCGCCCAGGTGCTGGCCTACCGCATCGACGGTATCGAGCGCGAGGCCAGCAACACGTTCTGGATGCGCCGCCTGGTGATGTCCAGCACCGCGCCGGTCAACCCGCTGGACGACCGCTTCGACGCCGCGCTCGCCGTGCCGCGCGGCCGGCTGCTGGAGATGGGGAGCGGCTTCTGGCGCGTGCTCGAACTCAGCGGCCACTTCGGCGCCATGCAGGTGCAGAGCTCGGTGGCCCACGCGCTACCCGGCAACTCGACCTCGCTGCACGCGGCGGCATGAGCCTCCACGTGCACAGAAAGGGACACGGAACGATGATGTCAGACACCACCGCACGATCCGGCGACACCCTCGTCGTCTTCGAAGGTCCCAAGCGGATCGCCTGGGGCCAGAGCAGCCACGACGGCTGGACGCCGCTCGACCTGTGGCCCAACGCGCACCAGGCCGAGGACATCCGTCGGCGCCTCGCGCAGCGCCAGCCGCTGCTGATCATCCTCGACAAGGCCGACCCGGTCGTCTCGCTGCTGCCCGAGGAGCTGGTGGATGCCCCGCCGGCAGTGGCGGCGCTCGCGGACGAGAAGACCGGCGAGCTGGTCCGCATGCGGGTGCCGACGCTGAACTGGTTGCCCAGCGATCTAAGCCGGCGCGGCCTGCGGTTCCTCTCCAGGAGCATCGAGCGGACTGCCGGGGTCCCCAAGGCTCTGCTTCCGCCGCTCGTCTTCGACGAGCACGACGGGTCGACGCCGCACGTCCGCTTCGCGCACCGGCTCAACACCCGCGTGCGCCTGGACCACGACATCGATGCGATCGTCGAGCACTGCTTCGCCGGCGTCCGCCGGAGCTCTCGGTGCTGCGAGGCCGTGGCCGCATGAGTCAGAACGGACGTCTGAGCGAACGCGTCGTCGCGCTCACAGGTGCCGGGTCCGGACTGGGACTCCTGACGGCCCAGCACCTGCTCGAGCAGGGCGCGCGCGTCATCGCCAACTACCGCTCGTCAGCCGACGCGCTGCTTGCGCTCCAGGAGCAGCATCCGGGAGCCCTGCATCCGATTGCCGGTGATGTCGGCGACGAGGAGACGGCGGTGGCGATCGCCAAGCAGGCCCGCGAGCTGGGCCGGCTCGACGTCCTCATTCACAACGCTGCGATCGCCCGCGACCGGCCGCTCATCGGCATGTCGACCGACGAGTGGGACGACGTCATCCGCGTCAATCTCCGCGGTGCGTTCCTGACGACGAAGCACGCCCTCAAGGTGATGCTGCGCCGCCGCTACGGCCGGGTGATCTACGTGTCCTCGATCGCGGCCGTCATGGGCAACGCGGGCCAGGCCAACTACGCGGCCAGCAAGGCCGGCCTGCATGGGCTCTCGAACGCCGTCGCGCAGGAGTACAGCTCCCGTGGAGTGCGCAGCGTGGTGCTCGCACCCGGCGTGCTCGACACCGGCTTGGGCGCGCGTCTCGCGCCCGAGATCCAGCGCCGCAAGGTCGAGCGAACCCTGCACGGGCTCGTCGACGCGGGATCGGTGGCCGCGACGATCGCATTCCTAGCTGGCTCCGATGCCGACTTCATCAACGGCGCCGTCGTCCGCAGTGACGGCGGCATCGTCTTCTGAACGCTAACAACGGAACCGAACCGGAGGACCATGATGCCCCAGCAGCGCATACGCCTAGCAGTCTCGGGAAGCTACTCGAGCGGGAAGACGACGACGGCGGAGGCACTCTCGGTCGCGACCGGCATCCCGCGCACGGATGCGCTCACCGCGCGTGAGATCGTCGTCGACCTGCTGCCGCGCAAGCAGTTCCAGGAGCTCTCGGCATCCGAGCTGCTCATGCTCGGCCTGCGCCGCTTCGAGGAGCGGGTGCAGGGCGAGGCGCAGCAGAGCGGCTCGTACATCTCGGACGGATCGGTCCTGCACGAGTGGGTCTACGGCGAAGCGCGGATGCGCGTCGGCATCAACCCGGGCGCGCCGCTGCTGCACCGCGCGTCCAAGCGCATCGTCGGCATTCCCGCGAAGCCCTACTTCCAGCAGTACATGAACATGTACGGCACGGTGACGAAGGACCGCGCAAAGCGCGTCTACGACATCTTCGTCCACCTTCCGGTCGAGTTCGAGATGCGCGCCGACGGCCACCGGCCGGTGTCGGAGGAGTACCGCAGGGTCGCCGACGAGCTGCTCATCGAGGTCCTCCAGGAGCTGAAGATCCCCTACCACGTCGTCGGCGGCAGCGTGCGCGAGCGCGTGCAGAAGATCGTCGAGCTGCTGGAGCTCCCGGTCGAGGTCCCGGTCGACGAGGCCATCGCGATCGCGACCGACCGGATCGAGCGCAGCCGTGAGATGGTCGCCGAGCGCGTGATCGCTAACCAAGCGCCCAAGTCGCTGCGCCGGCGGGTGCGCGCAGCCACGCGCTACTGATAGACGTTCGGCACCAAGGGCTGGGCCCACGGGCCCAGCCCTTGCTGAACCCGAGCGACGCGCGACGAGAGCGCGATCTGGCAACCAAAAAGGCGATCGACATCGATCGCTTGGGCGCTGTGGGCGCGTTGTGGGTGTGTCGGGCTGGTGGCGTGACCAACTGCATCAATGAAGGAGTGGTGGGGTGGGGTGCGGTGGGGGATGCGTTCGTCAGCAGTCGCGCGCGGAAGATCGGGGTGTGTGTCATCTGGGGATCGCTGAGCGATCGTGGAATGACACACACCGTCCGCGGCCGCGCCGCTGGAGTACGAACCACGCGGCGGGGCGAGAAGCGCATGACATGCATGCGAAGAACGCCCCGGTCTCCCGTCCCGCCCGGACGCGACCTGGGGCGAGGGCCACACGATGGCGTCCCGCCTCGTCGTTTGGCGAGTTGTTCGGCGCGGGGGCGGGGAAGTCGCCAAACGGCGGTGTTGCCGGCGTAGCACGTCAGCCACTCCCGGTGCTAACGGGCCCGTGTTCGCGCGTCCCGCCCGGCGCGTGGCGAGTTGTTCGGCGCCCGCGCGAGGAAGTCGCCAACCGGTGGTGTCGCTGGCGTAGAGCGCAGCGACCTCGTGCTAGCGGGCGCGTGTCGTCGCGCCTTACCGGATGGCGAGTTGTTCGGCATGGGCGCGGGAAAGTCGCCAACCGGCGGTGTGTTGCGCCCGGCGCGTAGTGAGTTGTTCGGGCGCGGGCGCGGGAGGTCGCCAACGGCGATTTCGCCACCCCGGCGCCTTGCGAGGCGCCGCGGCGGTGTCGCCACGCCCCGGCGC
>JBPCJA010000243.1:0-7999 GCA_051005755.1 Solirubrobacteraceae bacterium
CGAAACCTGCCGCCTGCAAAGCCGCAACCTCCACGACTACCTACTGGACGCGATCACCGCAGCACTCCACGGCCAGCCCGCCCCCTCACTCATGCCCGCCGGACCCTGACCCCCTGAATGGGTACGAACGGCGAGCTCATCCGCTGGTCCTTCGAGCGGCTCAACGCGCGCGACCTCCAGACGCTGCGCCGGTTCTGGAGCGCGGAGACGGTCGCGCGCTTCCCGCAGGGCGCCTACCGCGGAACGGACGCGATCGCCGCCTACTTCGCCGAGGCGCTGGCGTCGCTGCCCGACTGGCACATGGAGATCGTTGCGCTCGTCGAGCAGGGCGACGACGTGTTCGTGCACTGGCACCTCACGGGCACGCACAGCGGCAGCCCCTTCCAGGGCATCGCCCCCAGCGGCCGGGCTATCGCGCTCGACGGCATGGACCACGTGGTCATGCGCGACGGCGTCGTCGTCACGACCTTTGTCGTGTACGACCAGATGCAGTTCGCGCGCCAGATCGGGATGATGCCGCAGGACGGCTCGCGCGGCGACCGGGCCGTGAAGGCCGCGTTCAACGCGAAGTCGCGGCTGCTGGGCCGGCTCCGGCGCCGCTGAAGCCGGGCCGTCGATGCGCTGGATCGTCGACGGCATGAACGTCATCGGCTCGCGCCCCGACGGCTGGTGGCGCGACCGTCACGCGGCGATGGTCCGCCTCGTCGACCTCCTCGAGCGCTGGGCAGCCGCCGAGGGCGAGGACGTGACCGTCATGTTCGAGGGCCCGCCGCGGCCGCCGATCCGGTCGTCGGTCGTCGACGTCGCCCACGCCAGCCACCGCGGGGCGAACGCCGCCGACCACGAGATCGTGCGGCGCATCGACGCCGACGACGACCCGAGCGCGATCCGCGTCGTCACCTCCGATCGGGTGCTCGCCGACCAGGCCCGCGCGCGCGGCGCGGCCGTCCACCCGGCCGAGTCGTTTCGCAACGAGATCGACCCTCGCTGACGCGGGCTTGCGCCGAGTGACACGGCTCGTGCAGTCGTGTGAGGCGCGCTTCTCGCACATGCTTCACTGCAAGCACGCGCGTCGAACTGCACTTCCACCTCCTGCCCGATGTCGACGACGGTCCGCGGACGCTCGACGAGGCTCTCGCGCTCGCCCGCCTGGCCGTGGCGGACGGCACCGGGCTCGTGGTCTGCACGCCGCACGTCCATCTCGTCGACGTCGCGTCGCTGCCCGCGCGGGTGCGGGCGCTCGACGCGGCCCTGCGCGCCGCTCGGATCCCGCTGCGGGTCGCGGCCGGCGGCGAGATCAGACCGGGCACGCGTCCCACGTCCGCCGAGCTGCAGATCCTCGCGCAGGGTCCGCCCGACCGGCGCTGGGTGCTGCTCGAGGCGCCGGTCGGGCAGCAGTTCCTCGACGTCTTCCACGCGGACGCGGACGACCTCGCGTCGCGCGGCTACGGCGTGCTGATCGGCCACCCCGAGCGCTGCGCGCCGCTCATGGCCTCCGGTGGCGGACTCGAGGATCGCCTCCGTCGAGGCGCCCGGCTGCAGGTCAACGCGTCATCGCTGACGGGCGCCCACGGCCGGGACAGCCTCGAGGCCGGCTTCGACCTTGCCGCGCGGGGCCTGGTGACCGTGCTCGCCTCCGACGCGCACGGCGTGCACCGGCCTCCCCTGCTGGAAGCCGCGCAGCGCCCGCTCGCCGCGCGCGGGATCGACGGCGCCGCCATGATCGCCGACGGACCGCGGCGTCTCCTACGCGACGGCATCCCGCGATGCGCGATGGACGCGCCGCGTAGATGAGCAAGCGTGTCGAATACCCGGCCGGCGTTCCGTGCCGGGTGGACGCCCTGCAGCCGGATCCGCGGGCGGCACTGGACTTCTACGGACGCTGTTCGGATGGGAGTTCGCGGTGTGGAGCGACTTTGCGGCACGCGCGCTGCTGGGTCCGCACGCGACCCGCTGCAGTAGTGCGTCGCGACGGTCAGTGACCATCCGCGAGCGCGGCGACCGCGTTCACGAGCCGCTCGACGTCCGAAGCGTCGTTGTAGTGCACGATGCTCGTGCGTATCGCGCCGTCGCGCTCGAGTTCGAGCAGGCGGAAGAGCTCCCACGCGTAGTACGTGCCGTGCCAGACAGCGATGCGCTCGGCGGCGAGCTGCTCGGCGACCTGCGCCGACGTGCGCCCGCCGACCGTGAACATCGCTGTCGGCGCGCGGTCGCGCGCGTGGCCGAACAGCGTCACACCGTCGATCGACTCAAGCCCATCGAGGAGCTGCGCGAACAGCGCTTGCTCGTGTGCGCGCACGCGCGCCCAGTCGAGCGTCTGCAGGTAGTCGGCCGCCGCGACGACGCCGGCCAGCCCCTCGAAGCTGCTCGTCCCCTGCTCCCAACGCTCTGGCACCCCGTCGCTCGCCGGCCGCAGCCGCTCGGGCGTCAGTCGCGCGAGCAGCTGCGGGCGCGCCCACAGGACCGACAGATGCGGCCCGAACCACTTGTAGGCCGAGCAGGCGAGCGCGTCGCAGTCCAGCGCCGCGACGTCGAGGCGGCGGTGGGGCATGGCGTGGACGGCGTCGACGAACAGCTGCGCGCCGTGCTCGTGGGTCAGCGCCGCGATCGCTGGAAGATCGGGCATCGTGCCGACCGCGTTGCTGGCGGCCGTCACCGCGACCCAGCGCGTGCGCGGGCCCAGCACCTGCTCGAACGCCTCGATCGGGAGCTCGACCGTGTCGGGATCGGGCTCGGCGAAGCGCACGGTCGCACCGCTGTCACGTGCCGCCGCAAGCCAGGGAGCGACGTTCGCGTCGTGGTCCAGGCGCGTGCAGACGATCTCGTCACCGGGCTGCAGCGTGCGCGCGACCGCGCGTGAGAACGCGAACGTCAAGGCCGTCATGCTCGGCCCGAAGACGACGCCCTCGGGATCCGCGGCGAGCAGCTCTCCGATGCCGCGCCGGGCGCGCGCGACGAGAGCGTCACAGGCGGCTGCGGCCGCGAACTTCCCACCCTCGTTGGCGACCCGGCCGGAGCGCAGCCAGGCGTCGATGGCCTCGATCACGCTGTCGACGGGCTGCGTGCCCGCCGCGCCGTCCAGCCGAGCCCAGCCGTCCGCGAGACCCGGAAAGCGGTGGCGATTCACGACGGCGATCTTGATCCCTGGTCTGTGTGCCCCGCTCCGCCGGCCCTACCCGAAGACGTCGATCCACGTCAGCACGCGCCCCCCCGCGCCGAGCGCGACCGGCACCGCGCGCGTCCGCCGCCGCGGCATCGCGTGCGTCAGCAGCGCCGCGCGCACGACCTCCTCGATCGTGCCGAGGTCGGAGCGGTTCGGGCGCTCCTGCACGCGCAGGACGATCCCCGTCGACACGAGGCTCACGGAGGTGTCGAACATCGTGCTCGCCGACGGCTTGCGCAGCTCGACGCTGAAGCCGCGCTCCCGCAGACCGCGCGCGACGGTCTCGGCGAGCTGCTCGTCGCCGCCGGTGCTGTTGTCCACGACGAGTTGCACTGCTCTCATGATCGCGCCCACGCGAGCGATCGCCAAACGGCCGCCGCCGCGCGGGTCAGATCGCCAGGAGCTGGTGCGCGGCCTCGAGCCCGAGATAGGCAGTCGCGCCCGCGCCGACGACGGCACCCGCGTCGAGCACGACGTAGCGCTCGGCGAGCCGCAGCGCGAGCTCGACGTACTGCTCGGCGATGACGATCCCAAGGCCGTCGCGCTTGTGCAGGCGCACGATCGTCTCCTCGATCTCGGCGACGACGGACGGCTGGATGCCCTCGGTCGGCTCGTCGAGGATGAGCATCCTCGGGCGCGTGAGCAGCGCGCGGGCGATCGCGAGCTGCTGCATCTGGCCGCCACTGAGGAAGCCGGCCGGCTTGCCCAGCAGCCCCGTGAGCGCGGGGAAGATCTCGAGGACGTCGTCGAGCTCGCGTCGTCCGGAGTCGGGCGGCATGACGACGCGCAGGCTCTCCTCCACCGTCAGGCGCGGGAAGCCGACGCGGTCCTGCGGCACGTAGCCGAGGCCCGCCCGCGCGCGCTCGTGCGGCGGGGCGTTCGTGATGTCCCGGCCGTCGAGCAGGATCCGGCCCGACGCCGGGCGCAGGACGCCCATGATCGTGTTCAGCAGCGTCGTCTTCCCGACGCCGTTGCGGCCCAGCACGCAGCACGGCGCACCGACGTCGACGGTCAGCGAGACGTCGAAGAGCGCCGGCGTGCGCCCGTGGGAGACGCACAGATGCTCGACGACGAGCGCCATCAGCTCACCTCCACCCCGCCGCGGGCACCGCGCGCGCGGCCGACGTACACCTGCTGGACCTCCTGGTTGGCCTGCACCTCGCCGACCGACGCGCGGTGGCAGAGGAGCCTGCCCTCGTGCATGATTGTCACGACGTTCGCGAAACGACGCAGGAAGTCCATGTCGTGCTCGACGACGACGACCGTGCGGTCGGCGGCGATGAGGCTGATGAGCTCCCCGGTGCGCGTGCGCTCCTCGGCGCTCAGCCCGGCGACGGGCTCGTCGAGCAGCAGCAGCCGCGGCTCCTGGACGAGCAGCATTCCGATCTCCAGCCACTGCTTCTGGCCGTGCGACAGGCTGCCCGCCGGCTCCTCGGCCTGCGGCGCGAGGCCGACCGTCTCCAACGCCTCGACGACCGGCGGATCGAGGCCGCGGCGGCGGCGCAGGAGCTTGCGCAGCGGGAGTCGGAAGCTCGCGGCGAGGTCGAGGTTCTCGCCGACCGTCAGCGCGTCGACGACGGTCGCCGTCTGGAACGTGCGCCCGACGCCGAGCCGGACGATCTTCTGCGGCGGCTTGCCGACGAGCTCGGTCGCCCCGTAGCGGACAGAGCCCTCGCTCGGCGCCGTCAGGCCGGTGATGACATCGACGAGCGTCGTCTTGCCCGCGCCGTTGGGCCCGATGAGGAAGTGGACCTCGCCGTCGTACGCGTCGAAGTCGACTCCGTCGAGGGCCTTGAAGCCGTAGAAGCTCACGTGCAGCCCGCGGATCTGCAGGAGCGCCTCGCCCCTCATGCCGGCCTGCGCTCGACCGGCGAGGTGGACAGCTCGGCCGCCGTGCCCCCGGCCAGCCGCGGCCGCGGGATGCGGCTCCTGAGGATCTCGCCGACGCCCGCCAGGCCCTTCGGCAGGAGGACGATGACCACGACGAAGAGCAGCCCCTGCACGTACGTCCACGCCGACGGGAACCGCTCGCTGAGCCCGGTCTTGGCGTAGTTGACGAGCAGTGCCCCTACGACCGCGCCAGCGAGCGACGCGCGCCCGCCGACGGCGACCCAGACGACCATCTCCAGCGACGGCACGACGCCGAGCAGCGCCGGCGAGATGATCCCCACGACCGGCACGAACAGCGCCCCGGCGAGGCCCGCCATGCCGGCCGCGGCCGCATAGGCGACGACCTTGATCGTCGCCGGGTCGTAGCCGAGGAAGCGCACGCGCGTCTCGGCGTCGCGCACGGCCACCAGCAACCGCCCGTAGCGGCTGACGACGAGCTGGCGCGCGAGTAGGAAGACGGCGCCGAGCGCGATGGCGATCGCGAAGTAGAGGATCCGCTGGTTCGCCGGGTCGGCGAGCGTCAGGCCGAAGAACGACTGGAAGTTCGTCAGCCCGTTCGTCCCGCCGGTGAGCCCCTGCTGGCCGACGAGCAGGATGACGAACGCGGCGGCGAGCGCCTGGCTGAGGATGGCGAAGTACGCCGTGCGCACGCCGCGGCGGAAGACGAGCAGACCCAGCAGCGTGGCCAGCACGACCGGGATGACGATCGCCGCCCCGACCGCGAACCACGCGTGCTGAAACGGCTCCCAGAGCACCGGCAGGTGCTCGACCCCGCTCCATGTCATGAAGTCCGGAAGCTGCCCGGCCGGCGCCTCGTCGAGCTTGAGGAACATCCCCATGCTGTAGCCGCCGAGACCGAAGAAGATCCCCTGACCGAGCACGAGCATCCCGCCGTGGCCCCACGCCAGCGAGATGCCGACGGCGACGATCGCGAAGCAGAGGAACTTCGCCAGCAGCGACAGGCGGAAGTCCGACATGAACGCCGGCGCGATGACGAGCAGCGCGGCCGCCGACGTCGCAAAGCCGATCCAGAAGCGAGCCCGGCCGCCAGCCGGCAGGCGCGCCATCATGGAGAGCAGCCTCATCGCGAGCACCTGCCTCTCGGCTCGACGGTGACCGTGGTCGAGCAATGGCGCGCAGTCACGCCAGCCCCCGGCTCTGCTCGCTGACGATGCCCTGCGGGCGAAACTGGAGGAAGACGACGATCGAGAGGAAGACGATGACCTTCGCCAGCGATGCCTCGGTCGCGTACTCCGACAGCGAGTTGAGGATGCCGAGCGCGAACGCCGCGATGACCGCGCCGCGCAGCTGCCCGAGGCCGCCGACGATGACGACGAGGAACGCGTCGACGATGTAGTTCAGGCCGAGCGTCGGCCCGATCGGCCCGATGAGCGTCAGGGCGACGCCCGCGAGGCCGGCGAGGCCCGAGCCGAGAAAGAACGTGCGGCGGTCGATCTTCTGCGTGACTATGCCGCTGCAGGACGCGAGCTGGCGGTTCTGGATGACGGCGCGCATCCGCGCGCCGTGCGGCGTCCTGCTCACGAAGTACCAGGCGCTGACCGCCGTCAGCGCGACGAGCCCGATGATGAACAGCCGTGTCGCCGGCATCGACACCCCGGCGAGCTCGATGCCGCCCTGCAACCACGACGGCGCGACGACGTCGACGTTCGGCGCGCCGAAGATGTCCCGCGCGAGCTGCTGGAGGATGAGTGAGATCCCCCACGTCACGAGCAGCGTGTCAAGGGGGCGCCCGTAGAGCCGGCGCAGGACGAGCACCTCGACGAGCACGCCCATGAGGCCCGCGACGAGGAACGCGACCGGCAGCGCCAGGACGAACGCGGCCCCGAGGAGGCTCGCGCTGACGGCGCCCTGCAGGACGTACGTCGTGTACGCCCCGGCCATGATGAACTCGCCGTGGGCCATGTTGATGACGCCCATCTGGCCGAACGTGAACGTCAGCCCGAGCGCGATCAGCAGCAGGATCGACCCGATGCTGATGCCGACGAAGATCTGGTTGAGGATGACGTCCATGGAGGTCTCTCTCGATCCGGATCGGGGGGACGGCGCCCGTGCCGTCCCCGCTGGTGCAGGCTCCTACAGGCCCTTCGCCCAGTCGTAGGTCTTCAGGAAGGGATCGGGCTTGATCGGCCCGTCCGAGGCGGACACCTCCTGGATCTGGCCGTCGGACTTGATGACCCCGATGCGCGCCGTCTTGGAGATGTGCTGGTTGGAGGCGTCGACGGTGACCTTGCCCTCGGGTGCGTCATACTGGAGGCCCTTCGACGCTGCCTTGACCTTCTCGGGATCGGTCGAGCCCGCCTTCTCGGCCGCCAGCGCCCACAGGTGCACGCCGACGTAGCCGGCCTCGATCGGGTCCGCGGTCACGCGGTCGGCGCCGTACCTCTTCTTGTAGGCGGCCACGAACGCCTTGTTCTTCGCGCCGGGGGTCGTCTGGTAGTAGTTCCACGCGACGAGGTGGCCTGCGAGGTTCGAGGCGCCGATGCCGCGCACCTCCTCCTCGGCCACGCTGACCGAGAGCACCGGCATGTCCTTGGCCGTGATGCCGGCGGCCTTCAGCTGCTTGAAGAACGCGACGTTGGAGTCGCCGTTGAGCGTGTTGAAGACAGCGTCGGGCTTGGCCTGCTTGATCTTGTTGATGACGGTCGAGTACTCGGTGTGGCCGAGCGGGGTGTACTCCTCACCGAGGATCTCCACGCCGTTGGCCTTCGCCCAGGCCTTGATCTCCTTGTTCGCCGTGCGCGGGAAGACGTAGTCCGAGCCGACGAGGAAGAGCTTGGTGTGACCCTCCTTCTTGAGGTACTCCAGGCCGGGGATGATCTGCTGGTTCGTCGTCGCTCCGGTGTAGAAGATGTACGGCGACGCCTCCAGGCCCTCGTACTGGACGGGGTAGTACAGCAGCGCCTTGTTGCGCTCGAAGACGGGCAG